>JAYUSF010000251.1:0-13700 GCA_043755815.1 Verrucomicrobiota bacterium
CCAGATGAACCGCGTCCTCCAGCCCAAGGCCCAGCCGCCCGCCAAAATCACTCCAAAAGCCGCTTAACCCCCTTGCCAACCAACACCGTTGCTCTCCCCCGAGGAGAGGGAGACGCCCGCTGACCCGTGGCGACTCCACATCCCTGACGGTCAAGGACTGCGCAGGTTGCGACTGGTCCACGACCCGCTGAGTCGGAGTATTGTGCGCGGGAATATTGCCGGGCGCGGCTACCTCCCCCCTCTCCTCGGGGGAGAGGGCCGGGGTGAGGGCGGGCATCCATCACGAATGACTGGGCGAGCACCGCGGCATCAACACGCACCTCACCAGGGTCATCAAGCCTTCGGGGTGTGGAAAGAGACCGTGGCGTGAATGGTTTGAACCGCCGGACTCGCCTTCGAAAACTGGCGTGCGGTAGCTTACCGCCATGCAGGTCGAGACGTTGGAGCGGTGGATCCGGCAGCGGTTGCGGCGCGACGCCAACCTGTGCGTCGTGCTGAGTCCGGTGGCGATTCTCGGTGGGTTGCTGGTGCTGTTCCTGACCTTTTGGCTGGCCTACGCCGTATCGTTCGTGGTGGCCAACGTGCTCGCGGCCATTCCGTCGCTGCTGTTCGACGTGCGGTGGAAACTGGGACACACCGGCCGGCTTTGGGCCGCGGCCGGGTTCATGGCGCTCCTGATCGTTTCGTTCCTGCGCAGCGACCGACGTTTTGCCACCAGCTACGGCGACTTCGAAGGTGATCCTTCCGCGCTGGGTCTCGCCTTGGCGCGCGGCGCTGGTGGCAGCCGGGCGTCGCTGATGTTGCTGCACCCGGGCACGTCCGCGCGGATGATCGTGGACCTGCTGAACATCGGTCCGCGGCTCGTGTGGGGCGGGATCGCGTTGCTGCGTGAGAGCGCCGGCAGCCGCAGCGCGGATACCGTGGCCGCCGCTCGGCTCGCGTGGACACTGATGACTTCACCCGGGCGGGTGACCTACGAGGCGCTGGGCTCGATTTACGATCCGCGCGAACTGAACGCGGCGTTTCGGGCACTGAAGGCGGTTCCCGGGGTCGTGTTCCTGGAACAGGGTGTGACGTTGACCCAGGAGCTGCGAGCCGAGTGGGCGGCGTTGGAGCCGTGAGCCGGCGCGCCGGGCCGTTGCCCTACACAAACACCGGCCGTTGGAGGAATCTGGAAAACAGGAAAGCAGGAAGACCGGGACCACTTCGATCCGCTCCTGCCTTCCTGCTTTCCAAATTCTTCCCTTCTGCCAAGCGACACGTCCGTCCTCGCCCCGTTCCGGCGCTTTCGCGCTTCGCGGATTGGCCGGCCTTGGGCAGAGTCGCGCCCGTCCATGAGCCTTCAGGAACATCGGCAGGCGATTGATGCCCTCGACGAGCAGATCGTGAAACTGCTCAACGACCGCACGAAACACGTCCTCGAGATCGGCCAGATCAAGCTTCAGGCCGGCGACGAGATCTACGTGCCGCACCGCGAGCGCGCGGTGCTCGACCGGGTCTGCAAGAAGAACGCCGGCCCGATCACCAATGAGGGCCTGCGCGCCATCTACCGCGAGGTGATGTCGAGCGCGCTGTCGCTGGAGAAGACGCTGACCATCGCCTACCTCGGACCTGAGGCGACGTTCACCCATCAGGCCGCGATCAAACGCTTTGGCGCCAGCCTGCGTTATTCGCCACAGAAGACCATCGCCGACGTGTTCAGCGAAGTCTCCAAGCACCGGGCCGACTACGGTGTGGTGCCCGTGGAAAACTCCACCGAAGGCGTCGTCACCCACACGCTCGACATGTTCGTGGACAGCGACCTCAAGGTGGTCTCACAGGTTGTGCTGCGGATTTCCCATTGCCTGGTCAGCAAGGCGAAGCGCGACGCCATCAAGCGCATCTACGTGCATCCGCAGACGCTGGGCCAGTGCCGCGGCTGGTTGCAGCGCAACTTCCCCCACGCCGAACTCGTCGAGACCAGTTCCAATGCGCGTTCGGCCGAACTTGCCGCCAAGGAGAAGAACTCCGCCGCCCTCGCGGGCGTGCTCGCGGCGGAGAAATATGGTGTGCCCGTGCTCGAACACGACATCCAGGACAACGCGGCCAACGCCACGCGCTTCCTCGTGCTCGGCCGCCAGTGCAGCCCCCCGAGCGGCGCCGACCGCACCAGCATCATGTTCAGCGTGCGCGACGACGTGGGGGCGCTCCACAAGGCGCTCGCGCCGTTCCGCCGCTACCGGATCAACATGACCAAGATCGAGTCGCGTCCCAGCAAGCGGAAGGCGTGGGAATACTTCTTCTTCGTGGACTGCGACGGCCATGCCGAGACGCCCAAGGTGGCCAAGGCCATCGAACTGCTCGGCACCCACTGCAGCTTCGTGAAGGTGCTCGGCAGTTATCCGAACGCGGAGTGAGGGGCGGAAGCGCGGCGATTCGGGCTGGCAACCGCGGCAGCGTCTTGGAGTGCGCGCGGCGCAGCGAAGCGGAGCTGCCGCTTTGCCGAGACGGGTCACTCAGCTTGAGTGTGCGACGGATTCGAAGCGCGTCCGGTGGGCGAAAGCGGTGGCAAGCCACCGCACTCCAAGACGCTGCCGCGCCGCTCCCTCGCCTTACGACTGCGCGCCGCGGCGGACGACCGTGTCGCGCTGGGCCCAGGCGGGATTGCTCTCGGGAAAATCGAGATTGTAGTGCAGGCCGCGGCTTTCGGGGCGTTGCAGCGCGCACGCGATGATGAGTTCCGCCACGGTGCAGAGGTTGCGGAGTTCCAGCAGGTCGGCCGTGACGGTGTAGCCCCAGTAGAATTCCCGGATCTCCTCCTGCAGGTTGCCCAACCGCTTCTCGGCGCGCCGCAGCCGCTTGTTCGTCCGGACGATGCCGACGTAATCCCACATCGTGCGGCGGAGTTCGTCCCAGTTGTGCGACACGACGACGAGTTCGTCGGGATCGGTCGCCTGGCCGGTCCGCCAAGGGGGAATCGGGGGGGCGGAATCGGGTGTCGGCAGCGCCAGCGCGCGGCCGGCGGCACGGTGTGCACAGACCAAAGCTTCGAGCAGGGAGTTGCTGGCGAGCCGGTTTGCGCCGTGGAGGCCGGTGCAGGCGACTTCGCCGATGGCGAACAGGCCGGCGACTTCGGTTTCGCCGTCGAGGTTGGTGACCACGCCGCCGCACTGGTAGTGCGCCGCGGGCACGACCGGGATCGGCTCGCGGGTCATGTCGATGCCGAACTCCAGGCACTTGGCGTGGATGTTCGGGAAATGGTCGCGGATGAAGTCGGCGCCGCGGTGCGTGATGTCGAGGAACACGCAGTCAGCACCGGTGCGCTTCATCTCGGAGTCGATGGCCCGGGCCACGATGTCGCGCGGCGCCAGTTCGGCGCGGCTGTCGAAGCGGTCCATGAAGCGTTGGCCGTCGGCCCCGCGCAGCAATGCTCCTTCGCCGCGAACCGCTTCCGAAATGAGGAAGGTCTTGGCCTTGGGATGATAGAGGCAGGTGGGGTGGAACTGGACGAACTCCATGTTGGCCACCGGCACGCCGGCCCGGTGCGCCATCGCGACGCCGTCGCCGGTCGCAATGTCGGGATTGGTCGTGTAGAGGTAAACCTTGCCGCTGCCGCCGGTGGCGAGCACGACCACGGGCGCGGCAAACACGTCCACGCGGCGGGCGTGTTCGTCGAACACGTATACGCCGGTCACGCGGTTCGGGCCCACGAGGCCGAGCTTCTCCGTAGTGACGAGGTCGATGGCGAGATGGTCCTCGAACACCGCAATGTTCGGCTGCGCGGCGATGGCGGCGAGCAAAGCCCGTTCAATCTCGGCGCCGGTCGCGTCCTTGGCGTGCAGGATGCGCCGCTTGGAATGGCCACCCTCCTTCGTCAGGTCGAGTTCCCGGCGGGTCGGGTCGCTCGGCACCTCGCGCTCGGTGAACTGCGTGCCCAGTTCGATCAGCTCGGCGATGCGGGCCGGGCCCTCCTCGACGATGTGGCGGACAACGTCCTCCTTGCAGAGCCCCGCGCCGGCCTCAAGCGTGTCGCGCACGTGCAGCTCAAAGGAGTCCTCGCGGCTGGTGACGCTGGCGATGCCGCCCTGCGCCCAGTTGGTGTTGGAGTCGGCGCGGTTCTTCTTGGTGACGATGGCGACGCGGCCGCGGGCGGCGACCTTGAGGGCAAACGTGAGCCCGGCAATGCCGCTGCCGAGCACGAGGAAATCGAATGGGCGCGTCCCGGAAGCCATGTGGTGGGGCCAAGGAAGCACGCTTCCCCGCGAACGGCCAGCGCCGATGACGGACCGGAGCCAGACCGGGTGCATCGGGACACCGGGCGGGTTTCTCAACCGGCGCGGTCCCGGTGGCGCGAGGCGCTGGCCGAGCGAGTCCGTGTCCTGGCTCGGCGGGAGCCGCGCACCACCAGCCCCGATGAAAAGATGCGCCCAACTAGACCTTCGGTTCCCAGCCCCGTCGATATTCGCGCGCCCAGATTCTTTTGGCGGCGCGATCATCAAGGATCTGTGCCGATGCCGGGTCCACGTTCACCGTTTGACCAGTGCGCCAGGCGACGTTGGCGAGGTGGCAAAGCCGGGTGCTCTTCTGGCCTTCGGCGATCTCCGAGTTGAGCTTTGCGTCACCGCGGATGGCGGCGGTGAAGTTCTCGAAATGGCGGCGGTCATCCCAACTGCCGGCTCCCTCGGCGACCAACTTCCTCTTCGGATCAAACTGCTTCCAGCCGGCGTCCAGCAGCAGCATGGAGCCGCCTTCGCCCTCGAAGGTCAGACCGAAGCCGGTGCCTTCGAGGCCGCGCGGATGGCAACTGTGGCCTTCCCAGGTGGCCATGCAGTCGCCGAAATCAAACGTCGCCAGCGCGGTGTCGGGCGTCTCCTGGTCGTCTTCGAAGCAGTAGCGTCCGCCGCCGCAGGTGACGCGGCGCGGGCAGTCAACACCGAGGCCCCAGCGCGCGACGTCCAGGGCGTGGATGCCGTTGTTGGCCATCTCGCCACCGCCCCAGTGCCAGCGCCAATGCCAGTTGTAGTGGACCACGTTGTCGCGATACGGCCGCTCGGGTGCCGGGCCCTGCCACAGCGAGTAGTCGAGCCACTCGGGCACGGTAGCGTCCTTGCCCCGGCCGATGGTTCCACGGTCGGCCGCATACCACGCCCGGGCGGAACGCACCTTGCCAATCGCGCCGGAGTGCAGGCGGCCGACGGCTTCGATGACGTGCGGCCAACTGCGACGCTGATTGCCCATCTGCACGATGCGCTGGTGTTTTCGGGCGGCGGCCACCATGAGTTCGCCCTCACGGCCGTTGTGGCTGCCTGGCTTCTCGACGTAAACATGTTTGCCCGCGGCGCAGGCGAGGATCGTGGCCGGGGCGTGCCAGTGGTTGGGCGCGGCGATTGACAGCGCATCGATGGACTTGTCGTCGAGAATCCGGCGGAAGTCGGCGACGATCTGCGGTCGGCGACCGGATTTCTGTTCCACCAGCGCAGCGCCCTTTTCCGCGGCCCTGCGGTCGACGTCGCACACGGTGGCGACCTCGACGTCCGGTTGGCCAAGGTAGCCGCTCAGGTGGGCTTCGCCGCGGTGCAGGCCCATCACGGCGACCCGCACGGTGCGGTTCGAGGAACTGGCGGCCGACAGTCTGGCCGTGGCCCCGAGGGCCGCCGTGGCGAGCGCGGCCTGGTGGACGAAGACGCGACGCGAGATGGGGGTGCTCATGGAGAAGTGAGCGGAGAATGCGCCCGGCGGGCCGCGTTGGTAAAGCGCGGTCACCCGCCTCTCACCACCTACCTTTTCCCGAAGACATCCGGGCCATGCCGGGGACGGATTCCCGGCGGAAGTTGCTGCGGGTGCCCACAGTTCGGAGCCGCCAGCCTCAGGAAGCGGGATCACTCGTCCACCGAAGGGTTGATGATGAAATAGAAGTCCCCGGCCTCCGGGCCGCCGACCAACGCCTGGCGTTGGAGAATCATGTGGCCAGCCGCTCCCAACCAGGATCCGTTGAGGATGACTTGGGCCGGTTGTTGCTCGTCGGAATAGGACGGCTCACGTTCCGGTGGGGCGGCGGGCTCGGCTGAGACCTTGGCAGTGGCGGACTTTCCGGATTTGTCCGCTTTGACTGCCTTGGCCGTCTTGGGCGGGGGGGCTGATTTCGGCTCGTCCTTCTTCTTTTTCCGGCGGAAGAGTCCCCCGAGTTCGGTGGATCCGCCGGTGTTCACGAAGCCATCCTCGTCCTCTTCCACCCGTTCGTAGGTGATGCCGGGGATCGTCTTGACGACGTTGAAGGTCCGCACGGCCAGCGCTTCCCACCGGGAGAAAAGCTGCACCGAGCCGGTCCAGGAACCGTTCCAAGCCAGCGCCACGGCCGGCGGAGTGTTCGGAACGCCGCTGGGGAGCAGGCGCAGGTCCGCCTGCAGATCGAGACCGAAGGAGCGCGGGATGGGCGAGAGGGAGGTCGGGCCGAGCAGGAACGCGTTGCGGGCTTCGAGGCTGCGGAACTGCACCCGGCCGGCCGGCTGACAGGCGACGTCCCGATAGGCCCGGTAGATGACCTCGACCCGGCCGGAGTCGCGCAGAATGCGGAGCACCGAATCGAGATCCACGCAGGCCGCCAACTGGGCGTCGCCGGGTGGTTTGGTGGGACGATGCCGCAGTAGCGTGAGGCCGAGTCCGACGTTGACCGGAATGGAATCGGGCTCAAAGGCGACGGCCTGTGGCGGCACGACGATCACGTTGGTGTCCGCCGCGGGCACAAGAAGGTTCCCGCCGCCGCTCAGGGTCAAGGCCAGCACCGCCAGGGCGCGCCGGCTGCATGGCGCTTCAATCGGCATAGCGCGCGTCGAGCAGGAAGAAGACGATCTGCGGTTCCTTCACGCCCGCCTCCGCCGCGGTGGTGCTGACGACCATCTGGCCGCTCTTGCAGGCGCGGCTGCCGTTGAGGGAGAAGTTCTTCACCACCGGCAGCTCGAAGATGTGACTGTCGGCGGAGTTCTGCGGCTTGAACATTTCCGCAACGGCGAGGCCGATGTCGGCCGCCTGCTTGACGACGCCCTGCGATTCACCGGCGAACTGGCTGACCCCTTGGGCGGCAGACGCCGCCTTGCCGATGAACTGCATCGTGTTTTGCATCCCGATGCGCCGGTCCATCATTTCCGGCGACCAGTTCAGCGTGCCTTCCCACGAGAGGACAAAGGTCTCGTCGTTCACCGGGCGTAGCGTGACGGCGAGGGACAGGCCGTAGACCGTCGCGGGCGGCATGGGCGCGCCGGGCGCGCCGATGAGGACGACCGGCCGGGTTTCGGTGGCGTCGAATTTTGCTGAGGCCTTGGGTTCAACGGCCACGTCGCGGGTGCCGCGGTAGAGCACGTCCACGGAGCGGCCCAATTTGCGGAGCGTCTCGACGGCGTTCGACGCGCCGCCGGTGAGGCGGAAGTCTTGGAGGATCTGCTCCTTGGAGTCGGGCTTGAAGCGGATGAGCGTGACTTCGAGCGTCAGGTTGCGGGGAACCTTGCCCGCCTCCTGCGCGAAGGCGTCCGCGGCGAGACCGGTCAGCAGGGCGAGGATCAGCAGTGGCTTCATGGCGGGCTGGGGGGTGCGGGTTCAGAATTTCCAACCCGTGCCGAACTGGAAGCTTCCGCCCGTGTATTCGTCGCCGAAATTGCCGTAGAGCCCGACCATCACGTAGCCCTTCCGGTTCGGGCCACGGTAACCGACGCCTACGCCGGCGGTGAGGTAACGGCTGATGAAGGCATCCTGGAGGAATTCGGTGTCAATCAGGTAGCCCTCGGCATACCAGCGTTTGCCCAGGCTGCGGCCGACCTTGATTCCATTCTTGAGGATCTGCTGGCTTACGTCGGGATCGAATGCGTATTCGTCCACGGTGACGGAAAGCCCCTCGTGAAAGCTGACGTGGTTGCCCATCGAAAACTCCCACTCGTGCCAGCGATACGACAGGTAGCTGGTGACGCCGCCCGACATGAGGACGCCGCCCGCCAGCAGGTCCAGCGAACCGGAAACCAGCGCGCCGCCGTGCGGGGTGACCTGCCAGAGCCAGGGCTGATCCTTGCTGCGCTTCATGAGCAGCATGGCCACGCCGACCTGGCCACCGACGCGGAACTGGTCCGTGCCTTCAATGAGCGTGTAGTTTAGCGGCAGGGCGAACTCCAAACGGACCCGGCGCGATTCGCCGAGCGCGATCGGCACCATCGGTGTCCACGAATACGTTTCGCCTTGAAAGCCCTCGCTCCTGAACGTGCCGGCGTCGGCGGTCATGGCAATGCCGGTGCGGCTCGTGGAGGCGCTGGCGTCCTCCGAAACCTCATCGCTGGTCTCGGTGGGACGGAGTCCGTATTCGCCGAAATAGGCATTGGCGGCAAACGAGGTGGCCGCGACCGGGTTGCCGTCGAGCGAACCGGCGATGGTGCGCTTGTTGAGGGCGGCGAGCAGTTTGGCGAGGTCACCCGAACCGCTTTGGGTCAGGTAATCGTCGATGTTGTTCTCCAGCTCCTGCCGGGTCGGGGCGGTAAAGGCTTGGTTGATGATTGCCGGGTCAAACGGGGACGTGAGGTTCGCCGTCCAGTTGGCACCGGCCTGCTGAATGTTGAATTGCAGCGCCTGCGGAACACTGCCGTAGCGCAGCGCGGCAATGAACTCACGGTTGTTGAGCTGGTTGAAATGCCCGGTGCCCTCCACGAGTTCCGTGATCCGGTCCGGCAGATTGCTCGCGCCGACGTTCAGGTTGAGCAGCGGCAGGGCGTCGGTAGTGGTGGCGTTGAACTCGAACAGGTCTTTCGCGACCAGGGGGAGCGCGAAGCTGGAGCTCAGGGTGGCGACCAGGGCCAGGTTCCGAACCGGGCCCACGAAGGAATTGGGGTGACTAAGGTTCATGGAAGGGGAGCTATTGCGGTCTCACTTTGGAAATCCGGCTCAACCCTGTCGAGCCGCGAATCTGTCCTTCGAGACCCGAACCGGGTGATGTCTTGGCATTGCAAAGTGAAAGCCCGCCGCGCCGCGGCGCGGGTCTCCGCCAGAATCAATCCCTGGGAGGATCGACCCAGAACGGATTCAGCGCGGAGTGCTTCCCGATGCGAACGCTCTGGTTGATCGCCTGGGTGATGTGGTTCTTGGCCATTTCCACCGACCTTTCCAACGGCAGGCCGAGGGCGCGGTAACCGGCGATGGCCGCCGAATAGGTGCAGCCGGTGCCGTGGGTGGTCACTCCCCGAACCCGGCGGGCGGTGAGGGTGAGTTCCGAGCGACCATCGAAGAACACGTCCACGGCCGCCTTGGAGTTGCGCAGGTGGCCGCCCTTTACCAGGGCGGCGCAGCCGTAACGCAACCGGATGGTGAGGGCCGCTTCCCGGACGTCATCGAGATTTTGGAGGCGCCGGCCCACGAGGATCTCCGCTTCGTCCAGATTGGGCGTGACGAGGTCGGCAAGTGGCAGCAGCTCGTGGAGCAGCGCCTTCGCGGCGGCGGGTTGCAGCAGGCGGGCACCGCTGGTGGCTACCATCACGGGATCCACGATGAGCGCGGGCCGCTTTCCGAGCTGGCGCCAGAACGTGGCGACTTCGCGGATGATCGCGGCGCTGAAGAGCATTCCGGTCTTCACCCCTGCCGGGGGCAGCTCGGCAAAGACGGCCTCAAGTTGGGCGCGGACAAACCTGGCGGGCGCGGCGTGGACGGCGCTCACCGACTTGGGATTCTGAGCCGTCAGGCACGTGATCGCGCTGGTGCCATGCACGCCGAGCGCGGCAAAGGTTTTCAGGTCGGCCTGAATGCCGGCGCCGCCGCCGGAATCGGAACCGGCGATCGTGAGGGCAATGGGCTGACGAATGCGTTGAACCATGGCGGACGGTGGAAGCGGTGGGTGCAAACCTCAAAGCGCAATCCGCGCGTCGCCCGGCTTGAATCCGGTGGCCGGGAGATCCTCCGGCCGGTTCCAGTTGGCGAAGGCCGCTTCGTCGATCCTGGCGACGGGCCAGGGCTTCAGCCACCCGGCCTCGATGCCGGCTCGTGCCAGTGACTGAAGCTTCAGTTCGCGACGGTTTAGCCGGTTGCTAATCTCGGCGAGCGCAGCGCGCGGATAGACCGCCACCAGCGGCTCGGCCAGGTTCTGCCGGAGTGGCATGACTCCGCAATCCCGGCCTGCCGCGTCGATCAACCGGCGCAGCAATTCGACGGTGAGGGCCGGCAGATCGACGGCGACGACCAGGAGGAGGTCAGTCTGACAGGCCGCGAGACAGCGTTCGATGCCCGCCAAAGGGCCCAGGCCGGATTCGCGGTCCGTGACCCGCCCCACGCCTTCCGGAAGGGCGATGCACTGGGCCGGCGCCACGGCCACGAACCGTTCGCTTACGCCGGCGGACGCCAGCAGCCGCAACTGCCGGGCGAGCAAGGTTTCGCCGTCGACCTTGAGCAGGCCCTTGTCGGTGCCCATCCGCGACGAACGGCCGCCGGCCAGGACCGCGCCAGCGACGCTTACCGCAGCCATAAAGTGCGCTTGCCAACGGCGCTTCGCTGAGCTTTGTTCAGTGCCGAAACGCAGGTTCTCTCCATACAAGCCATGAAAAACACACTCAAGTTTGCCGTCGCCGCCGCCCTCGCCCTCAGTGCCTTCTCCCTTCGTGCCGATGACGGGAAGGCCGTCAAGCTGACCGGCGAAGGCAAGTGCGGCAAATGCGCGCTCAAGGAAACCAAGGAGTGCCAGAACGTCGTGCAGGTGAAGGACGGCGACAAGACCACCACCTACTACCTGAAGGGCGACGTCAGCCAGAAGTTCCACAAGAACCTCTGCAGCGACACGGCCAAGATCAACGTCGAGGGCAAGTGCGTGAAAGACGGCGACAAGCTGGTCGTCACGGTTGCAAAGATCGAGTTGGCCAAGTAAGCCGATCCGTCCGCAGCAGCGCCCGCCGGGAATTTCCCTGCGGGCGTTTTTGTTTTTGGACTCGGTTCTTGAAGCGGTCGGGCGCAGCCGTCGAACCCGCTGAACCCTGTTCAGGCCGTGGTGCCCGAGCCCATTCCAGGCCCGGCCCGGCCAGCTTGAGGTTTTGGACGAACTCGGGGTAGGTGCGGCGGCGTGAACCAGCGGAAAATCTCCGCACTTGCCCCGATTCGCCGTGCCGGGAGGGCCCACCAGAACATTGATTTCCCTCCGGCAGTGGGAGTGCCGGAACCTGCTACGGAATCCGGATGCGCCAGAAGCGAACCTGCGCCAGCGCGGGCACCTCGAGGCAGACCGGTTCCGCCAGTCCGCGGCCCTGCACGCGGCTCAGTTCCTCCCAGTCCCGCAGGTCAGCGCTGGCCTCGATGATCAGGGTCACGTCCTTCGGACCGCGGGTTTGGAGGTTAAGCAAACCTGCCCGCTCCGCGATCTTCACCGAGACCGGATCGTCCGGCAGGGAGAGCACCAGGCTGGCGAGGCGGCCGTTGAAATCACCGGACCAGCGGCGGAGATCCACGTAGGGTGCCAGTGAGGCAAACTCGCGGGGCGTGCCCCAGCCACCGTTCACGTAGCGCAGCGCATGGTCGCGCAGCGCGGTGTCGCGGTTCTTCAGGAAGACCCAGAGCGACGGGTCCACCAGCGACATGGCCGTGCCGTCCGTGTCCCGGTTCACGGTGACGGCGTCCTGGTAGTAGCCGTAGTTCGCGTAGTGCTGGTTCCAATGGACGAAGCCGGAGACGATCGCGAGGGCGTAGGGATCGGGTTCGCCGAGTTCCTCCAGGTAATTGATCAGGGCGCGGGAAAGAAACCCGATCTGGAACGGAGCCTCGGTCGTGGTTGGCCCGCCGCCACCCATGTAATAGGCCCGTCCGCCCGAAGTCCGGTGCAGGAAGCTCACGTCCGCGCGGAACGGCGTGGCCGGCAGTGTGGCTTCCTCCACGAATTGAAAATGTCGGTGAACGAAGTTTCGCATGGAGATGCGCAGCGTCTCGTCGCCCGTGGCTTTGTAGGACGCCACCGCCTGGGCGAGGGAATGACCCATCGCACGGGCCGACATGTCTGGGAAAGGGTCCAACTGGTTGAGCCGGGTTTTCCGAAACTCGCCGATGAAGGCCAGCCAGTCGCGCATCCAAGGATTACCGGAGTATTGGTAGGCCTCGTCGACCTGGTAGATCCAACTGTGCTGGTCTTCGCGGGCGTAGGCATTGGGGCCCGTGGTCGGTAGGTAAGCGCCGGTTCCCGGCACCGTGCCGGCGTCGAGCTTGGGGCGACCGTTGGCGATGAAGCGGCGCCAGTTGCGGACCTGGTCCGGCTGGTTGGCGTCGGGCAGGTAAGGATTCTCGGAGGGCCGGATGCGGTTGAAGTCACGGCCGAACCGGTAGCCGGCCAGCCATTGCGGACGGATGTTCAGTTCCGCCAGCGCGAAATCCACGCCGTAGAAATAGTCCGCCGGATCGCCGGTGACGAGGAACCGGTTCACGCTGTAAGGCCAGTCGCCGGCCATCGAGGTGGCGATGCGGCGCAGTTCATCGAGGCCAAACCGGTGGACACCGAGCAGCGCCGAAAGCGGCGTGCCGGGTTCGACCGGCTGATATTTTCCGCCGTAGGTCTGGTAATCCGGCAGACGGCGGTCGGTCGCGGGCAGGTTGGTCGGCGCCGGCGGGAAGTGCCCTCCCAGATCACCCGTGACCCGCGTGTCGGCATACCACGCGAAGGGCAGCGTGACCACGGGCGGGAACTGGAACTGCCGGGCCAGGACCGTGGCCGCCTCCTGCCCGAGCGGGCCGAAGTTCAGCACAAACTCCTTCACCGTGTGCTGCATGTCGTCCAGCCAGTAGAGGCCGGTCGCACTCAGTTCGTTGCCCTGGCGCTGGCTGCTCCACGCGGGCCAGAGCTCGACCCGCAACCGTCCGGCGCCCTCCAGGGAAATGCCGCTGGGCCACTGTTGTTCGAAGTTGCGGAAAAGAACCTGCACTTCGTCCGTGGCCAGCAGCCCCGCACCGAGCAGCGGCCCCAGCCCGGCCGGGTCGCCCGCGCTCTCTCGGGACCGGACCGCACGAGCGGCGGCCGGCGGCGGAAGGCGCAGGCCGAGTTCGTAGGACTCGAAGTAGAGCGGCCGGGAATACGTGCGGTTGATCGCGCTGTTCTGCAGTTGCAGATCAACCTTCACGTAGGGTTTCCCGGCAAACACATGGAGCCGCAGCGCCCAGCCGTGAACATGGTTGCTCGGGGAAAGATAGATGGTTGGCGCGGCGATGCGGATCACCGCCCGCAGCGGACCGGACTCCTCCACTGTGACTTGGATGTCGGCGGGATCGCGCTGAAAGGATTCCTGGAAAACATCCCTTGTTCCCTGCCGCGCGAGCATCCCGCCTTCGAGATTGCCGAGCGGTGTCCCGATGGCGAAGGGCGAACGCCGGACTCGGAAAGTTTGTCCGCCCGTCCGCAGTTCGATCACACCGTCGGCATCCGTGAACTCAATCCGGCCGCCGGACGGTTCTGGGGCCATGCCGGTCCGGCCACTGACGAGCCGGTAAACGGACTGACCGGTTCTGGGACCTGTGAATGCGCCCACGGTCGCGTCAAACAGCACTTTCAGGTGGCGGATCGAGCGGTCCTTGTTCCAGTGCCGGTTCAGCACCTCGAACTGCGCCGGAATTTCAGCGCCGGAGGGATCCAGCACGCTTAGCCGTAACGATGCAGTTGAAAAAGAGCCACCGCTGGGGAACTGACTGGTGGTGAATGAAAACACAGCAGTCCCCGGGCGTCCGCCCGGTTCACCCGA
>JAYUSF010000252.1:0-13616 GCA_043755815.1 Verrucomicrobiota bacterium
GTCCCCGCGTCGGTGAGCAACGTGGTCGCCATCGCGGCGGGCAGTCTCGGGCTTTACACCGCCGCACTGAAAAACAACGGCACGGTCGTTGCCTGGGGCGCCAACGACTTGGGGCAGACGAATGTCCCGGCAGGCCTGAGCAACGTCGTGGCCTTCGCCGCGGGGCAGGCACACACGGTGGCCCTGAAGGACGATGGCGCGGTCGTCGCCTGGGGCAACAACGCCGCCGGGGAGACGAAGGTGCCGGCCGGCCTGAACGAAGTCGTCGCCGTCGCGGCGGGCTATCAGCATTCGGTGGCGCTCAAGAGCGATGGCTCGGTGGTCGCCTGGGGCAACAACACCGCCGGGCAGGCGAAGGTGCCGGCCGCGTTGACCGGGGTGGTGGCCATCGGGGCCGGGCGGCTGCACACGGTGGCCCTGAAAAGCGATGGCACCGTCGTCGCCTGGGGCAGCAACGATTCCGGGCAGACGGCCGTGCCCGCGACGCTCGGCGAGGTGGTCGCGCTCGCAGCCGGACGGCTGCACACCGTGGCCCTGAAGGGCAACGGCGCGGTCGTCGGCTGGGGGCGGAACGATTCAGGCCAAACCAACACCCCCGTGGCGGCGACCAATGTCGTCGCCGTGGCGGCGGGCGGCTTTCACACGGTTGCCCTGAACAGCGATGGTTCGGTCGATCCCGCCGGGGACAACGCCAAGGCGCAGACCCAGGTGGTGAACGGTTTCATGGTCGGCGTGACAGTGATTGGCGGTGGTCGTGGTTACACGGTTCCGCCCCTGGTGGTCATCCGGGGCGGCGGTGGGAGCGGCGCCGCAGCCACTGCCCAGGTGGCGAACGGTTCGGTCGTCGGCTTCACCGTGACGAATCCCGGCAGCGGCTACACCAATCCGCCCGAGGTGATCATCGCCTCGCCGCCCTCCCCGGCTGCGATCACCATCCGGATGAGTCGGGTGGCCGTCGACATGAAGCTGGTGCTCGGTCAGAGGTATCAGGTCCAGACGACGAAGGATCTCCAGGTCTGGGCCGCCGCCGGACCGCCGTTCGTGGCCGATTCCGAAAGCATGACCCAGGAATTCGTCGTGGAGGAGGGCGGCACCGACTTCCGGGTCGTGGAAGTTCCGTGAAAAAATCCCGCGACGTAGGCCGCGGCCGGCCAGTGCAGCGCCCGTTGCAAGCCGAAGTCCAATGAAACGGGTCGGCGATCACACCTGCGGCCGGGTTGACGAGCCTGGCCCTGCCGCCTTCCATTGGTGCTTAGGCGCTCTCCGCACTCCAACGCAACGTCTGAAACTTAACGCAAAAGGTAAGCAAAACATGACAACTAACCTTCTGAAGTCGCTGGTCGGTTCCTGGGAAGGCACGTGCCGGACTTGGTTTGAACCCGACCAACTGGCCGACGAGTCCAAGATCAAAGGCAAGATCCAACCGGTGCTCGGCGGACTGGCCTTTCGTCACGAGTATGCAGGCTCGATCCAGGGTCAAGCCCGGCACGGCGAGGAGACGGTTGCTTTCAATTCCGTGACGAAGCGGTTCCAGATCTTCTGGGTCGACGATTTTCACATGAACTACGCGATCCTGATTTCCGAAGGCGAAGCGACGGAGCGAGGCTTCGCCGTGCAGGGATACTACGACATCGAGCCGAATACCCCACCGTGGGGCTGGAAGACCGTTTATGAGGTGATCGACGAGAACCACCTCACGATCACGGCCTACAACATCACGCCCGATGGCCAGGAGGCGAAGGCCGTTGAGACAAAATACGTCCGTGTCCAACCGTGAACTGACCCTGGGCGACCCCGGGGTTCTCCGAAGATTCGCAGACGTCGAACCGCCGCCAGAGTAAGGCGCGTCTCCAACAACCGGGTGTTGCTGGCACTGACTTCCACGTGGTGGAACTCCCTTGAGGCAAACCGGCGACGGAAGACAGAGCCAAGGGATCACCCGCTGAGTTTGGCGGCGGGCGACCGAGGAGCGCGACAGGTAACGCCAATAAGGAAACCCCGGAGCCGACTCGGGTCGGTCCGGGGCCATGATCAGGCAAGTCGCGGATTATTGGCCGGACTGCCAGGCGTGTTTGTAATGGTTGATGGCGCCGCTGTAGTCGCCCGCTGCACGGTTGTCGTCACCGGCCTGGATGTCACCCGCATCACCGTTGACGGTCTTCGCCAGGATGCGGCACGCGTCACTCAGATTCCGGGCAATCCCATCGAGGGCAGCCTTGTCCGCAAGTGAAATGCCGGAGTCGAGCAGGGCCATGAGCTGGTTCACCGCCGCCTGAGAGTGGGCGAAGACGGAGGCCCCGCCGCCCTTCTTGACCCGGTTCGCGTCGATCCAGAGGTCCGGGCTGGTCGCCTTCTCGATCAGCTTTGCAACTTCCTGGATGCGTTTTTTGGCGCCCTTGTCCGTCTGCGTTCCAGCGATGGTCGCGGCCTGTGTGCGCGCTCCGTCTTCAAGGTGTTTCGCCGTTTCGCGAATGATGCGAAGGAGAACATGGTTTCGGTTTTGCGGGAGGAACGCTTCGGGACCCGCGCCGAGGTCATAGGCGGTGAGTTCGAATTCGAGCTGTTGGCCCACCGCAAAGCCGCGAAGATCAATCTCGACCGGAACGAGGATCTCCTCGCCCGGAGCCACCACCACTTCCTTTGGTCTCATGTCGCAAGGATGGCCTTCATTGCCGGCGGCCCCGTCGGGTCCATGTTTGCAGCCTCCGACCAGGAGGAGGTTCAGCGGTTGATCCCCGTTGTTCACCACGGGGACGTTCCAGGAAAACGTCTCGCCCGAGTTGATGACCTCCAGATTGATCTGTCCGCGATCATCGTTCGGGTCGCTATTGTCGCTGGAGCCCACCACCACCGCCTCGACGCAGGTGTGGGTGCGATTTTGGAACACGTAGTCGGTCTCCGCCAGGACCGTTCCACCCGCAGGGATGCTGGGGATCGTTACCGTCGCGATCTCCTGCCACCCCTGAAAGGTAACCCCCCAGTCATTGAACGAGATCTTCACCTGGACGCCCGTGGCGGTGTCCGGTCCCGAGTTGCCCACCACCACGGCAATGTGCGCCGATTCACCGACGATGGGATACTGCGGCGTGGCGGTGATGGTGCCGTAGTTCCAGCTGATGCTGGGATTTGCGCCCGCAAACGCCGCCGTCGCAGCGAACAGGCAGCCGGCCGCTACCGTTCGCCGGATGAGTTGAGTGAGTTCTTTCATGATGTTTGTCCTTTCGTTGGAAGGAATGCCTCCCTAGCTGCTAGCCGTCGCCGCTCTGTTTCCTGAAACACCGGTTCCGAGATTTTGCCAGCCCATGCATCCGCATGGGTGGAGACCTCAATTCTTCCAGGAACTGGGGCGACGATGCATTTGTCGCGCTTTTATGAACCATTAGGCAACTGCGAAAACCCGGGGCAAGACATCGCGAGCAAGGCGGGGTTCGTTTTGCCCCGAAGGCGTCCGCTGTCGCCCTTTGGCCGCGAGCTCCTACAACAGATTCGGCCCGGCCCGATCCTAACGCATTGCGCCGGAATCCGTCACCGGACCCGCTTCACCCCAAAACCACCGGCAAAGGACGCCGCCCGGGGATGATCGGACCGCCGGCTTCGTATTTCTACATCGCCCGGCAGGCGGCGAAGTTGGCACAGTTCCGGGCGTGTCACTCAAGGTTCTCGTCGTCCCGGACAAATTCAAAGGCACCCTGACCGCCGCCGCCGCGGCCGGAGCCATCGTCAACGGCTGGTGGGGCGCCCGGCCGCAGGACGAAATGGAGATGTTGCCCATGAGCGACGGCGGGGACGGCTTCGGCGAGATCATCGCGAACCTCGCGGGCGCCACGGAACATGTCTGCGCCACCGTGGATGCCGCCCACCGCCCCGTGGGAGCCAAGTGGTGGTGGCATGCGGACTCGCGCACCGCGATCCTCGAGTCGGCCCAGGTCATCGGCCTCGCGATGCTCCCGCCGAACCGGTTTCATCCGTTCGAACTGGATACCCGCGGTCTGGGCGCCGTCATCCGCAGCGCGGTCGGGGCCGGTGCGCAGGAGGTGCTGATCGGCATCGGGGGCAGCGCGACGAATGACGCCGGCTTTGGCGTCGCGAGTTCGCTCGGTTGGCGGTTTTTCGATGACCGCGACCAGCTCATCGAAAAGTGGGTGAAGTGCAACAAGCTCGTGCGCTGGTTGGCGCCGTTGGACCCGATCCTCGGCGTGGACTTCACGGTGGCGGTGGACGTGGAAAACCCGCTGCTCGGCCTGAACGGTTGCACCCGGATCTACGGCCCGCAGAAGGGCCTGGCGATGCAGCAGGCACCGATCGCCGAAACGGCCCTGGAGAAGCTGGCCGCCCGCGCCCAGGAGATGTTCGGCTACGACCTCGCCGGTGATCCGGGCAGCGGCGCAGCGGGCGGACTGGGCTTTGGACTGCGGGTGTTCCTCAACGCCAAGATGGAGCCGGGCTTCGACCTCTTTGCCCGCTATTCGAAGCTGGAGCAGCGCCTCGCAAAGGCGGACCTGATCCTCACGGGCGAAGGCATGATCGACCGGCAGAGCCTAATGGGCAAAGGCACCGGCCGGCTGGCCCAGGTGTGCAAGGCGATGGGCAAACGCTGCGTGGGTTTCGCCGGCAGCGTCGAAGGGGCGGCCAAGGCGCAAACCTCGGACCGGCTCTTCCATTCGGTGCATGCCCTCTCGCCGGACGTGACGAATCCAACCGAGGCCAAGAAGGACGCCGCCCTGTGGCTCGAACGCCTCGCCCGCAAGACGGCGGAAAACTACGACTGGACGTGACGCCCCGCCGGCTCACTTCGGCGGCTCTTCCACGATTTCAAGCAACTGCCCGGCCTTCACCCGCTCGATCCGCCGGCTCCCGCCCCCGGGCCATTGCACGGTTATTGAGTCAGCTTCGGCCGCCTTGCCCAGACCGAAGGTCAGGGGCAATTCGCTTTGGGAGAGGTAACTCTTCGTCGGCATGACCTGCAGCGACCGGCGGGTGCCGCCGGACTCCACGGTGACCCAGGCACCGAGCGCGTCCCGATTGGCCCGATTGCCGCGCAAGGCCACCCGCAGCCAGCGATGTCCCAGCGCCTGGTCATTGCGGAGCATCCGCACAGAGCCGGCCAGATCGATCAGCACCACGTCCAGATCGCCGTCACGGTCGAAGTCGGCATAGGCACTGCCGCGACCCACCATCGGCCTGAAGAGATCTTCGCCCGCATTGGCCGGTCCGACTTCTACGAAGGAGGGCGCGCCGCCGGCGTTCCAGAAGAGCTGCGCCGGCTGCCGGTAACGCACGCCCGCCTGGACCTTTTCGATCTCTTCCTCGATGTGTCCGTTGCTGGTGAGCACGTCGAGCCGGCCATCGAGATCGTAGTCGAAAAAGAACAGCCCGAACTTCAGCAATTGGCGGCTCGCCGGGCCGATGCCCTCAGTGATCGCCTCGTCGGTGAAGAGCAGTTGCTCCCGCCGTGTCGCCCGCTGCGAGACGTAGAGCGCGTTCATCTCGTTGGCGAAGTTGCCGATGGCGATGCCGAAGCTTTCGTCGTTCCGGAAGCGGGCGACATCGATGCCCATCGCGCCGCGGGCCTGGCCGTAGGCATCAAAGGCCACGCCCGATTCCACTCCAACTTCGGCAAAGGTGCCGTTGTGCCGGTTGGTGAAGACGAAGTTCTGGACCGTGTCGTTGGCCACCACGAGGTCGATCCAGCCGTCGCCATTGAGGTCTACCGGCGCGACGGCAAGCGTCTTGGCCATGGGCAGGCCCGTGGACGGATTGCGGATTTGAAGTCCGCTCGCCGCCGAGACGTCAGTGAAGCGGATCCGGCCCGGCCCGCTTTCGTTGCGGAAGAGGCGCGGAAGTGAGCCCGAAAAATTCCACGGCCGGCCATAGGCGCGCCCCACGCCGACGAGCTGGTTGTTGACCTCGAAGTCCAGCCGCGGCGACCACTGCACGTAGTTGCCGACGAAGAGATCCAGGTCGCCGTCGTTGTCGACGTCCATCCACGCCGCCGCGGTGCTCCATTCGTCGGCGCCGCCGCTCACGCCGGCTTCGGCTGAGACGTCGGCAAACTTGCCCGCACCCAGGTTGCGAAACAGGCGATTTGGCCCGACGCAGGTCAGGTAAACGTCCACGCGCCCGTCGCCGTCGAAGTCGCCGCAGGCCACGCCCATGGCGTAGTCGCTGACGTCGAGTCCCGATCCGGCCGTCACGTCGGTAACCTTTGGCTCACCGCCAGGGATGGTGTCGTTCCGGTAAAGCGCGTGCGTCGGTGGCCGCGCAACGGGCGCGTTAGTGCGGCGCGGATCGTCAGGCCACCAGGTCGAGTTAACGCAGAGCAGGTCGGCGTCGCCATCGCCGTCGAAGTCGAACCACGCCACGCCTCCCCCCATCGTCTCCGGCAGCAGTTTCTGGCCCCGGGCGCCGTTCTCATGACGGAACGAAATCCCGGCCGCCCCGGTGACATCGGTGAACCGGACCTTAGGCGGTTCTACGCGTCGCTGGGAACTCTGCGGCGCCACCAGAGGCGTGACTCGGTTGAGCGACCGCGGGGTCGGTCGCGTCATCCACCAGACCACCCCGCCCGCCAGCGCACCCGCTACCAGCAGGAACACCAACGAACGCTTCAACGCCCGACCAATGGCGGCGTCATCGTGGGTAGGTTCCGGTGGAACGGGAATCACGCGCCGACGGTGCGGGTTGGCCCCCGGTCGGGCAAGCGGGTCGTCAGGACCCAGGGCTGGAAGGGTAGCTGTCGTCGGGGAAGGCCGGGGTGGCGCGAGGTTCCTGCCGAGCGGGCGGGGGGACGGACTCGCTCGGCGCAAGCCTCGCGCCACCGGGGCCACGCCGCGCCAAGCCGGAACGATGCCGTAGGAGCGCGGACGGTCTGCGTCCGCGGGTCGCTTCCGCAGGCCGGGTAGCACCCCTGGGCCGGGGCAATTTCCCGCACCGAAGGGTGAAGCCTGCGGTTCGTCGGAAACCGGGTCCCCACTCCGGCGGTTCGCGCGGACGGGACCGTCCGCGCCCCGTTCGATTGCCTCGTTCCGGCTAAGAGAGAACGCACACGGTGTCCAAAGGCACCTGGGCCGGAAGGGACGTGTCCCGGTGGCTCCGCCATTGCCTCCGGTCCCGCTGCCAACCAAGACTGCGCCTGTGGCAGCCGCTTCCCGATCCATCCGCTGGTGGCACCCGTTTGCGTTCGCGGGATTCTGGACGCTGGTGGGTCTGGCCTTCGCCGGTCAGCTTTTCCTCACGCAGACCAAACTGGGCACACCCGTCTCCTGGGGGTTTGCCGTCACGCGCTCACTCGCCGACTGGTATGTCTTCGCGCTGCTGTCCCTGCCGGCACTGCGCCTGGCCGGACGTTTCCCCCTGGGCGACGCCCCCACACGCTGGCTGCTGGCGCTCCATGTGGTCGCGAGCCTGGTGTTCTCGCTCGTCTGGATGCTGCTGCGCGCCGGCGTCGCCGTGTGGTTGGAGCAACGCCCCTTCGCCGAGACGCTGCGCTACGCCCTCGTGGCCACGCTCGTTTTCAACCTGCTGGTTTACTGGGTGACCATTGTCGTGGCCCACGCCTTTGGGTTTTATGCGCGGATGCGGGAACGCGAGCGGCGCGGGCTCGAACTCGAAAAAAGGCTGGCCGAATCACGGCTCCAGGCGCTCCAGATGCAGTTGAACCCGCACTTTCTCTTCAATGCGCTGCACGGCGTGAGCGCGCTGATGTATCGCGACGTGGATGCTGCGGACCGAATGCTGGTGCGCTTGAGCGAACTGCTCCGGCACGCCCTCGACCGGTCCGACGCCCAGCGGGTGCCTTTGCGGGATGAACTGGCTTTCCTCGACCGTTACCTCGAACTGGAGCAGATCCGCTTTGCCGGGCGCCTCAGCATCGTCCGCGAAGTGGAGGACGCCACGGTCGATGCGTTGGTGCCAAACCTGATTCTCCAGCCGCTCGTGGAAAACGCGATCAAGCACGGGCTCGCAAGCATGATCGCGCCCGGCACGATCACGCTGCGCGCGCAACGCCTGCCGGGTTCGCGGCTCCAGCTGGAGGTGGAAGACAACGGCGTCGGACTCGGCCAGGGAAAGACCGGCGGCACCGGGATCGGGCTGGTGAACTGCCGCGCGCGGCTGCAACAGCTCTACGGCGAACGCGCACACGTGGAGTTGGCCTCAGGCAGCGCGGGCGGCGTGTGCGTGAAGGTGGAACTGCCATTCGAGCGGACGGAGACTTCCTGAATCCGGGTGGTCCGCGGTCCTTTGCGCCCGCGGCCTTGCCGGCCGCTGCCCGTGGTTATGCCAACACCGGAAGACGCGCCCAGCTCCATGGAACGGACAAACGCCATTCCCAAACGCCGGACGAAACGACAGGCTCACCGCCATGATTTCTCCTGACCACAAGCCCGCGAACCGGCGACCGATTCTGTCCGGCGCGCGACCGAACTTTGGTGGAACCGCGTGGCTGTGCTGGATCCTCGCCGCCTTCACCGCTGGAGCGCAGACCAACCTCTCGTCAGCCACTCCCACCTTCAAGCCGCTCGGAATTCCGCAGCCCGGGCCGACCAATGACGCGCCCTACGCCCCGCAGCCCATCCTGCCCGGTGGCATCGTGATTCCGCTGTATCCGCCGGATTCGCCCAAGTTGAACCTGCAGCGCGTCCGCGAGGCAGAGCAATACAACCTCAGCAAGTCCGTGCCCGGACGGATCAACAGCATCGTCAACATCCACAACCCGTCCATCGAGGTGCATCCGGTGGACGGCAGCCTCAACACCGGCGCGGTCGTCATCCTCGCGGCCGGCGGCGGCCACAACACGCTGAACGTCGGGACCGAGAGCGCCGACTTCGTGCCCTTCTTCTACAACCACGGCGTGGCGACCGTGATCCTCCGCAACCGCCTGCGGCGCGACGGCTACGAGCCCAAGACCGACGCCGTGGACGACGCCATGCAGGCCATCCGGCTCGTGCGCGCCAACGCAAAGGAATGGAACTTCGATCCGAACAAGATCGGTATCATGGGCTTCTCAGCCGGCGCCGAGCTCTCGTCGCCGGCCGCCGTGTTCTTCCCGGACTATGACCGGACCAACTCGACGGCCGGTGACCCGCTCGCCGGCGTTTCGGCGCGGCCGGATTTCGTCGGCATCGTATATCCGGGACCGACCCCGTTTGCTCGCGGGGCGAATCCGCCGGTGCCGCGCAATGCGCCGCCGGCCTTTATCATCTGTGCCGGCGCCGGCGACCGGGGACACGCCATCTGGGCCAACGAATATTTCACCGCGATGCTTCAGGCCGGCATTCCCAACGTCGAGCTGCACATCTACGGCAACGGGCGGCATCCCGGCGATCCGTTGTCCGACGGCAGCCGCATGACCGGTGGGCTCACGGCCCGCAACGGCATCCCGTTCGGCACGTGGCAGGACCGCTTCATGGACTGGTTCCGCGACCTCGGTTTCCTGCAAAAGCCCGGTGTGGAAACCAAGGCCGCCAGGGACACCGCCGCCTTCCTCACCCAGCCCGAACCGCAGCGGCGGCAGGGAGGCGGAGGCCAAGGCACCAACCGTCCGCCGGCAAACTGACTTTCCAAGGTGGGGCAAGGATGCTGCTTTGCTCGGATCTGTCCGGGAGTCGTGGAAGCGAGTGAAGAGTGGTCTTGCTTCTCCAGCGCTGAAAGCGCGCCCGATGACAGCCTGGGGTGAAGCGAACGCAGTGAGCGCAGCCCCAGGTCAAAGGCGGAAACAGGCGGAGGGCTGAAAGCCCGGGACAATGTCACCCACGGCATCGACTGTTTCGCGCTTACAGCGCTCCAGCGCTTTGGCTCAGGACACCTGGGGCTTCGCTCGCAGGCTCGTTCCACCCCAGGCCTTATTCTCGCGGGCTTTCAGCCCTGAACACGTTTCGGCCTCCCTGACATGGGCTGCTGTCCGGGTCCATAGCCCGCTTTTCTGGCCAGGGCAAATCTCCGTTCCGTCACTTCCTCCAGCTCCTTGAACAGCGGTTCATCGACGGCTTTGAAGTTGAAGCAGGACTTGCCCTGCATCCGCGCTCGCAGCTTCTTGGTCAGGCGGTCGCGCAGCTCGGGGAACATGTAAACCGGCATGAAGTGAGAGCTCACGTAGCCCTTTCCGATCTTCACCCAGGCGGCAGGAAATCCCTTCTTCAGCTTCGGATTGAAAGCGACCAAGAGGCAAAAGTGGTCGGCGGTATCGGCGGTAACCGTCAACGCGCCGACCTGCCGCAACAAGATGGCCCGCAACCGCGCAAAGATGGCTTCAAACTCCGGGTTCATGTTGTGGCCGGCGTCCCTGTCTTCGCCCGTTGCTGGGTCATCTTAATTCCGCCGTCACGTCGCGGGCGCCATGCAGGATGCGGATGACTTCCAGTGGTTCCGTCGCGGGGTCGTAAACGACCAGATACGTTCCACGCACCGGAAAGAAGCGAACGGGCTTGTCGGTCAGGTCGTGCCGGTAATGGCCCAAGTCAGGCCGGACGACAAGGCGCAGGCAGGCTTGGAAAATCTCCTCCTCCACTCGGTCTGCCGCCTCAAGGTTGTCAGCAGCGATGTAGGAGCAGATGTCGAACAGG
Organism: Verrucomicrobiota bacterium; assembly: GCA_043755815.1. GTDB lineage: Bacteria > Verrucomicrobiota > Verrucomicrobiia > Limisphaerales > UBA9464 > CAIWAH01. The sequence continues at coordinate 10,563 of JAYUSF010000252.1, forward strand.
TCATCCTCGGCGGCCGGCGTGAACCGGTAGGACTTCATGCCGCGCTGCGTTTGGTCTGCCAAGCCGCCTTGCGGAGCGCGAGATTTTCACGGACCGCTTCCGGGCTGCGTAGCTGGCCGGCTTTGGCCTGGGTCCAGCCTTCGTCGATCTTGGCCCGGGCTTCAGCGGCCCATTGCGCGTCCTGCTGTTGCAACAGGCGCAACCCTTCGGACACGACTTCATCTCCCGACCGAAAGTCGCCGGCCTCCACCTTGCGGCGGACAAACTCCTCGAATGCAGGGGCGAGTGTCACGTTCATGGACGAGAGATTGTGCGCCGCGCTGCAAGAGTCAAACCGGCACACAAAGTCCACGCGTTTGGGGATTCAAGTTCCATGACACGGTCCGTCTTGGGCACACCTGAAGACCGGGCTGGGTGTCATTTTTTGACGACTCCCGACTTCTTTGTATCAACCACGGTTACCTCTCTCGCTTTGGCAAGTATCTCCGCAAACTGCTCCACACTGTATCCTTCGGCTTGAACAACCTTGTTGTCCTTTGTGGTAACCATGATCCTTCTGGACGCTCGGGATCGTAGCCGGGCAACTAGGACCGTGGCCACTGATGCCCAAGGAATCGCATGACCGATAAGTTCAACCCAGTCGCCACTGGCGTTCACGATCTCGCCAAGTTGTCGCCCTGGGCTATGGCGCTTATACTCAACCCCAGTAGCATCAAGTGCTGAGGTAAGGCTATCGCTGTCAGGACCAAGTAATAGAATTCTCATAAATTGAAGGGCAGCTCGTGACGCGCACTAGGCAAAACTTGATTGCGCCTCCGTTGTGCGCTGCGAACTCCCAAGTGATAGGTCAGACATTTGACAGCCGCCCCGTCGAATCACCGAAGCGTTCCAGGCTCTTCATCCCCATCCGGTCGGCCAAACTGAGGAAGAGGTTGGTCGTGGGCTTGGAGCCGTGCTTCACGAAGCGGCCGGGCGTCAGCGCGCCGCCGCCGTTGCCGGCCAGCACGAGGGGCAGGTTCGAGTGGGTGTGGCGGTTGGCGTCGGCGTTGCCGCCGCCATAGACGATCATTGAGTTGTCGAGCAGCGAACGGCCGTCCACGTCCTTCGTCGCCTTCAGCTTGTCGAGGAACTTGGCGAACTGCTGCGCATACCACAGGTCAATCGCGGCGACCTTCTTGATCTTCTCGGCGTCGTTGAAGTGATGCGACAGGTCGTGGTGACCCTCGGGAATGCCGATGTCGGCGAAGGAGCGGTTGCTGCCGTCATGCGCGAGCAGCATCGTGGCGACGCGCGTGGAGTCGGTCTGAAACGCCAGCACCAGCATGTCATACATGAGCTGGAGATGCTGGCCGTAGTCGGTCGGGATGCCGGGCGGGGTCTCGATGCCAGGGTCCTTGGCCGCGCCGAACTTCTCGGCCTTCTGGATGCGCGTCTCGATCTCGCGGATGCCGGTGAAGTATTGGTCGAGCTTGTCCTGGTCGCGCGCGTTGAGCCGCCGCTCCATGCCGCGCGCGTCCTCCATGACGAAGTCGAGCACGGAACGCTGTTCCTGCTGGCGGCGCCTGAGGCTCGTGGCGCGTTCGCCCGGTGCACCGCTGCCGAACAACCGCTCGAAGACCATTCGGGGATTTGCCTCCGCCGCGACCGGCGTGGTCGGCGAACTCCAGGAAAGGTTGTGCTGGTAGGCGCACGCGTAACCGGAGTCGCACGCGCCGGAATAACGCCCGGTGTCGCCGGTCAGCTCGAGCGAGGCAAACCGCGTCAGGTGACCCACCTCGCGGGCCATCGCCTGGTCAATGGAGACGCCGGCCTGGATGTCCGTGGCGCTCTTCTTGAGGCGCACGCCGGTGAGGAAGACGCCGTTGCCGCGCGCGTGGTCGCCACCACCGTCGGCACCCGGTTCCGCGGCGCGATGATCGAGCCCGCCCAGCACCTGCAAATGCGGGCGGTGGCTTTCGAGCGGCTTGAGCGTGGCGCCCAATTCGAACTCCTTGCCGTCACCGGTCGGCCACCACGCCGACGGGATGGCGCCGTTGGGAAAGAACACGAACGCCGTGCGTAACGGGGCGCCGCTGGCGGTGGTGGCCAGCTTGCCCGCCGGCGCGACCCCGGCGCCCAACGCGGCCCACGGTTGCAGCGAAGCGAAGGCCGGCAGGGCGATGCTCGCGCCAAGTCCGCGGAGGAAATGGCGGCGGCTCAGGCTGAAATGACGTTCGGCGGCGAAGTTTCGGGGAGTGTTCATGGCTGGAGCTGGGCGTCGGCCCGTTGCTGGACGGTCGGGTGAGTGGGCGAGGATTTCGGAAAATGGGCGGCGCGGGTCTTCTGGAACGCGGCGGATTCGATGATGCCCGCGAAGAGTTCCGCCGGGCGCCCTTCAGCCTGAACCAAGCGGGCGACGATGCGGTCCACCGTCTCGACATCATGGTATTCCAGGCCGCGACCCAAGGCATAGGTCAGCAGCTTTTCGGTCAGGGTCCGGTAGAACGCTTCGGCATGGGAACCGGACAGGATGCGCTTCAGTTCGCGGACGTGGGTGAAGCTTTCGCCAGTCAGCAGCGTGGCCGAAGCGTCGATCGGCAGGGCCCGTTCCTCGTCGCGCCACATGCCCATGGCGTTGAAGTTTTCGAGCGCCAACCCGAGCGGGTCCATGCGGTTGTGGCAGCCGCTGCACAGGGGCTGTTCGCGGTGGAGCGCCAGCGTCTCGCGGAGCGTGAGCTTCTTGTCCTTCATCGCCTTCGCGGCGTCTTCCAGCGGCGGAATGTCGGGCGGAGCCGGCGGCGGCGGCGTGCCGAGGATGTTTTCGAGGATGAACAGGCCGCGTTTGACCGGCGAGGTGCGCGTCGGGTTGGAGGTCACCGCGAGCACCGTCCCCTGCGTGAGCAGGCCGCCGCGCGGGCTGTCGGCCGGCAAGGTAGCGAGACGCAGGTCGTCGCCGGTCACGTTGAGGTTGGTCAGGCCGTAGTGTTTCGCGAGGCGCTCGTTCAGGAACGTGTAGTCGCCGTCGAGCAGCTCCCGGAGGCTGCGGTTTTCGCGCACCACGTAGGCAAAGGTCTT
>JAYUSF010000253.1:0-13616 GCA_043755815.1 Verrucomicrobiota bacterium
ACGTGGCCCACGCCGCAATCCTGATCCGTCCCGGGAGCGTGGACTTTCAGGCAGGCTGGGTGAACGGGCCGAAGCGCGTGGTCGAGTCGGCTAACGCTGAGCTGAGGGACGCGAAGGGCGGAAAAAGACTATGAAAACACAATCAAACTCGACCGCCCTGAGCGTTCCTCTCCAGCGTCTTGTTCAGCGTCTTGGGGATCTCGACCGCATGGAAACTGCATGGCGAAAAGAGCGCGACGGGCTACTGATGGAGGTCGGCCAAGCCATGCGCGATCACCGCGAATCCGCCAAGGTGTCGCTCCGCGAACTCTCACGCCGACTCGGATGCTCCGCGCCGTTCCTGTCCGACATGGAACTGGGACGCCGGAAATACTCAATCGAGTGGTGCCGCAAAGCATTCTCTTCGCTGAACAACGCGCTCTGCGAATCCGGCGACAAGAAAGCATGAACACGAATGAGACGACACCGCCGGATTCGCAGCAGCAAATGGGTATGCGCCGGACTATCGAACTCGGCGCGATGTCCCCAACGCTCACGCACCAACTGCGCGGGCTGAACGTGCCCAAGGGCCGACTCAGGGTGCTCGACAAACTCGCCGACTCTCTGACGTGGTGCTACGTCCACGCGCTGCTGACCGAGCCGGAACACCAGCGCGCCGGAAAGCGCCTCGTCGCTCTGGTGCAAAAGGAAGTGCGAAAGGCGCACACGGAGGCATCCCGCGATGAGGGCGGGGAAAGACTATGAATACAGAATCGACTCAAACGCCCGAATCGTTGGGATCGCCGCATGGTTGTGCGGCCCCAAGAATCCCGACACGGCCCCGCTGCCATCGGTGTCAGCGATACATCACCATCGACACTCACGCAGATGACGATCTGTGGGAGGAGGTGATTGGGGAGCGGTTCGGTCCCGGCTACATCTGCGCGGACTGCTTCACTCGAGCGGCGGACGAGCGACTGATAAAATGGGAGGGGAGACTGCGTCTCGTCCCGATCAGCCTCGTGAGTCAGATTGAGATTCAGGCGGAAGCTATACTTCCCGTCGGGTGGAATGCTGCGGCGCTTTCTGGGACAGCATACAGGCCACCCGCTGCCCGCGCTGAGAAGCTGGTCATTCAGCACAACGCAGACTCCAGCGACCGCGAATGAAGACTCCGAATAAATCCAAGAGCGTTGCTCGCGGTTCGCTGCGAGGATTGGTTAGCCCGCTTCCGTTGCCGTGTCCCTTTTGCGGGGAAAAACCAACGCACAGCACGACCGTTTGGCGTCCTGAACTTAAAATTAAGACGCACCACTTTATGCGCTGCCGAAACGAGAAATGTCCCGTGGATGTAAAGGCTTTTGCTCACTCTTTGAGGGCAGTGATCGCGGTCTGGAATACGAGGGCTAACGACGCGCTCTGCCGCCCCGCCGACAGCGAGGCCAGAGCGCAGAAAGGACAATCGAAATGAATACGACTATCGAACGGACGACGGGGGCGGGGTTGGCAGCAGCAACTTGTTCCCCATTCTTTGTCTTCGACGTGGAATCAATAGGACTCCACGGTGAGGGCTTTGCAGTCGCAGGCGGCGTATATCTCGCCAATGGTGCTGCTCAATGGGAGTTCTGCTTTTGCTGTCCGATGGACAAGGCGGAAGGGCTGCAATCTGACCGCGACTGGGTAAGCCGCAACGTGGCAGTGATGGAGATAACCCACCGCGACACTTACGGGCTACGTCTGGCCTTCTGGCAGGCGTGGGAAAAGGCAAAGGCTGGCGGTGCGGAAATGGCCGCTGAATGTCTCTGGCCGGTGGAAGCACGCTTCCTGCAAGACTGCATCCGCGATGACGCACAACGCCTGCCGACTGCGCCATATCCCTGCCACGAAATCGCCTCGGTAATGCTCTCCGCTGGAATGAACCCAATGGCGACCTATGAGAGGACACCATCGGAACTGCCGCGACACAACCCACTCGCTGATGCTCGGCAATCGGCGCGACTGCTATCTGAGGCGCTCGCAAGAATGGGGAACGACTAAGATATGCCAGCCCTGCCCGCCACTGACGCCGCCTTGGAACCCGCTCTCAACGGGCAGGGATTGGCATCATCGCATGGTTCTCTTCCGTTGGTGAAATTACCACAGCGCGCCGAATCGGGAGTCCTTGGGGTGGGCGGAGTCCGTCCGTTCTACGATGCCCACGGCATCCAAATCTTTCAGGGAGACTGCCGCGAAATCCTGCCACTGCTCACCGGGATTGATTGCGTGGTGACTGACCCGCCCTACTTCCTTCCGGCGGCTCACTACTCGGTGCGCGGCGAAACGAGCAAGAGCCTCGGAGACCTCTCAATCCTCGAACACTACTTCAAGGGACTCATGCGGGAACTGCACGCCTGCCTGACGCCGGAAGGCGTCGCCTACGTCTTCTGCGACGGGCAAAGCTACCCAATCTTTCATCGGGTGAGCTACAACCAATGGAAGCGGGTGCGTCCGTTGATATGGGACAAGGGAACGAGCGTGAACGGCTACGCATGGCGGCACCAACACGAGCTAATCGCCTACTGCGAAAAGGACGACAGCCCAAAAGTGCCGACAGGCGACGGTGACGTGATACGCGAGAGCGCCGTGAAGGTGGCCGACCGCGAGCACCTGGCAGAGAAGCCGTCGAAGGTCATCATGCGCCTCATCCAGAAATCTTGCCCGGCTGGGAAAGTCGTGCTCGACCCGTTCGCTGGCAGCGGCTCGACGCTGCTCGCCGCACGCGACTGCGGACGACGCGCCATCGGAATCGAGATGGAGGAAAAATACTGCGAGATAGCCGCGCGCCGAATCGAAGGCGGCGACATCTTTTCTTCGGGCGGCGGGGGTGGATTTTCTTTTGAACCTCCGACGGCAGAAAAGGAAGAGAACAGTGATTCTGCAACCCGATAACCCTATCAGTTCGTATATCGCATGAAGCCATTGGAAGCGGAGCAGCGTTTGGTGGAGGTCATCCGGTTGCGGCATCTGGCCAAGGCCACGGAGGATTGCTACGTGGCTTGGTTGCGCCGCTTCATGCGCTTTCTGTTGGAGCGCCAGCCGGTGGGCACCACCGAGCAGAAGCTGGAGGCGTTCCTCACGCAGTTGGCCAAGCAGGACGTGGCGGCCACGACGCAGAATCAGGCGTTCAATGCGCTGGTGTTCTTCTATCGCGACGCGCTGAAGCAGCCGCTGGGCGACATCAATGCGCTGCGGGCCAAGCGGCCCGCGATGATCCGCACGGCGCCGGCGGTGGATGAGGTTCGGGCACTGCTGGCCGGCGTGCAGGATGTGGGTGGTTATCCCACCCGGTTGCTGGTGCGGATGCTCTACGGCCTGGGTCTGCGGGTTTCGGAACCGCTGAACCTGCGGGTCAAGGACGTGCAGTTGGCGGACAGTCAGTTGCTCATCTGCGGGGCCAAGGGCGGCAAGGATCGCGTGGTGGCGCTGCCGTGCTCGCTGGTGCCGGAGATCAAGGCGCAGTTGACCCACGCCCGGGCCGTGTGGGAGCGCGACCGGTTGGCTGGTCTGCCGGTGGCGTTGCCGGGGCTGCTGGCCAAGAAATACCCGGACTGGCGGTTCGCGTGGAAATGGGCGTGGCTGTTTCCCGCCCAGGCGCCGTGCCGGCATCCGCGCACGGACGAGACGGTGCGCTGGCGCTGTCACGAGGCGAACGTGCAACGGGCCGTCCGGCAGGCGGCCCGGCCGCTGGGACTGTGCGTGACGCCGCATCATCTGCGGCACGCCTACGCCACCCATTCGTTGAACCGCGGCGTGAACGTGAAGGCGCTGCAACTGGCCATGGGCCACGCGCACAGCGACACGACGCTGGGTTATTGCCATGCCTCGGCGCTGAGCGTGCCGAGCCCGTTGGAGGTCTTTGCATGACTGAAAACCGCTCCCTTTACCCCCTGATTAAAATGAATCTGGAAATCAGGAAGGGAGGGAAAGTTGTCAGTGGTCAGCATTCAGTGGGTCAGTTCCTGATTTCCTGATTTCCAGATTTACCAACCCTTTATGACCCAACAGTATATCCAAGGATTACTCGACGGCGCCCTCGGCGCCCAACGCAACGGCAACCCCGCGTTCAGCCTGAGCGCGGACGACGCGGTGGCGGTGCTGGCGCTGGCCCGGCGGGCGGCGCCGGCGCTGCCCTATCCGCTGCCCGTGCTGGAACGCCCGCTGGTGGTCTTCGACCTGGAGACGACCGGCGTGGAGCCGGCCACCGACCGGATCTGGCAGATCGCGGGTCAGCTCATCAAGCCGACCGGTGAGGTTTACCCGTTCAACTGGCTGGTGAACCCGCAACGGCCCCTGCCGCCGCGGGTGGTGGAGCTGACGGGCATGACGGACGAACGGCTGGCGGGCTTCCCGCCCTTCGCCGAACTGCTGGCCATGACCGACGTGTGGGAGCTGTTCCAGGGCTGCGATCTGGCCGGCTACAACCAGGTGAACTTCGACGTGCCGCTGCTGTGGGAGGAGTTCCACCGGGCCGGCCGCACGTGGGACCTGACCGGGGTCAAGCAGGTGGACGTGGCGGTGCTGTTCAAGACCTTTGAGCGGCGCCGGCTGGTGGATGCGGTGGCGAAATACGCGGGCCCGGCGGCGGCGGCCGAGTTCGAGGGCCTGGCCCACGAGGCGCAGGCGGACATCGCGGCGACGCTCGACGTGTTCCGGCGCATGCGCTCGGCGCATCCGGAGGTGAACGTGGGCCTGGCGGAGCTGGACCGGCTGAGCACGGAGACGGAGGAGGACGGCCGCAAGCAGCGGCGCGTGGACCTGGCGGGCGTGCTGGTGCGCGGCGACGACGGGGTGGTGCGGTTCACACACAAGAAGGTGCGGGGCGTGCCGCTCGCGCACGACCCGGGTTACGCGCACTGGATCCTGAAGTCGGACTTCTCGGCCAACACCAAGCAGGTGGTGCGCGACGAGCTGCGCCGGCTGGAGGAGGCGGCGCGCAGCAGTTTTGAGCTTTAATCAGGAAGGCAGGAAAACAGGAAGGAAGAACGCATGAGCACATTTAATCGGGTGATCGCGACGGTGCATCTGACGCGGGAGCCGGAACTCAAGGAGACGCCCAACAAGAAGACCGTTGGCCGGCTGGGGGTGGCGAGCAACCACACGTCCACCAACGAGGCGGGGGTGAAGTTTGAGGAGGTGTGGTGGGGCACCGTGGACGTGCATGGGCCGACCGCCGCGACGATCCACCGGTGGTTCCGCAAGGGCGATCCCATCACGGTCGAGGGCCGGCTGAAGACCGAGCAGTGGGAGAAGGACGGCGTGAAGCAGTCCGCCACCAAGCTGGTGCTGGAACGGTTCCACTTCGTGCCGGGCCACCAATACCACGACCGGCAGGCGGCGGGGCCGGCGCCCGAACGGCGCGAACCCAGGCCGGCGGCGGCCAATCCTGAGGAGGACGGGCGGATTCCGGTCGGGTGAAGAGGGAAGAGGGAAGACGCGGAGACGCGGAGAAAGGAAAGGCAACAGCATGTTCAAGACACTGGTTCACGGTTTGATCGGGTGGTATCTGCGGCGGTGCGGCGGGGCGTTTCACCGGAACGCCTACGGGCCGGCGGGCCGCTACGTGGTGGAGATGACGGAGCGGCAATACCACCGCTACACGCACGTCGCCCGGGCGGAGGACATCGGGGAGATGTTCCTGCAGGTGCTGCGGGAATACAACGCGGAGCTGGAACGGGGCGGCGACCCCGGGGCGGCGGCGCAAAAAACCGCTTGCCCGCAGGTATATCTTGGAATATATCCAGCGAATCCGCATGAGTGACACGCAACTATCGCTGACGGGCCGGCCGGCCGGGGGGCCGGTGCGGTTTGAGTGGCGGCGGGAGCCGTGGAAGCTGGAGCGGCTGGACCTGCTGACCGCGGAGGTGCCGGACCTGAAGCCGGCGGAGCTGCCGCAGTTCTGCGAGGCGGTGGCGCGGTCGCCCCGGCCGTGGCTGGTGGTGCGGCGCCTGTTCGGCGTGCGGCCGCTGGCGCTCACGGGGCAGGAGGATCCGGACGACGTCCGGCTGTGGGGGCGGACCGAGCTGGAGGCCGCGCTGGGCGTGACCCGCAAGCAGCTGCAGGCCGAGCTGGACGCGGCGCGTGGCGCCTGGATCGCCAGCCACACGGTGGCGACCGAGGCGGCGGCGGCGACGGCGGCGGTGTCCGCCAAGGCGCTGGCGGCCAAGGCGGCGGAGTTCACGGGCGAGCTGTCGCTGGAGGCGGAGGCGGAGGCGCAGCGGCGGCTGCTCGCGCAATACGATTTTCCGGAGAGCTGGTTTGACCTGGCCGACCGGGCCCCGGACGAGAACCGGCGCGAACGGCACTGGTTCACCGGCCGGCTGCTGGAGCTGGCCAAGCTCTTCGCGCAGCCGCAGGTGCGGGAGGCGGCGCGCCGGCTGGTGCTGGCGGAGCTGCGGCTGCGGCGCAAGGACAGCATCACCATGACCGGTGGCGACCGGACGGCGGGCAAGCGGGCGCAGGAGGAGTTTTTCTCCGCCTACATGGCGGACGAGAAGGATTACCGGGCGGCCATGGAGCAGATCCAGACGCTGGCCCCGTGGTTCTTCGCGATCGGCAACGCGCTGAACGCCAAGGGCTGCTTCGGCGAGTGGGTGCGGGCCTACCAGGAATGGCATGGGCAGGGCGATCCGGGCTGGCTGGCGGCGTGCGCACACATCAACGACGCGGTGGTGGCGCCGGGCGGGACGGTGGACGGCTACTTCACGGCGGAGGAGCTGCAGACGCTGGCCCGGCCGCACGTCGAGGTGCCGGAACCGCAATACCGGCTGAGCCTCGCGGTCTATGCGCAGATGGTGCGGCAGGGGGTGTGGGATCCGAAGTGGGAGAACCGGTTCCCGAACAAGCTGTGGGCGTGTTTGGACCAGGGCTTTAGGAGCGGCTTCATGGAGGCGTGGAAGCGGGAGGGGCTGGCCCTGCCGAACCTGCTGAAGGAAGGCGACGAGGGCGAACATCTCAATATACAGGAAACCAATGAACAGCACAGATAATCCGAAGGCAGGAAATCAGGAAGTGGCGGGGAACGGGGAACGCCGCGGAGACGCGGAGAGGGAAGACGCGGAGGACGCCTTTGTGGAGCAGTTCAACCGGATGGCCGGGCGGGTGTATGCGATCGCGGTGGCCAAGGGCTTCTGGGAGCGGCGGACCGATCTGGTCAACGGCTTCCTGGGTGAGAAGCGGTCGGCGGAGCTGGCGGTCAACCTGGAGGCGCTGGCGCTGGTCCACGAGGGGGTCAGTGAGGCGGGGAGCGCGCTGCGCCACGGCAATCCGCCCGACGACAAGGTGCCCGAATTTAGCGGCGTCGAGGCGGAGCTGGCCGACGTGGTCATCCGCATCATGGACCTGGCGCATGCCCGGACCTGGCGCGTGGGCGAGGCGATCGTGGCCAAGCTGGCGATGAACGCCACGCGGCCGGCGATGCACGGGAAGCTGGCGTGAACCTTTAATTTTGGAGCCGGGAAGGCAGCAAACTTTAATTTGGAAGGCAGGAAGGCAGGAAAACAAAACCATCACCGACATGACAATCGAACAGGAGATCATCGCCAACAAGCAGCTGCGTGTCGATACGGACGGGCTCATCCAACAGCTGAAGCAGTTGCCGTCCACGCGGGAACGCGCCCTGGCCATCACCAAGCTGCAGGAGGGCGTGATGTGGCTGGGCATGGACCTGAAACGGATCCACGAACTGGCCCCGCAAAGTCTGGGCAACCCCTACCCTGACTCCAAGAATCCGAACAACACCACCATCAACCCAACGGCCGACGGCCTCAAACTCTGAACCCATGAGCCGAAAAATTGAGATCAGCGCGGCGGTGGTGGAGGAGATGGGGCGGCGGCGGCATGGCATCCGGCGGTGGAAGTCGGCGCCGCTGGACACCCAGCAGGCGATGCGCGCCCGGATCGTGGAGGCGATCACCGAGGTGAAGCGGGCCGAGCGGGCCGTGGAAGCGCTGGCGCTGAAGAAGGCATGGTGACCAAGGACCAATGACCAAGGACCAATGACCAATGACCAAGGACCTGAGACCGTGAGCGAGGATGACTACATCGGGGCGGTGAAGCGCAACCACCCGGACATGCTGCTGCCGGACCGGAAGATCGTGTTCCGGTTTCCCGGACTCGAGGCGCTGCTGCGCGATGCGTTCCGCCGGGGGGAAGCGCACGGCGCGGCCGGCGCGGAGCAGGCCCCCCCTCAGCCCGGCCCGCTCCCCTCGGCCGACGAAGGGAGAGGGGGCAGCCAAGGCGGTGCGGACGGGGAGCGGCTGTTCAACTCCCTGTTCGGGAGCTTCCGCAAATGAATGTCCACGTGCCCAGCGCGCCGGCGCACCTGGCGATGACGTCCACGATGCTGGGGGATTTCCTGTGCCAGCCGGTGCTGGCGGCGAAGGTCGCGCTGCCGCAACTGGAGCTGGACCATTATCAGCGCGCCCGCCTGAAGCTGGAGTGGATCATTCCCACCTTTGAGGACTGCAGCGGGGTGAGCACGGCCAAGACGCTGGTGGCGGACTGGGTGTTCGCGCAGCTCCGGGCGCTGCTGGTGGTGAACGGCTCGGAGGGCCAGCACGTGGGCGTTTACTTCCCGAACTTCCAGTCGGGGAAGGAATCGTTCTGGGCCTACTACGACAAGGAATGGTGCTCGTCTCCGTTCTTCCGGGCGCAACTGGGCCAGCGGGCGGTGGAGGAGGCGGACGACACCACGAGCCGCAAGCGGCAGCCGAGCTGCTACATCCAGCACTTCCGCAACGGCAGCACGGTGAAGATGCCGGCGCCGTCCGCGGCGCGCGACGCGGCCACGCAGAAGTCGCTCCGGTTCAACACGCTCATCATCGAGGAGGTGTCGGAGTGGGACATGCTGGGCGACGGCATCGACAAGGAGCTGATCCCGCGCTGCTCGGCCGAGGGGTGGAACCCGAAGCACCCGATCTGGGGCAACCACTTCAAGTTCCTCTACCACGCCGAGAGCCAGCAGCACCCGAGCTGGAAGCGGCACAAGCAGCTGTTCGACGAGGCGCGCCGGGGCAACCCGGACTACGGCTGCTTTGCGTGGAGCTACAAGGACTATTCGCACGCGAAACGGCGCGACGGCTCGACCTTTCAGCGGCTGCGGGAATCGGCGGAGAAGTCGATGCACCTGACCGCGCGGGTGCTGAGCGACGCGGACCGGCTGGGCACGCACTTCGGGGTGTGGGCGAAGCAGGGGGTGGGCTGGTTCACGCAGGACCTGATCGACGCGGCGACGGCCCGCGGCGTGAAGCAGGGCGCGTTGCCGGCGCTGAACCGGCGGCACCTGGAGGCGGAGGTGGACCGGGTGCTGGGCGAGGCGTGGGATGGCGGGGTGCGGTGAAGGACGGGGGACGAATCACGAAGGACGAATTACGAATTACGAATTACGAATGACCCATGACCACACAGATTACAGGGACGGGGCCACGGATTCCGTTGGTGCTGGTGGCGGCGCCGAAGCGGCGGGGCAAGCCGCAGAAACGCAACCTGGGCCTGCTGCCCGGCTCGCCGCCCATCCGGGTGTGGCAGGACCGCACCACGGGGGAGCTGTGCTTCCGGCCCAAGGGCCAGCGGAAGGTGCGGACGCAGCGCATGTCGCTGGCGCAGATCTGGGACTACCTCAATGGTCAGGTGGCGCTCCTCTGAGGCGGGGGCGCCTGGCGATCCTGCTGCGGGCGGTGGCGGCGTGGTGGCTGGTGGCGACGTATCCGGCGGGCGTGTGCCTGCTGGGGTGGCTGCTGGCGTGCCGGTGAGGCATTGAATCTGGAAGGCAGGAAAACAGGAAAACAGGACGACATGACCACCAAGCTGCAACAACTGTTGGACCTCCACTCGGCGCTGCGGGAGCAGAATCCGTATTGCTACTTCGAGCTGGCCTACACCCGGCAGACCGAATGGATGGCGTGGCTCTGTGACCGGCCGCGGGATACCCACCCTGACCGGAAGGTGCTGGCCTGCGGGCAGGGAGCCTGTCCGGAGACCGCGGCGGCGGCGGCGATGGCCGATTTCCTGGAGCGGGGCGAGCGGGAGCGGGAAGCGGGGGGCGAATGAAGACGCAGGACCGGCGGTGGCATTTCTTTGGCGGGTCGGATCCGCAGACGTCGTCGTCGCTGAAGGCGTGTGACGGTGCGTGGGTGGTGGGGCAGGCGCGCGACCGGCGCGACCCGGAGGTGGCGGCCGACTGGAACCGGCCGGTGCGGCGGGAGGACTTCGACTTCAACTTCGTGTTCGCCCGGGTGCTCCGCGGGCTGGGCCACCTGGAATGGGCGGCCTACATTCACCAGCAGCACCAGGTCTGGAGCTTCGCCAACATCGCGCTCGACAACGGCGCCGGCGGCGGCGGGCCGGAGATCGAGCGGCGGCTGGCGGACACCGAGCAGGACATCCCGACGGAGATCCGGCGCGTGGCCGGCCTGGACGTGGTGACCGCCAGCTCGCGCCAGAAGGTGCGGCCGATCGTCACCCGGGACCGGCACGAGCTGGAGGGCGAACACCTCCTGCAACTGGTCAAGCGCGGCGAACGGTTCATCGACCGCTCGTTTCCGGGGATGACCAACGACAAGAAGCTGGTGGACGAGGTGTTCACGGCGTTCCTCGGCGGGCTGCGCACGCACATCGGCCTGCCGCGGGCCTTCGACGAGCTGGGGGCGGAGGAGCACCGGGGCTGGCCCCAGGACCTCATCGAGGTGCTGAAGGTGTTCAGCGGGCTGAAGAGCCAGGCCGTGGGCGTGTCGGTCGAGACCGACGACGGGGGCAACTTTGTGTTCTACTCCGGCGGCTCGCGCAACTTCATCGCGAAGGGCCGCAAGGACATCCTCATGGCGGCGATGTATTGCTACCTCGGCTTCGTGACGTGGGCGGACGCGCTGGCGTCGGGCCTGCTCCTGGAGGAAGGCAGCGGGGAGACGGTGGGGGATGTCTGGTAGGTGGGGAAGACGCGGAGTGGGGAAGACGCGGAGACGGGGAGAGGGGAGCGGGAAGGATGAATTTGGAAGTCAGGAAAACAGGAACTGACCCACTGAACACTGACCACTTCCCCTCCCTTCCTCCCTTCCTGCCTTCCGATTCCTCCGGCTGCGCCCTGCTCTTTGCGCTTGCAAGTCCGGTGTGGTTGTGAAGCGGGGTGGGGTGTCCGCTGTTCACCATGGCCACCCCCAAACCCAGCCCCAAAAACTCCCGGCGGCCGCGCCGGGCCCGGTCCGAACCGCCCGGCGAGGAGCGTATGCTGCTGGCCGGCAGCACGCTGGCGGAGCGGATGCTCGACGGCAAGCTGGGGGGCGACCCGGAATTCCGTCGGGCCTACGAGCGGTGGAATCCCAAGAACGCGGAGTCGGCGCACCGGCTGGTGCGCGACTATGCCAGCGAGAACCCGGTGCCCTTTGTGCGCGGCGTCATCACGCTGCGCACCGCCTTCCTGGACTACGGCCGCGAGCTGGAGCCGGTGACCGAAGCCGGGGCGGAGGGCGGGACGGCGAAGCAGGCCCTGAAAGACTGGCTGCGCAATCCCCTGCCCGGCACCCGGGCGACCGGGCAGACGCTGGTGGACAAGCTCTGCGCCGACGTGCTGGGCGAGTGGTGTCAGCAGGACAGCGCGGTGGTGAGCTGGCAGGAGAACTCGCCCCGGCCCTACGTGCTGCTCCCGGAGGACTGCCGTTACACCAGCCGCGGCGGCCGGGAACGGCTCGAATGGCGCCACGGGCTGCACGGCAACGAGCTCGACGAATTTGTGAAGGCGCACCCAGCGGCCATGCAGGCCGACGTGCGCAAACGCTACGAGAAGGATTTCATTCCGATCGAGGATCCGGTCTGGAACGCCCAATACCCGGCCTTTGGGAGCTACCGCACGGTGGCCACGCGGGACCGGTGGGGCGGCGGGCTGGGCCTGCCGCGGCTGCGCGGGCTGATCCACGCGCTGGACCAATACCGGAACATGGAGCTGGGCGAGGCCGCCTACTCCTTTGCCGGGCGCAAGGTGAACCGGCAATACAAGGCCGGCTACGCGATCAAGAGCGGTGACCAGGCGGGCACCGTGACCACGCACGCCCCGCGGGAATGGTCGGCGAAGGCGAAGGCGATGCACTTCGGCAGGCAGGGCTACTACGAGACGCCGACCAACTGGGACCAGGAGCAGGTGCTGCACTGGCTCGACGTGAAGAGCTTCGACCCGGAGAAATGGAAGTCCGTGCTCACGCGGGCGGTGGACTGGGCGGGCCCGGTCGGCCGGCTGCTGCTGGGCGACGGGCAGCAGCTGGAAAACCTCTGGCGGCTGTTCCGCGCGGAGGTGGACTTCGAGCGCCGGCAGCTCCGCGGGCTGCTGGCCGAGGTGATCGGCGAGTTTGCGCCCGGGCCGGTGGAGCTGTGCTGGAGCAACGACTGCTTCCTGGATCCCCGCGTGTGGAGCGAGCTGTTTCGCCAGGGCTTCAGCGCCGGCACCTTCAGCAACCACACCCTGGCCGAGACGCTCGGCTCCGACCTGGCCGAGGAAATGGAGCACAAGCTCGAGGAGCTGGCCGCGGAGAAGCAGGACCCCGGCGTGCTCAAACCCATTTACGACGCCGCGCACGGCAACGGGGCGGGCGACGCCGCGCTGGCCGCGGGCGACGCCGGCGGCCGACCGACCGGAACCTGACCCACCCCACTCTGAACCATGGGCAAACCCGCCACCATTCATCTGACCCGGACCGTGACCCGCGGGGACACCTGGCCCGGGATCACGTTCACGGTGACCAAGACCGGCTTCAACTTTGCGGGGGCGACCGCCCGCTGCCAGCTCCGGAGCGACACCGATGCGGGCGTGCTGGCCGCGCCGACCGTCTCGCTGAACACGGGCACCGTGGGCACGCTCACCGGGGCACTGTCGCTGTCGGCGGCGGCCACGGCGGAACTGCCGCCCGGGGCGGTGTATGGCGACGTGGAAATCACGCACGGCGGACTCGGCACCCAGACGGTCTTCACCTTCCAACTGAACGTCGATCCCGACGTGACCCAACCCGCATGAGCGACGTCAACATCAGCCTCAACACCGTGCCGGCCACCGTGGCCGTGGCGCTGCCCGACCTGGTGGGCGTGCCGCCGGGCGGCGCTCCCGGCCAGGTGCTGACCAAGACCGGCACCGGGCCCTCGGACCAGACGTGGCAGGATTCGGCGGTGGGAACGGCGGTGAACGATGCGATCACGGCGCACGTGAACGCGCCCGATCCGCACCCGGCCTACACCACGGCGGGCGAGGCGGCGGCGGCGGCCCCGGTGCAGAGCGTGGCCGGGCGCACCGGCAACGTGACGCTGGCCCCCGGGGACATCTCCGGTCTGACGGCGACGCTGGCGGTCAAGGCGGATCTGGTGGCGGGCAAGGTGCCGGAGGCGCAACTGCCGCCCGGACTGGGCGGCGGGGCCGTGGCCTCGGTCAACGGGCAGACCGGCACGGTGGTGCTGGCCAAGGCGGCCGTGGGGCTCGGCAACGTGGACAACACGGCCGACCTGGCCAAACCCATCTCGACCGCGACCCAGACGGCGCTCGACGGCAAAACCGCGACGGGCCACACGCACGCCCAGAGCGACGTGACCGGGCTGGTGTCGGCGCTGGCGGGCAAGAGCGACACGGG
>JAYUSF010000254.1:0-4199 GCA_043755815.1 Verrucomicrobiota bacterium
CGTTCTTCACCACCGCTGCACTGCCACAATGCTGACACTTCATGCCCCAAGCCTGCCAAGCCCACCGCACTTATCAATACCTATTGAGCAATCCCCGAATCCGCACCCGGCCATCGCATTTTTTACCTTCCACTACGCCACTCCGCCCGACGCGGTTAAGCAGAACCGCGGGCTCAACCGGCCCATCGGTGACAACGAGACCGGATTCCGCGGCACCAACGACGCGGCGTATCGCATGGAGGCGTGGGACTTTCTGTTCGCGGGCGGCGCGCTCTACAACAACCTCGATTACTCGTTCGCTGTTGGCCACGAGCGCGGTGACTTTGCCTTTCCCAAGGACCAGCCGGGTGGCGGTTCGGGGCGCCTCCGCAATCAGCTCGGCTTCCTCGCCGGGTTCATGCAGACCTTCGACCTCACCACGACTCATCCCGACACCGACTTCATCCGCGGCGGTGTTCCGTCGGGCGTTTCGGTCGAGGCTCTGGTTGAACCCAATCGTCGTTGGGCCATCTACCTTCGCCCTGGCTCGCTTTCGGCACAGTTCTCCGTGCGTTGGACCGGTTTTGTCACGGCGTCCGCGGGAGGCGAATATCAGTTCCACACGGTTTCAAATGACGGCGTGCGCCTGTGGGTCAACGACCAGGCGCTGATCGACAACTGGACCGATCACCCGGAGAAAGAGGACCATGGCACAATCCGACTCGAAGCCGGCCAAAGTGTCCCGGTGCGTCTGGAATACTTCTATGGCGGGGGACAGGGCGTGGCGAAGCTGCTCTGGACCCGGCCTGGCAGGCCAAAGGAAATCGTCCCGGTCGCAGTCCTGACTCACGGCACGAATTTAGGTGGCCTTCGCGGCGAGTATTTTTCGGGAACCCAGCTCCAGCTCGGTCCGCGTCAGCTCCTACGCGTCGACCCGCAGGTCAACTTTGCGTGGGGCACAGATGGTTTCCTCGGGCGCCAGGCCTTTCGGCCGGCGACGGCGCTGGAACTCGAGCTGCCCGCCGGACGTTTCCTTGCCGAATGGTTTGATCCCGCGCAGCCCCAGTCGCTGGGACGCGAGGAATTTGGGCATGCCGGCGGAATGAAATTGTTGACCGTCCGGCAACAGGGTGAAGAGGCGGTGCTTCGTCTGGAGCGGCGCTGACGGGTGCGTTTTGCCATGAACTTCCGAGCCGGCGGGCTCTCGACCGCCTCACCATTCAATGCCAGTCTCCGCCATGCTTCGTCATTGCCCGGTCTGCCTTCGGCCGCACGAATCCAAGTCACGGTTTTCCCGCGGCGAATGGGTCCTGCGCGACTGTCCCGCCACTGGCCTGCTTTACCTGGAAAATCCTCCGGGCTATGTCGCCCTGGAGTCCGAATACGCGTTCGAGGTGACCATGCAGCAGGAGCGGGTGCGGCGTCGGCAGGCTGAGCCGCTCTATTCCCGCCTGAGCGCCTTCACGAAGCAGCTCCGGCTGCGTTTGTTGCCCAAGCGGAATAAGTTCCTCCGCCTGGCCCGGAAAACGTGGCACGCGTGCGCCCGGCCCTCCGAATTCCGCGTGCTCGATGTCGGTTGCGGGTTCGGCAACATGCTGGAGGGCATCGCCGCGGCGTTCGCGGCGGAAGGCGTCCGTGTGCTCCCGTTTGGCGTCGAGATCTCCAAGGAACTCAGCCGCATCTCGGGTGAGCGGTTCGGGCCGCTTGGAGGCCGGGTCATCAACGGCCCGGCGACGGAGGGCATCCGGGCCTTTCCGGAGGGGCACTTCCATTGCGCCCTGCTCTCGTCATATCTCGAACACGAAACCGCGCCCGGCGACGTTCTTGCCGCCTTGCGTGGCCGGTTGGTCCCCGGCGGCCACGTGCTGATCAAGGTGCCCAACTTCGCGAGCTGGAACCGCCAAGCCCGCGGCGCAAAATGGTGCGGTTTCCGGTTTCCCGATCATGTGAATTACTTCACTCCGCAGGCCCTTCGCAGACAGGTCGAAGCGGCCGGACTGGGGGTGGCCCGCATGAAGCTGACCGACCGTTTTCCGTTCTCCGACAACATGTATTTGGTCGCGGCGGCACCGCGCGTTTGAGCAGCGACGGTGAGCCCGTGGTCCGAGGTGAACCCTGTTGCCGGCTTTCAAGCTCGCGCCTTGAGTTGGTCCGAAGGCAACCTCCGGTTACTTCGCATGGCGAGTTTCATCCGACAGCTCTGGTCGTTCGTCCGGCCGCACCAACGCCGCCTCTGGCTCGGGGTGCTGGCCGGTCTGGCCTACGCGCTCGGCAGCGGACTCCTGCTGCTGGCGGTGAAGCTGGTGATCGACGCCATCTTTCCGACCACGGGCGCCGAAAGCCTGGAGAAGCTGAAACATCTGCCGGAAGTTCTGCGCGAACCGCTTGAACGAGCGTTCACGGCGATTCGCGTCGATCCGACCTCGCCGGCGTTGATCTGGATCATCGCCATCCTGCCGTTGGCGATGCTCCTGCGCGGGCTGGGACTCTTCATCAACCAATACCAGTTGCAGTGGGTTGCGACCTACGTGGTGCATGACATCCGGGTGCGGCTGTTCTCGCACCTTCAGGGGCTGTCACTCGGGTATTTCGGCAAGATCCAGACCGGCGACCTCGTGTCCCGCCTCACGCTCGACACCCAGGCCATCGTCAACGCGATCATCTGGTCGATGGCGACGCTGAGCCGCGAGCCGGCCGCGGTGCTGGGCATCGTGGCCTACTTGGTCTTCCTTCAACCGAAGCTAACCTTCCTGTCCGTGGTGGTGCTGCCATTTGTCGTCATCCCGGTCCTGATCTTCGGCCGGAAGGCACGCCGCTCGTGGAAGGCGGCGCAGACCGCCACGGCGGAACTCACCTCGCAGATGCAGGAAAGCTTCACCGGCATCCGGGTGGTCAAGGCGTTCAATCTGGAGACGACTCTCGCGGACCGCTTCGCCGTTACCTCGCGCCGCATCGCCAGCCAGCTCATGCGGCTTTTCCGCGCGGCCGAACTACCCGGTCCGATGATTGAAGCCTTCGGCGCCTGCGGCGTATGCCTGCTCCTGTATTACGTGGCGCGGCTGACCGATCAGCGCCCTTCGGCGGGTGACTTCACCTCGTTTCTCGGAGCCTTGTTTTCGCTCTACGCGCCGGTGAAGGGTCTCAGCCGGTTTTGGGGTTTCCTGGAACAGGGCCGGGCTGCGGGCGAACGGCTTTTCTCGTTGCTCGACGAACAGCCGGGCATTCCCGAGCCCAAGTCGCCGCTGCCCCTCAACGCCCGCAGCGCTGCGATTGAGTTCCGTGACGTGAGTTTCCATTACGAGGACAAGCCGGCGCTCAGCGACTTCTCCCTGAAGATCCAACCGGGGCAGCTCGTCGCCTTGGTCGGGGCCAGCGGTTCGGGCAAGACGACCGTCACCAACCTGCTGCTGCGCTTCTACGATCCCGCCTCCGGCAGCATCCGGATTGGCGGCGTGGACGTGCGTGAGGTGAAGTCGTCCGACCTCCGCGACCAGATCGCGATCGTGACCCAGGAGACCATCCTCTTCAACGACACCATCCGGAACAACCTGCGCTACGGCCGGCTGTCCGCCACCGACGCGGAAGTCGAGGCGGCGGCCAAACACGGTTTCGCGGATGCCTTCATCCGGGCCAAACCGGCAGGCTACGAAGAGATTGTCGGCGAACGCGGCATGGCCCTCTCCGGCGGCGAACGGCAACGGCTGGCCATCGGCCGGGCGGTGCTGCGCGATGCGCCGATCCTTGTGCTCGACGAGGCGACCAGCGCCTTGGATTCGGAGTCCGAGCGGGCGGTCCAACTGGCGTTGGAAGGCCTGATGCAGGGGCGCACGACCATCTGCATCGCCCACCGGTTTTCCACGATCCAGAAGGCCGACCTGATCGTCGTGATGGGGCAGGGGCGGATCATCGAGAGCGGCACGCACGCCGAGCTGTTTGCCCGCAACGGCGCTTACCGCCGGCTGCATGATCTTCAGTTTAACGGGCAATAGCGGCGGTCCGGGGCGTGTCTGGCCACTGCCCCTGATTTCTCCCTCGCCCTGCGAGGCACAAGCGGGGAGAGGGCCGGGGAGAGGGGGCTTTCGCTCGCCCACGGACCTCCTCTCCCCAGCCCTCTCCTCCTGCCGCTGTATGGACTTGGGACATGGTGGACGGGTGTGCGGGGACATGGTGGACAGGTGCCGCCGAGCGGCGGCAGCGTGGTTTCCTATGCCCTGGCCTGT
>JAYUSF010000255.1:0-13507 GCA_043755815.1 Verrucomicrobiota bacterium
CCAGTAGCTCAATCGGCATCCTGAATTCGGTGCAGATGAAAGCGTTTATTGAGGAGGCTAAGAGCCGTTATGACTTTGTTTTCTTCGACTCACCTCCGATCATGGGGGTCAGCGATGCCTCGATTCTCGCCAGTGAGGTCGACATGGCGATCTTGGTGGTGCAATACAGGAAGTATCCACAGCAGATGACTCTGCGCGCAAAGCAGATGGTCGAGAAGGTCGGTGGCCGGTTGCTTGGAGTGGTGTTGAATAACATCAACATATCCCAAGACAGTTATTATTACTATTATAGCGGCTATTATTATGACTATTATTCGAAAAACGAGGAAAGCCGCCCGCTGAGTGAAAAAGGCGCGGCCGCCAAGTCGGTGGATTCGGTCTAATGCTCTACAGCTCTATTTGATGAAAACGTTTATTTCTTGGATACGTAAGGTTGGTTTGAATGCGGCCGTATTGCCGACGCTGTTTTTGCTTGCAGGCTGCGAATCGATTGAAGCTCCTGGGCGCTCGCCGGGGGTGGTTGCGCATGAAGCTCACGACCCTGACGTTCAAAGCCTCGAGATGCTTCGCATTGGCGACCGAATCCGAATCATCTATTTGGATATTCCAACCCCTCCACCTGCTGTGGAACAGGTCATTCCCGAGGATGGAAAGCTCCTTCTTCACATGGGAGTTGAGTATAACTTCTCCGGGAAAAAGCGCACTGACGCTGAACGTGAAATCGGGTCGATATATGTGAACGAGAAGAAGGTGTATAAGAAGGTAACCATTGTCATCGAAAAACAGGCTACCTACGTTTCCGTCGGGGGAGAGGTGAGGTCACCCAACTCGATAATACACCGTGGCGATCTTACGGTGCTTTCTGCAATTGATGCAGCGGGAGGGTTCACTGAATTTGCGAAACGAACTCGGGTCATTGTAACCCGCGGTTCCAACAAGCAGCAGATTACAGTTAACGCCAAAAAAGCGATAGTAGATCCAAGCCTAAATCTTCGGCTATATCCCGGCGACTCCGTATATGTCGCGAGGAGTGGACTCTAAGTTCGTTCGGTTGCTCCGAGATCCCGGTGTCCGAAACGGAGAACTTTCCCAGCTCTACTGATCGCATGAGACTGCTTGGCGAATAACGAAGCAGCTACGCTGTTCTTGCGTCGCTGAGTGACCACCAGCGCGACAACCCGAAACCAAGCGCTCAATTCGGACGGCTAGCGCTGGTTTTCGTCGCGACTGCGATGTTTCAGCGCTTGGCCGGTGCGCTCAATTTCGAGCAGCAATCGTTTGCGCCAGAGTCCGCCACCGTAGCCACCGAGACACCCGCCGGAGTTCACCACGCGATGGCACGGAATGACGATGGCAATCCGGTTTGCACCATTCGCCAATCCGACTGCCCTTTGAGCGGCCGGGTTGCCAATGTGCCGGGCGAGCGCTCCGTATGATTGGGTGCTGCCGTAGGGAATCTTCCGGAGACCCGCCCAGACCTTTTCCTGAAACGCCGTGCCTGGAGCGTCCAGTGGCACTGTGAAGTCCTCCAAATCGCCGGTAAAGTAAGCCGCGAGTTCTCGTTTCAACTGCGCAAGGTGTTCGTGTTCCCCGGGGACGAGAGGCAGCGCGAACCGTTGTTTTAGCCGCTCAAGGGTTCGATGGATGCGTTCTGGATCGGAGAATTCCAAAAGACAAACTCCGGCGTCGCTGGCGGCGACCAGCAGGGGGCCGAGGGGTGATGGAATGACTTCGGCCTTCAGGCAATCCGCGGTGCGAGCTGCGCCGGGCGGATTCCCAAAGTGGCGCCTAAAGGCCTCCCGAAAACCGCTGTGGGAATCAAATCCGTGGCCGAGGGCTGCGTCGTCGAGGCTTCCGCCGCCTTTGAGAGTGTCCAGAGCCCGGGCCAGCCGATGGGTTCGGCAGTATTCGGCAAAACTCACGCCGAGGTTTTGCTGGAACCAACGCCTCACCCGGGCCGGTTCGAGACCAAGAGAGCTCAAGTCGGTGGCCGTCAGTCGCGCGTCGGGTTCGGCTGCAAGACGGCCAAAAACCGGTTGGATCCAGCTTGGACGCTCGCCGGTGGCAGTCTCCGGTTCGCAGCGCAGACAGGCGCGGTAGCCGCCGGCGATCGCCTCCCGAGGGGTGGCGAAGAATACCAAATTCTCCGGTCTAGGTTTTCGGGCCGGGCAAGAGGGACGGCAATAGATCCCGGTCGTGCGCACGCCGGCCACAAACAGTCCGTCGAAACTGCGGTCACCTTCGAGAAAGGCCCGCTCCATCGAGCGCGGCGGCGGAAGCAAATTCACGGTGCGACGCTAGCGGGTCGGAGCGACCGCGCTCCACCGAAATTGCGCCATGGAATTCCGCCCACCCAGCGCGCAGGCGGATTGCGGGAAGACCGGTTTGGCGCCTAGCCCGTGCGATTGGTCCACGATAAGGACCAATGATTCGGGTGACGGCGGCCAACGGCGGGGCGGTTTCCGCCAATGCCTGCGTTGTGAGGGCGGCCAGCGCGGTTACGCTATGGGCGATGAAAACTCGCCCGACTACCGCCGTCCGCAGCACCCTCGTCGTAGCGCCGGCACCCTTGGAAACGCCCGCCAACACTTGGCACCGCCCGGAACCTTCCAAGTCGCAGACCTGTGCGAACGATCGTGGACCCAAAGGCACGGCGACACGCGATGAAATCCGCCAGGAAGTGAGCCGCAAGGTGCCATCACGGCAATCGCAGCGTCCCCAGGAGCGCCGTGGACAGCCGCGCAGCCACAAAGCGGGTCACGCATAGGCTGGTGAACTTGGTCCTTGGGTCAGCTCTTCGCGTTTGTTGGCGAAATCAATTGGGCTAGGCCAACGCTGAAGGCGACACGTCCCCACGCCGAGTCCCGCCGCCCATTGGCGCAACGCCGCGGGATCAAAGCCGGCGAGCAGGCGCGGCCAGAAGTCTTCGGGTTGGCCGAGACCGGAGTAACGCGCGGCATAGCGGTCGGTCGGCTTGCCGTCGGTGAGGTTGAGTCCGCCCCGGCCGGCGACGAGGAACTTCCGGCCGACGGAGGGTTTGCCCTCGAAAAGCGTGACTTGGAGGCCGGCGGCCGCCGCGACTTCCGCCGCGCGCAATCCGGCCGGGCCGCCGCCGATCACGGCGAGTTGGGAGTGAGTGGGCTAAGTGGAGCTAACGTTCGAGTTCACCGTCCGACTTCCCGCTAACGAAGCTGACGAAAGCGGCAATGGTCTCCCGTTGGGCGGCGGTGAATATTTTGTAGCGATACTTCCGCGGTCCCGTGATGTAGAAGCTCAAGCAGTTCTGTTCCTGCCCCGTTCGCAGCCAGTAGCTCATGTAGGCAGGCAGGTAATAGGTGAAGCCTTTGTCGTCGAGGAAGCTGGGTCCGCCGACGCCTCCAAATCCCTCAATCCACTCATCCTTTACCTCCCACCAATGCTGGTCCGTGTCCAATTTCAGGGCCTTTTTGCGTTCCCGCATTGAGCCGTAACTGTCGATGATCTCCGTTTCATGCAGGCTGACGCCGTCGCCCCGGCGAACCTCAGAGCCTGTTTGAGAAGTCATGATAGCCGAGGGATCAGGCCAGTCTTCGTATCTGGACACGTATCATGGCGAGGAGGACGAAGGCCTCGGCGCTGGCCTCTGTGGTCTCATAATCGCGGACGAGACGGCGGTGGCGCATGAGCCAGCCGAAGGTGCGCTCCACGACCCAGCGGCGGGGCAGGACCGTGAAGCCGCTGGCGTGGTCGGAACGTTTGACCACCGTGACGGCGAGTTTGGGCCGGAGGCCGCGGACCCAGGCGGCGAAGGCCGCGCCGGTGTAGCCGCCGTCCACCCACAGGAGCCGCAGCCAGGTGAGCCACGGCAGCACGCGGGCGAGCAGGGCCTGCGCGCCTTCCCGTTCCGGCGTGCTGGCCGGGGTGACGTGGACGCCGAGCAGCAAGCCCAGCGTGTCCACCAGCAGGTGGCGTTTGCGCCCTTTGATTTTCTTTCCGGCGTCGTAGCCGACGGCCCCGCCGTGCGGGTCGGACTTCACGCTCTGGCTGTCCAGGATGGCGGCCGTCGGCCGCGAGCGCTTGCCGGCCCGGGCCCGCACCACGGCGCGGAGCCGGGCGTTGAGCCCCTCCCAGACGTGGTCCCGGGCCCACTTGCGGAAGACATGGTAGACGGTCTGCCACGCCGGGAACTCTTTGGGCAGCAACCGCCACTGGCAGCCAGCCTTGGCCACATACAGCAGCGCGTTGAGAATGCGCCGGAGATCCGTGCGCGGCCGGCCCAGGTGCTGGGGCGGCGGGAGCAGCGGTTCGACCAGCGTCCACTGGGCATCGGTGAGGTCCGTGTCATAAACAGCGATTTTCATCGCCTGACAGAGCTGCCGCCGAGTTGGGCCGCCTCGCCCGCTCGCCCTTGTCAAGCTCCACCACTCGGTTTCACACCGCCGACAATCCGCTCCACCAACTCAAACCGACTTCTCAAACAGGCTCTCACCAAAGTCGTGGCGGATGCGTTCGAGCAGATGCCGCGCTTCGGTGTCGCTGGGAAGTGGCTTGGAATGCATGAGGGACGAGAATACCTGCCGCACACGCTAAGCTAAGGCGCTTGTTCCTCATCCGCATAGACATCCCAGCAGACTGCGATTCCAAGTTTTCCCAGGATCAGCATTTGCTCAGCGCTGAGGGATGGCCCGCCTTGGCCGTTGAATTTCCAAAAGCTCCAGATGTCGAGGTAGCACCCAGCGGCCCGAAGTGCTTCAACCGCCTCGGCTTTGCCGTCGAGTTTGGTCAAGATTTCACCGATGTGCGCTTCCGTGTCCTTCGAATCAACCGAGGACTCGGTGCAAAGGAACCATCCATTGGTTTCACGCCTTAGTTTACCTTGGCAATGAACGTCGCCCGTTCGAAAGGAATCGGTCGGTTCAAGACCAAGAGCCTTGGAAATGTTTTCCGGATCCATCTCGTCGGAGAAGATTCGCAGCTCCGAATAGGTTGTGGTGCACATTGGAGGTGAGGCGGCTCAGCCGCCGTCATTGGATTCAGAGTCTGGCCGGACTTCAAGTGTGCTGAGCCGCCTGCTGCGCCGCCACAATACGACAACCAGCCTGAGCGCTTGCCGGAGCCGCGGAGCGGCGAAAGACAGTAGCCCACGACGTCAGCCGTGGGTTAAGCGGCAAGACGACCGAGCCCCGGAGGGGCGACAGAGCCAATCAAGCGATGCATTCAGCCGCCCCTGCAGGGGCTTGGAACGATGGCGCGGTGAACCCACAGCTCACGCTGTGGGCTACTTTCTGTCGCGCCTCCGGCGCTGGAATCTGGCCTGACACGATTCGCGTTCCCGGGTTCGCCCTCCGGTTTCCCGGTCTGCTACGCTGGCCGGGCCGATGAGCGACATCCAACTCAACGACGCCTTTTTCCAGAAGACCGCCGGCTGGGAGGTCGTGAAGCACGCCCGCGCCCTGCTCGCGATCGACAAGGTGCTGTCGTCCAACTACACGCCGCCCGTCCTCAAGGGCGTGGTCGCGGCCGGCGAGACGACCTACCGCGCCGGGTTGGTCATCAAGGGCGTCATCGACATCGACAACCTGTGCAGCTGCCGCGCCTCACGCGACGACGGGATCATCTGCGCGCATTCGGTGGCGGTGGGGTTGCACTGGATGCGGGGACAGGCGGAGGAGAAATTTGGAAGGCAGGAAAGCAGGAAAGCGGGGGAAGGGGCGGCTCACCCGGTTCGCGCTGCCGCGGGCGGGCCTACCGCGTCCCCCAAACTAGCGCGAGACGGCATCAGGTTGCGTCGCTCGGAGACAGGCGAGGCGCTGGAGATCCACGTGATCTTTCCGCGGAATCTCGCCGACTCGCTGGCGCGCGGCCGGGCGATGCTGGTGTTCGAAGGCACCACCAACCGCGGTCGGATGCCGCTCAACGTGCTCGTGAAGGCCGGGCCATTCCGGCTGTCGCCTGCGGACGCGGAGCTGCTCGACGCGGCGGAACTCATCACCGGCGGCGACACGCCCGGCATGGTCCAGTTGCCGGCGGCGGACTTCGTCGAACTGCTGCCGAAGCTGGCCGGGCACCCGCGCCTGAGCGTGGGTCGCACGCAGCCCTTCGCTGTGTCGAACACGCCGGCCGGCCTGCCACTCAAGGCGACGCTGGAGCTGAACGGCGAGATCACGATCGCGCTGCGGCCCGGCGGGAAACCACCGGTGGTCTTCAGTGGCGGGACCGCGGCGTGGGTGCTGGCCGAAGTAGGGCAGGCTGCCAGCCTGCACGCTGCGCCGACAGGCGCGAAACCGCCTGCTTTCGCCACAACCGACTCGGGCAGGCTGGCAGCCTGCCCTACATTGGCGCCGCTCGCGCTCGCGCCGCAGTTCCGCGGGGCGCTCCAGCAGCCGTTGCGGATTCCGCGGACGCAGGTGCCGCTCTTCCTGTCGCAGGACTGGCCCAAGCTGTCCGCGAGCGGGACGGTGGAGGCGAACTTCCGGCTGGAGGACTTCGAGGTGAAGCCACAGCCGCCGAAGTTCATCCTGAACCTCGCGGGCGGGCTCGCGCAGCTCACGGGTTCGCTCCAATGCGCCTACGGTCCGCGCATCATGACCGTGGGCGTGAGCGCGGCGGGCGAGGGCGCGTTCATGCCCGATCCGGCGAACCCGCGCCGTTATTCCACGCGCGATCCGCTGGCCGAACACAATGCGTTGCTGCGACTCCGCAACGCGGGCTTCACCGGGCCGAACGCGCAGGGGCAGTGGCAATTGGTCGGGCAGGAACGCGTGCTGGCCTTCTTCGCGCGGGAGTTTCCCCGCCTGGAAAAGACTTGGGAGGTGTCGCTGGAGGAACGCCTGTCGCACAGCACGCAGAAGAACCTGGAGCGCGTAACGCCGCAGTTCCGCATCACGCCGAGCGGCGAGCAGTGGTTCGACCTCGAGGTCAGCTACGGCACGGCGGGCGGCGAACGGTTCAGCGCGGCGGAAATCCAGACGCTACTGCAAGGCGGCGGGCGCAAGCTGAAGAACGGCAAGTTCGCGATCATCGATTCCGGCGCGGTGGAGGAGTTGCAGGAGGTCATTCTCGACTGCGCGCCAACGCAGCGCATCGGTGGCGCCGGCACGAGTTACCGGATGAGCTCGGCGCAGGCGGGATTCCTCGACTCGGCGTTGGAGGAACAGGGCTTCACGTTCGCCGCGCCGCCGCAGTGGAAGGAGCGGGTGCGCCAGCAGACGGGCGAGGCGACGCTGGTGTGTCCGCCACTCGGCAAACTCGACGAGGTGCTGCGGCCGTATCAGAAGCACGGCGTGGCGTGGATGCGGTTCCTGCGCGAGAACGGCTTCGGCGGCGTGCTCGCGGACGAAATGGGCCTGGGCAAGACGGTGCAGGTGCTGGCGCACCTGAAGGCATTGCGAATTACGACGACCGAGGCGCCATCCGAAGTAGGGCAGGCTGCCAGCCTGCCCGCTGCGCCGACAGGCGCGAAACCGAGTGCTTCGGAGGCGGCCTCCACTAGGTTTGTGCCGCTCGACCAATCTCGCCCGGTCGGACGTTCCGAGCGGCACCTGCCCCACTGGCGGCAGGATGGGACCACTTACTTCGTTACCTTCCGGTTCGCCGATTCCCTGCCGGCCGGCCGCCTGACCGAACTGGCCTTCGAGCGCAAAGCCTGGCTGGAAAGGAACCCGGAGCCCCGCTCGGAAGCCCAGGAGGCAGAGCACCACGACCTTTTTGTCCGCCGGCTGGAAGGCTGGCTCGACGCTGGCCATGGCGCTTGCTGGCTGAAACGGCCGGATGCGGCGGCAATCGTTGAGGAATCGCTGCGGCACTTTGATGGCGAGCGTTACGCGCTGGGCTGGTTCGCGATCATGCCCAATCACGTTCATGCGTTGGTCATCCCGCTGAACGGCCACGCGCTCTCCGAGATCACGCATACTTGGAAGAGCTTCACCGCCAACCGCATCAACGCCGCCGTCGGGCGAACCGGGCGGCTGTGGCAGGATGAGTCGTTCGACATGATCGTGCGCAGCTCCGGCCATCTGCGAAAGGTGGCCGAATACATCCGGGACAATCCCGAGGCTGCCCGGCTTGGGGAGAACGATGCCAGGGTGGGTCACGGAAGCGCGGCCGGCGGTCCCTTCGAAGCAGGGTTGGCAGCTAGCCTGCCCGCGGCTGTGGTTTCAGAACGGGAGGGTTTCGCGCCTACCGGCGCAGCGGGCAGGCTGGCAGCCTGCCCTACTCTGGTTGTCTGCCCCACCACGCTCGTCTTCAATTGGGCGGCGGAGGCGGCGAAGTTCACGCCGGAACTCCGTGTGCTCGTGCTCAACGGACCGGACCGGCACAGGGAGTTTGCCCGGATTCCCGACAGCGACCTGGTCATCACCAGCTACGCGCTGGTCCGCCGCGATGCGGAGCGGTATCGCGAACTGGAGTTCGACACGGTGGTGCTCGACGAGGCGCAACACATCAAGAACCGCCAGACCCAGAACGCGCAGGCCGTGAAGGCCATCCGCGCCGAGCACCGGCTTGTGCTCACCGGCACGCCGCTGGAGAACTCGGTGCTGGACCTCTGGAGCATCTTCGACTTCCTCATGCCGGGTTACCTCGGCACGACGCAGGACTTCCACGAGCGCTACGAAGTGCCCATCGCGAAGGAGCGCGACGCGGCGACCATCTCACGGCTGGCCAAACGCGTGCGGCCTTTCCTGCTCCGCCGCCTCAAGCGCGATGTGGTGAAGGAACTGCCGGCCAAGCTGGAGCAAATCTCCTTCTGCGACCTGACCGACGAGCAGGCGACGGTCTATCAGCAGTTGCTCGCGCACACGCGCAAGGAAGTGCTCGAAGCCGTCGGCGAAGAGGGATTGGCGAAGAGCCGGATGCTCGTGCTCACGGCGCTGCTGCGGTTGCGGCAGGTGTGCTGCGACCTGCGGCTGCTCAACGTAGGGCAGGCTGCCATCCTGCCCGAGTCGTCCGCGGATTCCACAGCTCCTTTCGCGCCTTCCGGCGCAGCGGGCAGGCTGGCAGCCTGCCCTACTTCGGGAAAGGTCCAGCTCTTCGGCGAGTTGCTCGACGAGATCGTGGACGGCGGCCACCGGGTGCTCGTGTTCAGCCAGTTCACCTCGATGCTGGCGTTGCTCCGTGAGGAACTGGTGGCGCGCGAACTCACGCACTGTTACCTCGATGGCTCGACCAACAACCGCGGCGAGGTCGTGCAGCGATTCCAGGCGGACGAATCCATCCCGGTCTTCCTCATCTCGCTGAAAGCCGGTGGCGTGGGCCTGAACCTGACCGGCGCGGACACCGTCATCCACTTCGATCCGTGGTGGAATCCCGCGGTCGAGGACCAGGCCACCGACCGCGCCCACCGCATCGGCCAATCGCGCGTGGTGACGAGCTACAAGCTCATCACGCGCGGCACGGTCGAGGAAAAAATCCTGACGTTGCAGCGCAAGAAGCGGGAGATCATCGAAGCCACGCTGACCGGCGAGGAAGCCTTCACCGAGAAGCTGAGCTGGGACGAGATTCAGGAGTTGCTGAACTGAGCCGGCCGTTTCACCACGATCCGAACCATGCGCCATGGATGGATCAGGATCGGCCTCGTCGTCATCAGCTTTGTGCTGCTGGCCCGACTGGCGTTGCAGCCCGCCGGCGTGCGTTTGGCGGACGGCACCTACCTGCGGGTGCTCGCCGCAACGGCCGGACCCAACCACGTCTTTGCGTTAGGCGAGCGGTTTGAGCGGCGCCCGTTTATCTGGCTGCCGCCGGCGTTACGGGATCGGCTGGGCTGGCGCGGCTATGCCGCCACGGTGTCGGTGGCTGACTCCGCCAGCGTGATGCTCTGGTTCACGAGCTATGCGCCGGCGACCCACTCGCTCAAGCCGCGCACGTTCACCCGGATCGAACTCGTCGATGCCAACGGCGACGTCCTGTCGGTCGCTGCGCAGGCGCCGGTGCTCCTCGCGCACAGTGAAGCCGGTCTGTTGCTCTTTCCGGGCGTGACCAACTTTCCCGACGGCACACGCCTCCGCTTCCGTTACGGCCCGGCGCCGGGAACGGTGACCGAGGTGAAACCACCGCGGCGCTTGGATTAGTGGACTTTGTCGACCGACTTGAACAACGTCGGATCGTCCCCGGCACCCGTAACTGCGATGGTCTCGAAACTCAGCCCCAGCATGATTCCGCTGACCGACACCCTGCTCCCGCTCCGCCGTTGGCTGGCCTTGCTGATCGTGCTGGCCCTCTCACGGTGGAGTTACGCTGCGCCCGCTCCCCAGACACTGACGTGGACTTCTCCGGCGACCAACGTAGTGCTCCGCCTGAACCAACCCTATCCCCTCACGGCGACCGCGAGCAGCGGGTTGCCCGTGACGTTCCGGGTGGTGGCCGGTCCCGCGGTCATCAATGGCGGTAACGTAACGGTGACGAATGTGGGGCGGCTGGTGCTGGCTTGTGAACAGGCTGGTGCGGAGGAATGGGAGCCAAGTTCGACGCTAGCCAGGTTCAATCAGGGAACAATCAGCTTTTCCTATCAGGGAGGACTCAACTTTGAACGGGAAGCCTTTTCGGTGCAGGTCGTGGCGGGAATTGCCTATGTGGGAACCGCCGTTGGTTTCAGGACGGTGGACGTCCGCGACCCGGCGAATCCTCGACTCCTTGGCAGCCTCGGCACCAGCGGTCTCGCTCTGGGAGTTCAAGTCGTCAATTCGATCGCCTATGTGGCGGCCTCCGGTGGAATGGATGTCATTGACGTCACCGATCCGGGACGGCTTTCCCAATTGGGCACCCTGCCGGTTCCGGGCGGATTTACATTCGCGATCAAGGTGCAACGGAATCATGCGTTCCTCGCGGCCTCTGAAGCCGGACTGTGGATTGTGGACGTTTCCCAGCCGGACCATCCGAAGAAAGTCAGCGTAATCGCCGAGCCGTTCCTTTCGGTCAGAGACGTCGAAGTGAAGGATGAAATTGCCTACGTGGCGTTCAACAACTCGGTCATCCGGGCTTACAATGTCAGCGATCCAGTCCAGCCGGTTCTGCTCGCCAGTTTTGGCAATCCGGCGCTGACCGAGTTGGCGGTGAATGGCCGCTACGCTTACGCGGCGGACAGTTGGCGGCAGTTCACGGTTTGGGATGTCCAGAATCCGGATCACCCGATCAAACTGGGAAGCACAAGTTATCTCTACGGCCAGCCGCTGATCGGCTTCGGGATCAAAATGATTCAGGCAGGGGGATTTGCGTATGTGACCGGAATCGAACTCGGACTCCGGATTTTTGACATCGGTGACCCGCAATTTCCCGTTGATCTTGGGATCGCTAGACCAACTTCCTCACCTGTGGACGTATTCGTCGAGGGCGACAGGTTTTATGTGGCGGGATTTTATAACGGATTATCGACCTTTTTGAGGCGCGAAGTCATTTCGCAGCAGATTGAGTTCTCGGTTCCGGCGACGGTGCCCATTACCTCATCGCGGCTGGAGTTGAAGGCGGTCGCGAGTTCCGGGTTACCCGTTTCGCTCTCGATCGTTTCGGGACCCGCAATCTTGGAGGGCAACACGCTGGTGGCGACGGGGCCGGGAATCGTGACGATTTCGGCCGAGCAGGGAGGGGGAGAACAGTTCGCTCCCGCAAAGACAATCCGGAGCCTGTCATTTGTGGAGCCCGAAAAACCGCTGGGGTGGGGAGTCGATCCGTCGCTCCAGTTGGATCTCAAGGCCACCGCCCCGGTGTCTTCGGTCATAGCGATTCCGGACGGCAAACTGCTTATCGCTGTTAACGGTGCGGTCATTCGCCTCTTCAACGATGGCACCATTGATGATTCGTTCACTTCATGGCTACCCAGCGCTTTCCCGCGGTCCTTTGCCTCAATGGCCCGGTTGCCCAATGGCGAAATCCTGGTCGCATCGAAAGTCTTCAAGGGGGTCGGTCCGGTTCCGGGGCCGCAGTTTCCCTATTCCACGGCGGTCGATGTTTTGGGACCGGATGGTCAGGGAGGGCGGAATTGGGCTTGGTTTCAGGGACGGCATGGTCTGTTTGTCCAGCGCGATGGCAAATTCCTCGTGGGGGGCTCCATTGACACGGTCGCAGGAACCGGCCACTCAACTGAGGCTTACTTGGCGCGTTTCCTTCCAGACTTGGCGCAAGATCCGGCGTTTGTCGTGCCGCCAGCCTTGTTGACTAGCTGGAGCCAGGGCGCTCTCTACCTGTCGGCGCTTGCCCAAACTGCCGATAACGGCCTGATCCTTGGCGGCAGTTTTCTGTTCCGGAATTCGCCCAATGATCATCAGCCCAACACGCCTTTGGTTGTCCTGAATGCTGATGGCAGCCTGCGTTGGAAATACACCGTGGACTGGATGACGCCGGCCAGCTTTATCGCTGAGGTCAGTGGCGGGCGTATTGTGCAGTTTCCGACGCGTGAGGTATTCGACGGACAAACGGGCGCCCGGCTGGGCACGTTTCCGATTCCGCCGGAGGTCATCGCGACCACCAGCACCTATTTCCAGGAACCCGACGGCCGCCTGATCCTGTCCGGCACCTTCACGAACTACGCCGGCATTCCCCGCCGCGGACTGGCTGCGGTGTTCCCCGACGGGTCGCTCGACCTGAGCTTCGATCCCGGTCTCGGCACGACGAACGCCTTCACCGCCATTGCCCGGCAGGCCGACGGCGCGCTGCTGCTCGCGGGGCCGGCGGGAACGTTCGACGGCATCAGTCACCGCGGTCTGATCCGGTTAGTGCGCGGCAATCCGGCGTATGTCCCGCCAACAAAGCCCAGCTTCTATCTGGTCGGCCCCGGTGGCCCGCTCGACGAGTGCGGTTATGCTGCCGATGTTCACGTTGTTCGCTCTGGCGTGCTAACTGACACCAACCGGATGCGCCTTCGAACTGAGTCTGGCACGGCGACCGCGGGCATTGATTTCACCTTGGTGGACCGTGATTTCACCTTCTTGCCTGGCGATGCAGTCAAGTCGGTTGAGCTGGCGGCATTCTGTGACCTCCTGTTGGAAGGGCCGGAGTCGTTTCAAGTCTCAGCAACCATCGATGCCAATTCAGTCGCGGTTGGCCCGTTGGCTCTGCCCATTCAGATCACTGATGTAAACTGTCGGGTGAGCTTCGACTTCCCGACCGTCACCCTTCCGGAAGCGGGTGGCCCGATCGTGGTTGCGGCGCGGACCACCGAGTATCCACCTCCCGGGTTCACACTTCGGCTGCGAACGCGGGACGTGAGTGCCGTAGCAGGAGAAGACTATGTTGGTTTTGACTGGCGTCTGTTCGGGCCTTCGCTGGTTACGTTGCAGGCCCGTGATAACCCCACTTGGGAAGGCCAGCGCCAATTTGTCGTCGAAGCCTATGATCCAAGGACAGGGCAGCCTCTGGATCCCAACGTCTCAATGACGGTCACCATCACCGACGACGACACACTCGCCGGTCCCTACCGCGGCATGGCGGGAAACCTCCGCGGATTTGCAGCGGTGCGTGACGGCTGGCTGATGGTCGGCGACTTTCCCACGGTGGACGGCTGGCCGCGTCCGGGTCTGGCGCGCTTCACGTTGGGCGG
>JAYUSF010000256.1:0-13500 GCA_043755815.1 Verrucomicrobiota bacterium
GAAGAGGCTGCAAGTGAGAAGGACGCCCGCCCTCACCCCGGCCCTCTCCCCCGAGGAGAGGGAGGCGCGAAGCCCGCCGCAGACAACTCCACAGCCTTCGCACAACAGGACAGCGCAACGGCCATTCCGGCGAACGCTCCCGCTGAATCGAAACCCAGCACCGCCAGTTCAACGACCGGCGTCGCTACCTTCCCCCTCTCCCCGGGGGAGAGGGCCGGGGTGAGGGCGGGCCAACCATCATCTTCATCCAGCATCCAGCATCCAGCATCTGCCTCCGGAAAAGATCAGAGCCTCCTCACCTCGGCTCCTACCAAGAAGGTCCGCCGCCCGATGCGCCCCATCTATTCCCAGGGGCAGAACATCTGGCGCTACCATCCGGAGAAGCGCATCTACGAAATCTTCAGCGAAGGCGGCGGCAACGCCTTCGGCCTCGAGATCGATTCCGCGGGACGCATCTTCAGCGGCCACAATGGCGGCAACACGCGCGGCTTCCACTACCTGCAGGGCGCGTATCTCCAGAAGGGCTTCGACAAGCACGGCCCGCTCTCGAACCCGTATGCCTTCGGTTACTTCCCGCAGATGCCGCACCCCGACGTGGACCGCTTCACGCACAACTTCGTCATCTACGACAGCGGCGCGCTCGGCGAACGCTACCAGGGCAAGCTCTTCGGCGTCGAACCGCTTCAGGGCCGCATCGTCCTGAGCGAAATCACGCCCGACGGCTCGACCTTCCGCACGCGCGACCTCGGCCATCCGGTGACGAGCGACGACAAGTGGTTCCGCCCCGTGGACATCAAGCTCGGTCCCGACGGCGCGCTCTACATCGCCGACTGGTATGACCGGCAGGTGAACCATTTCCGCAACCACGAGGGCCAGATGGATGCGAGCAACGGAAGGATTTACCGGCTGCGGGCGAAAACGCTCCCGGGGCCAACAAAAATCGCCAATCCGTTCGACCAGTCAGGGCGACGCGTCGATCTGGCCAAGTTTTCCAACGTAGAACTCTTCGGATGCCTGACCGTGAACGTCAGGTCCGTCCGACAACTCGCCCAGCAAATCCTCGCGGATCGGGGGACTGCCGCGTGGAAGGAGATTGGTGAAGGCTTGCTTTCTTTGCTGGAACTCACATCAGCCCCATCGGATCCGGCTAAAGTTCCGATCGCTCTACCGCCGGTGCCTCGCCAAGAGCTTCTCTGGGCGGTGCATCAACTCGGTGGCTTCAATGAGTCGGTTGCGCTCAAGTCTTTGGCCCATCGCAGCTCCGAGGTTCGCGCTTGGACCATCCGCCTCCTTGGCGACGAACGTCGCGTCTCACCATTGGTCTTAAAGAGCCTCGCCGACCTCGCCGCCACCGAACCCAACCTTGAAGTCCGCGCCCAGCTCGCCTGCACCGCCAAGCGCCTGCCCGCCGCCGATGCCCTGCCTATCGTTCGCAACCTGCTCGCGCACGACCGCGACGCCGCCGATCCGCGTCAACCGCTCCTGCTTTGGTGGGCCATCGAGGACAAGTGCGCCACCGACCGCGACGCCGTGCTCGCGCTCTTCGCCGACCGCGAACTGTGGCGCGCCCCGCTCGTCCAGCAGCACCTGCTGTCGCGCCTGATGCGCCGTTTCGCCGCCACCGGCAAACGCGACGACCTGCTCACCTGCGCCAAGCTCTTCGCGCTCTCGCCCGGCCCCGATCAGACCGCCCAGCTCACCCGCGGCTTCGAGGAAGCCTATCAGGGACGCCCGATGGCTGGCCTGCCCGAGGAACTTCTGTCCGCCATGGAACGCGCCGGCGGCGAGTCCGTGCTCATCGGTGCCCGCCGCGGCAAACCCGCCGCCGTCGAACAGGCCCTCGCCCTGATCGCAGATTCCAAAGCCGATGCTTCGAAGCGACTTCAGCTCATCCAGGTGCTCGGCGAAACCAAGCAGGCCAGCGCCGTGCCCGCGTTACTCGCCGTCGCCCGCGACGCGAAGCAGGCCGACCTCCGCAAGGGTGCGCTCGGTGCGCTTCAGGCCTATGATTCGCCCAACATCGCCGGCGAGGTCCTGACGCAGCTCGCAAGCTATCCGAACGACGTGCGCACTGCTGCGTTCGGTCTCTTCGCCAGCCGGGCGTCTTGGGCGTTGACCCTCTTGCACGCCGTGGATGCCGGCCGCCTCGACAAGGCCGCGGTGCCGAATGATGTGGTGCGCCGCCTCCTTGCCGTAGGAGCCGACGTCAGGAGGCTCACTTCAAATTCGGGCGGCGGAACGCGGAAGGCGGAAGGCGGAAATCAGAGCCTCCTCACGTCGGCTCCTACGGACGAACTGGGTCGCCTCCTCGCCAAACACTGGCCGAACGTCCGCCACGCCACCTCCGCCGAATTGGAGAAGGAAATCACCCGGCTCAGCGAGGTCATCAATCTCACCACCGGTTCGCCTTACGCCGGCAAGAAGCTGTTCATGGAGAGTTGCGGCGTCTGCCACAAGCTCTTCACCAAGGGTGGCGAGATCGGTCCCGACCTGACGGTTTACCAGCGCACCGACCTGCCCAACCTGCTGCTGAACATCGTCAATCCCAACGCCGAGATCCGCGAGGGCTACGAGAGTTTCCACGTCGAGACCAAGGACGGCCGTTCGCTGACCGGCTTCCGCGCCGACCAGGACGCGCAGGTCGTCGTCTTGCGCACGCCCGATGGCCAGACCGTTCCCCTGCCCCGCGCCGAAATTGCCTCGATGGAACCCGCCGGCGCCTCGCTCATGCCTGAGGGCCTGCTCGCCAACCTCAGCGACCAGCAGGTGCGCGACCTGTTCGCCTATCTCCGCAGCACCCAGCCGCTGAACGACGGGAACTGAGCCGCGGGCCCGACGCCTGAGATTGAAAGCGCCGAAACAGGTTTCGCTGCGCGTTTCTCATTTTCAACGTGCTCCCGCCCCGACCGTTCAACTCCGATGCAGTCGCCGGCTCAGGCGTCATCGCCTGGCGTTGGGATCGAGCGTAGGCCGGTAGTAGTCCTCGGCCGTCACGCGCGGGATGCCAGCCTGGACCAACAACTCCACCTGATTGCTGGCGAAGGCGGGCCACCGGGCCACCGAAATCATTTCGTGCGAACCATCGACGAGGCAGGCCTCCCGAAGGAAAGGCTGTCCGGATACGCCTCGGAAATGATCGCCGCCCTTGACGGCGTAACGATCAAACAAAACCGCGATCCGAGGATCGCTGGTGGTTGAAAGCCCTTGGACGTAAATCCGGGTGCAGTTTGTTTCGTTGACCGGAACTCCGGCGGTCACCGCCGCCGTCAGCCACGAACCGTCGTCATCCACGCCGACCAGAGACGGGACGTTCCACGGTTCAAACCTGGCCCATTTCACCAAGGCCTGCGGGTATCCGTTGGTGTGAAATGGAAACTGACCGGCGTTGACCGCGGCATAGTTGTTCAACGACATCCCGACCAGTTTGATGCAGTGCTTGTGAACTCGTCCCCAGTGCCAAATCAGGAGGCCAAGCACGGCCGCGGCAACCAGCAACAAAACGCTCCCGATGCTCAACTTCTGCCAAAGTTTCAATCTCTTCATGCCTTCCTGCCTTCCTCATTCCCCACCAGCTTCCGCACCAGCCGGTTTTCCTCCCGCTTCATCACACGACGCTTCGCCGACTCCAGGTCGTCGTAGCCGCGCAGGTGCAGGAGGCCGTGGATCACATAGCGCAGGAGTTCGGCTTCCCACGTTGTCCTGAATTCCGCCGCCTGCCGGACCGCCTCGGGCACGCAGATGAACATCTCGCCGAAGAGCCGTTCCGGCGTGCTGCCGTGGTCGAACGTGATGATGTCCGTCGGGCCCTCGTGCCGGAGGAACTGCCAGTTCACCTCCGCCGACCGCTTCGCCGAGACGAGGTGAATGCCGAGTTCCGCCCCCTGCCCCGCCTCCGCCAACGCCGCCTCGGCGACCGCACGCACCCGGCGCGTGTCCACCTTCCGGTCCCGCTGCCGGTTCGTGATGACGAGGCTGATTGGGTTCACAACTGGTTCGCCTGTTTGCCGCGCCGCTCTTCGTAGGCGGTGACGATCCGTTGGACCAAGGGGTGCCGGACCACGTCACGTTTTTCAAAGAGGCAGATCGCCACGCCTTCGACGTTTGTCAGCGTCTGGACGGCTTCGACCAAGCCAGACCGCTTGGCCGCGGGCAGATCAATCTGCGTGGGATCGCCGGTAATCACCGCCTTGGAGCCGAAACCGAGACGGGTCAGGAACATCAGCATCTGCTCCGGGGTCGTGTTCTGCGCCTCGTCGAGGACGATGAAGGCGTTGTTCAGCGTGCGGCCACGCATGTAGGCGAGCGGTGCGATCTCGATGACGCCGCGTTCCATTGCCCGTTCGATCTCCTCGGCGGGCATCATGTCATGCAGGGCGTCGTAAAGCGGACGGAGATACGGATCGAGCTTTTGCAGCAGGTCGCCCGGCAAGAAGCCCAGCGCCTCTCCGGCCTCCACCGCTGGCCGCGTCAGGATGATGCGGCTCACCTTGCCGTCCTTGAGCGCCGCGGTGGCCATCGCCATGGCGAGGTAGGTCTTGCCGGTGCCGGCCGGGCCCGCGCCGAAGGTCACGTCGTGTTCGGCGATGGCCTTGAGGTAGCGCTGCTGGCCGACCGTCTTCGGATTCACCGAGCACTTCTTCGCGTGGGTGTGGACGCGGTGTTCGAACAGGCTGTCGAGCGCCTCGGCGCCGTCGTGCTTCAGGACGGTGAGCGCGTAGGAAAATTCGCCCCGCCGCCCCGCCCCGCCTTCCCGCAGGTTGCGCTCCAGCGTGTGGAACAGCCGTTTGGCCTGGGTTACGGCCGCGGCCGCGCCGTCGAGCTTGATCCAGCCATCGCGCGTGGTGGTCTTCACGCCCAGTTCGGTTTCCAGGGCGCGCAGGTTCTTGTCGTCATTGCCGTAAAGCGCCTGGGCGACGCGGGCGGATTCAAAATGAAGGGTCTCGGTAATCATGGGGAGCGGAGGATGCGGATTTCGGACAGTGGACTGGGGAATCGACTCGGAGTTCAACGGACGGGCTGGGTGGCCAACTCCACACGCAGCTTGGCCGCCGTTTCCTTCAGGGCTTCGGGCAGGACCCGGCTGTTTGCGACCACGGGCATGAAGTTGGTGTCGCCTTCCCAGCGCGGGACGATGTGCAGGTGCAGGTGCTCGACGATGCCGGCCCCGGCGCACTTGCCGAGGTTGAAGCCGACGTTGAAGCCCTGCGGTTTCATCACTGACCGCAAGGCCCGCAGACAACGCCGCGAGAACTGCATCAGCTCCAGGGCCTCGTCATCGGTCAGTTCATCGAGGTTCGCGACCTGCCGATACGGCACGACCATCAGGTGGCCGGCGTTGTAGGGATAGGCGTTGAGGACCACGTAGGAGAATCGTCCGCGGCCCACCACGTAGTTCTCCACGTCGTCGCTGCTCTGGCCAATGGCGGTGAACAGGGACGCCTCGCCCGCGGCGGCGGGATTCTTAGGCGCGAGGATGTAGTCGATGCGCCAAGGCGCGTGCAGGACGTCCATGCGGGCGACCTTAAGAAGGCCGCAGACAGAGGCAAGGCGGCGCGCGGACCTTTGGCGCCAGCCGCGAAAACCCCTTCCTCCCCGCGCCTTCCTTTCGTTAGGTTCCCGGCGTTTGCGGGCGCAGTCGCGGCCGCGTCGGTCACCCACGGTTTCTTTCAACACATGAGCGTTCTCGTCGTCGGCACCACCGCCCTGGATTCCATCAAGACTCCCAAGTCTGAAAACCCGCGCCTGCTCGGCGGTTCGGCCAGCCACGCCGCCGTCGCGGCCAGCTTCTTCGCGCCGACCAAGCTCGTCGGTGTCGTCGGCGGCGATTTCCCCGCCAAATACGTCAAACTCTACGAGAAGCACGGCGTCTGCCTCAAGGGGCTCGAAAAGGTGAAGACCGGCCAGACGTTTCACTGGTCCGGCGAATACGAGGTGAACATGAACAACCGCCAGACGCTGAACACGGTGCTCGGCGTGATTGACGGCTGGTCGCCCAAGCTGCCCGGCGACTACGAGACCACGCCCTACGTGCTGCTCGCCAACATCTCCCCGGCCGTCCAGCACACCGTGCTCGACCAGATGTCCAAGCCCAAGTTCGTCATCGCCGACACGATGGACCTGTGGCTGAACATCGCCCTGCCCGACCTCCTGCGCCTGCTCAAGCGCGTGGACTGCCTCGTGCTGAACGACGGCGAGGCCCGCCAACTCGTCGAGGAGGACAACGTGCCGGCCGCGCTGGCCAAGATCCACAAGCTGGGACCGCGTTACGTCATCATCAAGAAAGGCGAACACGGCTCGCTGCTGTCCGGGCCGAAGGGCCTGTTCGTCGCCCCGGCGTATCCGCTGAAGAAGGTCGTGGACCCGACCGGCGCGGGCGATTCCTTCGTCGGCGGCCTGATCGGTTACCTCGCCGCGCAAAAGGGCGGTTCCGTGGAAACCCATCTGCGTCGCGCCATCATCCATGGAGCGGTCGTGGCGTCGTTCTGCTGCGAAGGCTTCGGCCTCGCGCGCACGACCAAGGCGACCAAGGCCGAAATCGCCGGCCGAGTGCGCGAGTTGGAGAAGCTGGTGAAGTTCTGATCTGGCAGCCGCGGCTCCGCCAATGCAGCTTTCGGTCATCATTCCGTCGCTCAACGAAGCGGCGGAGCTGCCCGAGACGTTGCGGCGGGTGCGGCAGGTTCCCGAAGTCACAGAAATCATCGTCTCCGACGGCGGCAGCACCGACGCCACGGAGGCGATTGCGCGGCAGTTCGGCGTCCGTTTCCTTTCCGGCCCGCGCGGTCGGGGCGGCCAGCTTCGGCGCGGCGCCCAAATCGCCAACGGCGACGTCCTGCTGTCCCTCCACGCCGACACTTGGTTGCCTAAGAATGCCGGCGCCGCCATTGCCGATGCGCTCGCCAATCCCGCCGTCGTGGGCGGCGCCTTCCGCAAGGCCTTCCGCGACCCGCACTGGCTGATGGCCGGTTCCGAATTCCGCTGTCGCCTGCGGATGCGTTGCCTCCAGTTCGCCTACGCGGATCAGGCCATCTTTGTCCGGCGCGAAGTCCTGGAGCGGATCGGCGGCGTGCCCGACGTGCCGTTGATGGAGGAACACCTGCTCTGCCGGGCCCTGCGCCGCGAAGGCCGTCTGGCGCTCGCCGACGCCACGGTCACCACCTCCGCCCGCCGCTTCCGCGAACGCGGCGTGCTGCGGACCTACTGGCGCCTGTTCTCCGTGAACCTCGGCTGGCGACTCGGCGCGTCACCGGAAGAACTCGCGCGGATTTACGCGCGCCGCTGAACCGACGCCCAACTGCGCGCGCCTGTCTGAAGTCAAATGAAGCGTCGGTCTCGCAATTGGTCTTCAAAAGAAACTGGCCTATCCCATCCGTAGGAGACGACATGAGGAGTCTCCACCTAAGAAAGAGTGAGCCTCGTTACCTCGGCTCCTACGTCGGGTTGGTGAGCTACGGCAGCACTTCCACGCGCACCGGTTCCGCCAAGTCCCGCCAGCATTGCTCGATCAGCTCGCGATCCGGTTCGCCATCGGTGACGACAAACCGGTAGCGCGCCACGTAGGGTTTCCCCGGTTCAATGGCCCAGTCACCCAACTGCGACGGCGCGAAGCAGAAGAATGGTTCCGTCGGATGCACCCGCATCGGCTGCGGCGAACGGAAGTTTTCCGGCGC
The DNA here is from genome assembly GCA_043755815.1 of Verrucomicrobiota bacterium. GTDB lineage: Bacteria > Verrucomicrobiota > Verrucomicrobiia > Limisphaerales > UBA9464 > CAIWAH01. Next base: position 7,668 of record JAYUSF010000256.1, read on the forward strand.
GCCCAAAATCGCCACGCCAGCAAGCTGGCCATCCACCAAGCCACCCATCCAGCACCAGCGCCCCCGCGTCTCGTTGGCCGCGATCCGGTTGGTGATCCCTTCCGACGTCAGCCAGCGCGTCGCGTTCGCACCGTTCCACGCCCAGTTACCACGCACCCCCAGGCCGCCGTAATGATACTTCGGCAGTTCCAGAGCCGAGGCCGTGGTGCAGGTCTGGGTGAGGACGAGTTCAAGCACCTGGCAGCGACGGTTCCTCGCCTCGCCCAGGTTGAAGCACCGGACTTCCCAAGTCTCGTCGAGGGCGAGCCTTTCCGGTCGGGCGAGCATGTCCACCATCCGGTGCCGCGCCCGGAAGCCGGCATGGACCGGGCCGCTCCAGTTCCGGTCAAGGGCAACGAAATCCACGCGCCCCTTCAGATCACCCATGTTCCAAAAGTCGGGCGCACGGCCTTCGAAAAGGGTCTTGGTCCACGGCGACCAGACTCCATGGTGATGTTGGTGGTTCGCCGGAAAGTCGTCCGTCACCTGACGTCCCGAAGGGGTCAGCAGCGGATGCAGGTAGCCGCCCCGTTTGAATTTTTCCGGAATTTCTGCCCGCGGCAGTTCGCCGGCTTCCATCTGGTAGGCGGCGACGAGTTGCCCCGGCAAGCGCAGTTCCAGTCGGCCATTGTCCCGCTTCGCCTCCGCCTGTGGGCGGGATGCAAGCGACTCCGCAGAAGCCAGCTCCCCGACCAAACCGCTGCCCGCCTTGAGTTCCGGCAGCACCGCCCAGGCGTTGCGCTCGGAATCGGTCTGCACCGGAAATCGTTGCGTGCCGGCGCGCAACTCAAGCGGGGAATCCGACACCCTGAACTCGGCGGGCAGCCTGAACTGGGCGACCGCGGTTGCGCGATCATTCGGTCCCACGGCAAACCGCAGCCGGGGCCCAGCCGCGGCCGCAACGCCGCCCGCCAGCAGCGCAATCAACGAGCACGAGAGGGACCGAAGGGAGTTCATGCCCGGGAGCTTAAGGGGCTTCGACAAAACAGAAAAGCCACACCGGCGGGTGTGGTTTCTTCGTTGGAGCTGGAAAGCAGGCCTCAGGTAGTCGGCTGAATCGGCATCGGCTCCGGGGCTGCCTCCGGATTGTCACCGGCCGGAACGATACCCTCGGGCGGCGCTTCCGCGGCGGTGTCGGCAACCGGCTCCGCCTTCGAATCCGTCGTGACCCGTTTCACCACCGGCTTCTCTTCCGGGGCGACCACCTTGGCGGGTGGCTGAATCGCTTCCTTGGGATTCTTGGCCCGCTTCTGCTTGGGCAGAGGGCTGATCATCACGTTGATCGACCGGCCGATCAGTTTGGGATGGTTGTCCGGCTGGCCCCACGGCGACACGTCCTTCAGGAATTTCTGCACCACGCCCATGCCGATTTCCGTGTGGGCCATCTGCCGGCCGCGGAACCGGAGGGAGATTTTCACCTTCATGTCGTCGCAAAGGAACCCGATCGCATGATCCAGCTTGATGCCCAAGTCATGGGGATCAATCGTCGGCGACAGCTGAAGCTCCTTCACCTCGTTGGAATGGTGCTGTTTCTTGCCGTCCTTCTCCTTCTTGGACAGTTCGTATTTGAACTTCCCGTAATCGACGATGCGGCAGACCGGCGGCACTGCCGCGGCGGCGATCTCCACCAGGTCAAGCCCGGCATTCTGGGCCATGACAATGGCTTGGCCCAGCGGGATGACCCCGACCTGCTGGCCGGCCGGGCCGATGACACGGACTTCGCGCGCGCGGATCTTGCCGTTGATCCGGTGCAGGGGTTGAGGGGGGGCGTGACGAGAGGGGAATGGGCGGCTCAAGAGACCCTCTCCGGTTGAAGTTGAAAGGTAGTGGAAACCATTACTGTCAGTGACAGACGCAATCGGTATAGTGACCCCGACGATGAGTGGGCAAGACCATTTTCCTGTTATTCGCGTCAGCGGGCCCCGGGTCCGCCGTTTCTTCAACCTCATTTCGCTTGCCTTGGGGTTCGTTCTCACCGCGCTCGGGGCGGGCTTGGAGACCGACTGGCCCCCCGCCCCGGAGCGCCTGGCCATGGCCAAGGAGGCTTTCGCGCGGCGACCTACCGATGCCGCGGCCGCGGTCCGAGTCGTCCAAGCCTGTTTTGAAGCCTCTTGGGGCGCCACCAATACCGCGCCGCGGGCGAAATTCGCCGAAGAGGGGATCGCCGTCGCCCGCGAAGCGCTGAAGCGGCATTCCGCCGAAGCGGGTCTCGAATACTACTTGGCCCTCAACCTCGGCCAGTTGGCCAGCACACGCGGCATGAGTGCCCTCAAGCTGGTTCGCGAAATGGAAACCCACCTCCTCGCCGCCCGGAAGTTGGACGCAACCTTGAGCGAGGCCGGCCCGGACCGTTCCCTCGGCTATCTTTACCTCGACGCCCCAGGTTGGCCCGTCAGCGTCGGCAGCCACGAGAAAGCCAGGAAGCACCTCGAAAACGCCTTGAAGCTGGCGCCCGTGTATCCGGAACATGCCCTGGCGCTGGCCGAGGCGTGTCTCCGCTGGAAGAAACCCGAAGAGGCGGCCCGTCACGTCGCCATGGCTGAAGCTCTATGGCCAGAGGCGAAGGAACGGTTCGCCGGCCCGCGCTGGCAATCGGACTGGACCGATTGGGAGAAACGGCTTGCGAGGTTGAAGAGCAAACTGAAGGCACAGTGAGCCCGTCGGCAGTGGTGGATTCAGGTTCACCCAACGGTTCTGGGCGTTAACCGAATTCCACTGCCCGCTAGACCCGCCGCGCTTCGCCTTCTACGGTCCCGCCACATTTATGGCTGATCCGCGCTTCGCAAAACTCGCCGACCTGCTCATCAACTATTCGAGCGACCTGCAAAAGGGCGAACACATCCTGCTCGACATGGTGGATGTGCCGGACGAGATGACCGTGGCCCTCATCCGGGCCGCGCGCGCCGCCAAGGCCACGCCGCTCGTGGAATGCCGGCACTCCCGCGTCAACCGCGAACTGCTCCGCGGCACCGACGCCCACCACGCCGGCTTGGTGAAGGGGCTCGAACTTGCCCGCATGAAAAAGGTGCAGGCCTACATCGCCATCCGCGGCGCGCACAACGCCTCCGAATCCAGCGACGTGCCGAGCGACCGGCTCCAGCTCTACGCGAAGACGCTTCGCCCGGTGCTCGATTACCGCGTGAACAAGACGAAGTGGTGCGTGCTGCGCTGGCCCACGCCATCCATGGCTCAGGCCGCCAGCATGAGCACTGAAGCGTTCGAGAACTTCTACTTCGACGTCTGCACGATGGACTATCGCAAGATGGCCAAGGCGATGGAACCGCTCACCAGACGCATGAAGGCGGCCGACCAGGTCCGCCTCGTCGCGCCGGGCACCGATCTCAGCTTCAGCATCAAGGGCATCGGTGCACGGCCCTGCGAGGGACTCCGCAACATCCCCGACGGCGAGGTCTTCTCCTGCCCGGTGAAGAACTCGGTAAACGGCGCAATCCAGTTCAACACGCCCACGATATACGCCGGCACCAAGTTCGAAAACATCCGGCTCGAGTTCAAAGCCGGGAAGATCGTCAAGGCCAGCGGCTCGAACGAGAAGAAGCTCAACGAGATCCTCGATACCGACGCCGGCGCGCGCTACATCGGCGAGTTCAGCCTCGGCTTCAACCCCCACATCCAGAATCCGATGTGCGACATCCTCTTCGACGAGAAGATCGCCGGCTCGTTGCACTTCACGCCGGGCCAGGCCTACGAGGACTGCGACAACGGCAACCGCTCGGCCGTCCACTGGGACATGGTGCTCATCCAGCGGCCCGAATGGGGCGGCGGCGAAGTCTGGTTCGATGGCGAATGCATTCGGCGTGACGGCAAGTTCCTGCCAAGAGACCTTCAGCCGCTCAATCCGGAGAAACTCCGCTAACCCCATTTTCAAACTTTAACGCCATGGAATTTGTGCTCGTCCTTCAGTTCCCGGAAAAGACCCCGGAACTCCTGCCCGCCCTCGAGGAACTCACCGAACTTCTGAGCGACGCCCTCGGAGAATCGGGGGAGTTTGACAGCCAGGAGGTCGGCCGCGGCCAGATCAACCTCTTCATCGCGACCGACAACCCGACCGACGCCTTTGGAAAAGTGAAGGGGGTCCTGAAGAAACGGGGACTGCTGCCCGCCACGATCGCCGCCTTCCGCGACGCGGAAGACGATGACTACACCGTGATCTGGCCGGAGGGTTTCGATGACCATTTCGAAGTCCTTTAGCGCCGACCACAGGGTTGAACCAGCTTGGTCCCAACCCGATGTCTTGACCGGAAAATGATCCGCTCCGCCATCACCGTCTGCCTCGTCCCCGAATCCCGCTCCGGCCCGTTCGTCTTCCACGACGGCCTCGAAGCCGGCCTCGCCCAGGCCAAGGAACACGGCTTCGACGCCGTGGAAATCTTCCCGCCGCACGCCGACGACTTGGACGGTCTGGCGCTGCGCGGGTTGCTCCGCTCGCACGGACTGCAACTCGCCGCGATGGGCACCGGCGCCGGCTGGGTTCGCCGCAAGCTCACCCTCACCGATCCCGATCCGCACGTCCGCATGTGCGCCCGCGACTTCATCGGCGCGGTCATTGATTTCGCCGGCGGCTTCGGCGCACCCGCCATCATCGGGTCAATGCAGGGACGCTGGGGCGGCGACGTCTCGAAGGAACAGGCGCTCGCCTGGCTGCGGGAGGAACTCGACCAGCTCGGTCCCCGCGCCCACGCGCTCGAATCGACACTGCTGCTGGAACCGCTGAACCGCTACGAATCGAACCTCTTCAACACCGTCGCCGAGACGCTGGTCTTCCTCGACACGCTGCGAACGAAGAACGTGAAGCTGCTCTGCGACCTGTTTCACATGAACCTCGAAGAGGCCGACATCGCCGACGCGCTGCGCCTCGCGGGACCGCGCCTCGGCCATGTCCACTTCGCCGACTCGAACCGCCGCGCCATTGGTCTCGGCCACACCGACATCGCCCCCATCGCCGCCGCCCTGAAGGACATCGGCTACGCCGGCTACGTCTCCGCCGAAGTGCTTCCCCTGCCCGACGCGGCCACAGCCGCCCGCCAGACAGAAGCAGGCTTTCAGAGGTGGTTCCAGTAACCTGGTCGCGGCCGAAAAAGCAAAACGCCCGTCCCCAAAGGCAGAGCGGGCGCCGATTCTTCGAGGCGGATCAACCTACCTTCCTAGCAGCCGCTTCCGGACGGGCCGACTGCCGAGGAGCAGGACGCCGGCACCGAAAATCATCGCGTATTCTTCGGGCTCCGGAACCGCGGCGCCAAGTTGACCGCGGATGGCTCCGCCCGGAAAATCGGCATTGTGAAGGTTTACGTAGAACGAAGTCGGAGACGCCAAAACACTGGTCAGATCGGGGTCGCTGAGGGGACCGCCGCTGAGGGCTCCCGAAAAATTTACTACGACCGACCCGTTTACTCCTGCGACCGCATTGTGAATGTGCGCTCCTGTAAGCGGTGTGTTGACGTTATTGATGCTGATGTTCCAGGTAATGCTGGGCAGCGTGTCGTCGATGAACAGCACTGCGGTGCCGGTTCCGTCAACGTCACCGCCACCGACTTCTTGGGCGCCATCAAGGCTGACGTTAAACTGGAATACGGCCGCGGAAGCCGGCAGGGCCAGCGCCGCCGCGAGGGATAGGAGTGTGAATGTTTTCATGGCAGAGGATTGAGGGACGACCGGGTTAAGCCATCCTGACCGGAATTACGGGGATTGCTCAATAGGTATTGATTACGTTTTTTTGAGCAGGTAGAGGAGGATGCTGGCGGCGAGGTTGGCCAGCTTTTTGGTGTAGCAATGGGTC
>JAYUSF010000257.1:0-4183 GCA_043755815.1 Verrucomicrobiota bacterium
GCCGTGATTGAACCCCATCCGTATCGGGTGTTGCGCGGCGCTCCGCCCGCCAAACCACCGCCGGTGGGGGCAACTTGAGTAACGTGCATACCCACAAAAAGGGATTGCCGTGATCAGCCTCTGGCTCGGAATCGCCGGTCTGAGTTGCCTAGGCATCCTGACCGGCATCCCGGCGATCCTAGTCGGTATCCGCGCTCGGCGAAAGGCGATCGAGCTACCCCGGATTTTTGGCGGGAAGCGCCTCGCCACTGCCGGAATCATACTCGGGGCACTGTCGTCGTTCACCAGCCTCTTAACCGTGATCGCACTTGCCGCCGCAACCAAGGAAGGGAAAAAGCAAATCACCAGCGGCGACTGCGCGATGAACCTGATGTCGGTAGGCCGATCCATGCAGGTTTACGCAATCGACCATGGAGCATATCCGGACAACCTGCTTTCGCTTCGCGGAACGCTTCGGAAGCCGGAACGCCTTTGGTGCAGGACCGACACGAATCACGCGGTTTCCACCAACTGGACCTCAACTTCGTCCGACAATGTCTCGTTCGAACTCCTTCAACCCGGCGGAACCGAGGCGTAAAACCAGCAACGGGCGGTTCTCCGCTGCCCAATCCACAGGTCGGAATGGTGGGGCGACGGATCAATCCATCTCAAGCATGGTCCTGTAATTCGCGCGCAATAAGCAAAAGAGCCGGGCGTAATTTGCCCGGCTCCAATGCGGTCTGTGCCACCTTCGATTGACCGCCTATTTGGCCTTCGCGCTCTTCGCCGTTTTTTCCGGCTTGGTCGCATCGGATGAGGCAACTTTGCCCGGGTTTTCCCCCGCAGAAACACGCCAACCCCGTTTTTCGGTCCTAGCGGACTCTTCCTTGCGAGCATCCGCACCCACGGCTACCTCCGGCAACGGATTGCTGCTCTTGACGACTACCTTTAGCGTGCAGGCCACGTCCGGGTGAAGTCGAAGTTCAACCTCGTATTCGCCCAGTGTGTGAATCGCTTTCTCAAGATGGATCTTCTTCTTCTCCAGCGAGACATCCAGTTGAGTCTTGAGGGCATCGGCGATCGAGCCACTCGTCACCGAGCCGAAGAGTTTTCCATCTTCGCCGGTCTTCATCAAGATCGTGACCGTGACCTTACCTAAGCCCTTGGCGAGTTCAGTCATGGCGTTCAGGTCGTGCGCTTCCCGGTCGGCACGCCGCTTCTTCAGATTCTCCAGCCACTTGCGGTTGCCGCTGGAAACCGGAATGGCCAACCCTTGCGGAATCAGATAGTTGCGGGCATACCCGGCAGCAACCGCGACTTGGTCGGTCTCGCCGCCGAGACCGGTGACGTTTTTGATGAGGATAACTTCAGTTTTGGCCATACTTGAAATTCTAAGGGTAGTTGTTTGCCGGGAACCGGTTAGGGAATTGAAACTTAAAAGGGAACGTCATCTTCAGGAGGCGGCCCATCTGAATCCGGGGCCGATGGCGGCGCCACATTATTTGATTGCGGTCGCGATTGGCGTGCTGCAGGCGACATTGGCGTTCCTGAAGACGCTCCTGCTTCAGCCCTGCCGCCAACAAACTGGAAGTTCTCCATGACGACCCGAAGTTTGCTGACCTTTTGCCCGGTGTTCTTGTCGTCCCACTGGTCCAGTTTAAGCCGTCCTTCAACAAAAAGCGGGTTCCCCTTCCGCAAGTATTGGGAAATCAGCTCCGCCTGCTTACCCCAAGCATCAATGTCTATGAAGGTAACTTCCTCCATCGTTTCGCCGGACTCTGTCTTGTAGGAACGGTTAACCGCCATGCCTAACCGGGCTATAGCCGACCCCTTAGGCGTGTATCGTAACTCGGGGTCCCGAGTGAGATTTCCCAAGAGGATGACTTTGTTGAAGCTGGCCATTTCCGAAATTCGTTTTAGCTGCCTTCCGCCCGTCAGAGGCTACTGGGCTGCGGCCGGGGCTGTGGCATGCACGATTGAAACCCGGTAAACTTCATTGATCAGCTTAAACTTCGCATGCAACGCAGCCACGGCCGCCGGAGCCAGTTCAAAGATGAAGTTGACATAAAAGCCGCCGGTTAGCTTCTTGTCGGTGACGCGCGCAAACTGCTTCTTCTCCATCTTTTGCACGGCCTCCACCTTGGCTCCCGCCTCGGTGATGACCGCTCTCACGCGATCAACTGCCTCGTTAAAGCCATCTTCCTTGCCGGTAAGGTCAAGGATGAACAAACCTTCGTATCGTTTCACTGCATTTTCCTTTCTGCGTTATTCAACCCGACTTGGGGAAGTGTGACAACCCCATTAAATCTGTTCATCGCTTTCGCGATGTCGCCCGTCGCCCAACATTCCAACTGTTGAGCGGCCCGTTCCAAAACTAGCTTCCAGTGCGCCAGTTCGCTTTCCTCAAAACAGCCCAGAACATGTCCCGCAATGTCTCGCCGGCCTGAAGCCGGTCTCGCAATCCCCAGGCGCAATCTCGCAACCTCACGTGAACCGAGATGTTGCTCGATCGATTCGAGACCATGATGGCCACCGGCACTGCCTTCGGGTCGAAGCCTCAAGGTCCCCAGCGGTAGATCCGCGTCATCTACCACGATCAGCAGCTTCGAGAGCTCAATCCGAAAGAACCGAACCAACTGAACCACCGCCTCACCGCTTAAATTCATGAAAGTCTGGGGTTTCGCCAGCAGATTTCGGCCACCTGCCAAACTCACCTCAGTCAATTCCGAAGCGAACTTCTTCTCCAATCTCCAGTTCGCCCGCAAATCGTCCGACAGCCGGTCAACCGCCATATAGCCCGCATTGTGCCGGGTATTCCGGTATTTCACCCCCGGATTGCCCAAACCAACGATCAACCGTGTGGCGTTCAAACCAAAATGATGGCGGGGCACCGTTTTCGCAGCGCCCGCGCCGAGAATTCCCTACTTCTTCTTTTCCGCCGCCTTTTTGTCTTCGGCCTTCGGGGCGGCCGCTTCGTCAGCCTTCTTCTCCTTGATCATCTCCGGCTGCTTCCCATCAGCTCCGGGCACCGCCGCCGCAGGCGTCGTTTCCACGGCAGTCTCTGCAATCGGCGCGGCAACGGCAAAAACGGAAATCTTCTTGTCACCCAGCAACTCCACCCCCGCCGGCGACGTAATGTCACCGATGTGCAAAGTCTGGCCGACTTTCAGGGCGGAGACGTCGACGGTGATCTGTTCTGGCAGGTTGGCTGGAAGCGCCCGGATTTTAAGGCGAAAACGAACGTGCTCGAGCGTGCCGGCGCCGTTCTTAACCCCGTCTGGAATTCCAACCGATTCGACCGGAATTTCCATCGTTACCAACTCGTCAGGCTTCACCTCGTGGAAGTCGATGTGCAAAACCTTGTCGAGCAAAGGGTGTCTCTGAACATCCTGCACCAAAGCCAATCTCGCCCCGGTCGGCTCACCCTCAACCGCAAGGTCAATGAGAATGACCTCACTGTGGGCCTTGTGAATCAGTTGATCAAATTCTTTGGAATCAACCTCCAGATTCTGAGACGGCGTATGCTTCCCGTAAATGACTGCGGGAATTCGTCCGTTCGCACGGACTGCCCTGGATCCCTTGCGCCGGGACAGCGTGCGCGGATGCGCCTTGAATGCTACCGATTTCATGTATTGGTCGTATCAGCCGGCGCCCAGTTCTTAACTGGTTCGCCCGCCCTTAAACTCGAACAGGGATGTTACGCTGGAATTCTGGTGAATGCGCTTAATCGCCTCACCCAGAAGTCCGGCAACCGACAGGGTTGTAATATTAACCCCCTGAATCGCAGAGCGGGCGACCGTATCGGTCGTGATGAGTTCGTCAATAGATGATTTCCTCAACCTTTCGATCCCAAGGTCGTTTAACAGCGCGTGGGAGACACAGGCCATGATCTTTTCCGCGCCACGTTCCTTCAGCAGCGCGGCCGCGCTGGTGAGCGTGCCGGCGGTTTCGGTCAAATCGTCGACGATGAGCACATTTTTCCCGGCAATATCGCCGATTACCGCGGTCGCTTCGGTCTCCGTGGGGCTCTTCCGCCGCTTCGCCACAATTGCCAGTTCTGCATCCAACTGCTGAGCGTAAGCGTAAGCCATCTTCAGACCTCCGACATCGGGGCTGACGACCACCAGGTTCTGGAGCTTGCGATGCTGCAGGTGTTCGTAAACCACCGGAGCCGCATAGAGGTGATCGACCGGAATGTCGAAGA
>JAYUSF010000258.1:0-13436 GCA_043755815.1 Verrucomicrobiota bacterium
GGATTGGGAAACCGGGAAAATCTACCTCAGCCTCGTCCCCAAAACCCCACTCACCAACTGATGCTCACCGAATTTACAGAAAGAGCATTGCGCGGCCACCTTGGCCAAGGTGCATGCGTGGCCAACCGTTGCGTTAACTGTAGGGATGTTCCTTGTTTCCTATCTGCTGATTATTCTCCCATTTATCGCCGCCACTGTAGGGTTGTTCACCTCGTTGGTGAAGAGTCCGGGCTTTTACACCGCACATTTCGTGCAGCTGACAGAAAAAGGCTTGGTGGAAGAGACCGACCTTGGGAATCAGTTCGTGCGTTGGAATGGAATCGTGAAACTTCGCAAGTCGCGCTGGTCCATTCAGGTTTTCATCGCCGGTAACATGGCCCACATCATCCCACGCCGCGCATTTCCCGACCAAGAGTCGTTCGAGAACTTCTTCAAGACTTGCAGGGACCGTGTCGCTGCGGCGCACACAGCAACGAGCTGAAGTAGACTCACCCAAAGCTCACCCCTCACGCCGAAGAATTTCCAACGGCGGCTCATTGGCGATGCCGCGGCTGGTGGCGAGTCCCACCAGCACGGTCACTGCGGTGACGCTCAGCAGCGCCACCGCCAGCGGGGCCGGCGACACCACGTAGTCGGCCTTGAAGGCGAACTTCGCGAGCGCCCAACTGGAGCAAACCGACAGCACGATGCCCGTCAGCGCCGCGAGCGAACCGAGTGCGAAGTATTCCGCGAAGAGGATGCGCCGGATCTGCGCCCGCGTGGCGCCCAGCGTGCGGAGCAGGATGCTTTCCTGCACGCGCTGCCACCGCCCGGTCAGCACCGCACCGGCGAGCACAATCAGGCCGGTGGCCACGGTGAAGAGCGCCATGAACCGGATCACGAAGCCTACCTTGGTCAGGATGCCGTCGAGCGTCTGGAGCACGAGCGTCAGGTCAATGGCGCTCACGTTGGGAAACGCCTGCACGAGCTCCCGCTGCATCCGCGCCGACTCCGCAGCATTGGCCACGCGGGTGGCCACGACGTGCATCGCGGGCGCGGCTTCCAGCGCGCCGCCGGGAAACACTACGAAAAAGTTCGGCCGCACCTGCCGCCAGTCCACCTTGCGCAGGCTGGCAACGGTCGTCGTCAGCGGAATGCCCTGAACGTCCCATACCAGTTCGTCGCCGACACCGACCCGAAGGTCTTTGGCAATGCCTTCCTCGATGGAAATGGGAATGACGCTGGCCGGCCCTCCGGCATCCGCCTGAAACAGCGGCACAAACTTCCCGGCAATGAGTTCCTCGCTGTCGGTCAGGTTGGTGCGCCAAGTGGAACGGAACTCGCGCCGCAGCACCCAGCCGGGAATGGCGCCGGCCTTGTTCGTGGTGAGCTGTTCGATGCCGACGCCCTTCACAGAAGCCAGGCGCATTGTGATGATCGGGGCTTCCTCCAACACGGGCAGTCCCTGCCCGCGGAGCAGAGTCGCCACGCCGTCGCGTTGGTCAGGCTGGATGTCGAAGAGGATCGCGTTGGGCTGGGCTGACGGGTTGGGCGGGAACATCTGCGTGAGCAGCACGTCGCGGGTCAGGTGCAGCGTGAGGATCAGGAACGTGCCGAGACCGATGGCAACTAGCAGCAAGCCGGTGCGGTTCTGCGGCCGGTGCAAGTTCGCCAAGCCCTGACGCCAGGCGAAGGGCAGCGAAGCCGGCGTGAGCCGGCGCGCCAACCAAGCGATCAGCCGCGCCATTCCGGCAAGATTCAGGAAGGCCAGTCCCAGCCCACCGGCAAAGGCGAGTCCTTCCCACCACCGCTGCGTCTGCAGCGAGGCAAAGCCGGCAACACCCGCGCCGATCAGGGCGAACAGCACCCACCGCAAGGGATCGTGCCGCGGGGTTTCGTAGGCCGCGCGAATGGCGGCGAGCGGTGGCACCCGGCGCACATCCAACAACGGCAGCAGCGCGAACAGCAGGCAGATGGCGAAACCCACCGCCGCGGCGACGAGCGCCGCCAGCCAGTCGAAGTGCGTCTCAAACTCAAAGGGCACGAACCCACGGACGAGCACCGGCAGGCGCTGCGCGACGACCGCCCCAATGGCGATGCCAGCCAACGTGCCGATCGCGCCAAGGGCAAGCCCCTGCACCAGGTAGATGGCGAAGGTCTGCGATAGCGACGCCCCGAGGCAACGCAGCACAGCCACATTGGCAAGCTTCTGCTGCACATGGACATGAATGGCGCTCGCGATTCCGACGGCACCCAGCAGCAGGGCAATCAGGGCCACCAGGTTGAGGAAACGATACAGGTTCTCCAGGGCGCGCCCGAGGTCCTGCTGCCGTTCCTTCACGGTGTCGGCGCTCAGGCGCAGGCGTTCCAACTCCGGCTTCAGTTCGGTGCGGAGCTTTTCCACATCAACCGTGGCCGGCAGCCGGAACAGGATCCGATAGCGTGCGAGGCTCTTGGCGCCCATTAGCCCGGTCGCAGGCAAATCCGCGGCGCTCAGATAGACCCGCGGAGCGATGGTCGAGAACGCCACCGTGTCGCCCGGCAACCGCCGGAGTGCGCCGAGAATGCGGAAGCTTGCGGACCCCAGATTCACCGTATCGCCCGGCCGCGCGCCGAATTGGAAGAGCACCCCTTCTTCGACCAGCAATCCCCCGCCCTGCCGGAACTCCGCGCTCGCGCCGGGCGGATCCGTTTCGAGTTCGCCGTAAAACGGGAAATTGCCGGCGAGCGCGCGGGCGTTCACAAGGCGCGTCCCATTCGTCAGCGCCAGCATTGTGGAAAAACTGGTTTCACGCGCCTGCTCGCCTCCAACCCGCGCGATGATCGTTTCCATCTCTTCGGACAGCGGCGTGCGCGACGCAAGCACCAGGTCAGCCCCTAGCAGCGCCTTGGCTTGTTGGCCGATGGCACCATGAAGGTTACGTCCGAGCGAGCCGATGCCGACGAGCGCGGCAATTCCCAGCGAAATGCTGCTGGAGAAAAGCAAAAGCCGGCGACGTGAAGTGCGGGAATCACGCCACGCCATCAACCAGGTCCAACGGGAGAAGAATGCAGCCAGCCAGCTCACGACGCCGATGGTAACTGGGGAATCCGCGCGCACCAAACGCCATTGGAAACGGTCAAATCCGACGAGGCCGCCAAGTTGATCTCTCTTTGCCACTCTCGCCGTTGGTCCGCGAATCAGCCGGGAGCGAATTTGGCTTCAACCGGTCAAGGTTGCGCCCGGAACACTTTGCCCTTTGAACTTTGGTCTCCACGCTTCGACCCTTGCCTCGTGCCACGTCGCCGCTCCCCCGCACCCACAGCCGCCGAAATCGTTGGGGCACTGCTGCCATGGTTCGCTGCCCATGCACGCGACCTGCCGTGGCGGCGCACGCTGGATCCCTACGCGATCTGGGTCTCGGAAATCATGCTCCAGCAAACGCAGGTGAAGACGGTGATCCCCTATTGGGAACGCTGGCTCCACTCCTTGCCGGACGTTTGTTCCCTTGCCGAGGCCCCGGAGGATCAAGTGCTCAAGCTCTGGGAGGGACTCGGCTACTACACCCGCGCGCGCAATCTCCAGAAGGCCGCGAAGGTGGTGGTCGCACAGCACGGGCGGCGTTTTCCGGGCGAGACCAGCGACATTCTCGCCCTGCCCGGCATCGGCCGTTACACCGCTGGGGCGATTGCCAGCATCGCCTTCAATCAGCCGAGGCCGATCCTCGATGGCAATGTCATCCGGGTGCTGACCCGACTGTTCGCGCTGGCAGGCGATCCGAAGGAGAAAGGGCTCAACGCGCACCTGTGGAAACTGGCCGAAGAATTGGTCACCGCCGCCGCGAACGCTCCCTCGGCGAACCGCCAGCCATTGTTCGCGGGGAATTGCTCAGCCCTGAACCAGGCCCTGATGGAACTAGGGGCCACGGTCTGCACCCCGCGCGGACCGACCTGCCCCGTCTGCCCGATCGCAACCATGTGCGCGGCCAAACGGGCCGGCCGCCCCGAAGACTTTCCGCAGGCGAGAATCCGGGCAGCCATCACCGAGCTAAGACTTGTCGTCGTCGTGCTGGAGCGGGGTGGAAAGTTCCTCGTGCGCCGACGCCCGCGGGCCGTCGTGAACGCGCGCCTATGGGAGTTTCCAAACCAAGAACTTGTCAACCGAGCCACCGATGCCCGGACCGCCGCCGCAAAGTGGCTCGGGCTGTCGGCGAGTGCGTTCACCCGGCTGAAACCGGTAAAGCATTCCATCACCCGCTACCGGATCACGCTCGACGTGTTCCGTGCCAACGCCGGGAAACAGAGCCTTCCCATCGAGGAAGGCGCCACTTGGGCGGATGTTGCCACCTTGGATCGCCTCGCCGTCACCAGCGCTCACCGGCGGATTGTGCAGCAAATCAGTTGAAGCATTCCACCAATTCACCGAAAGCCCGAATTGCGTTCGGACAAAACGATTCCTGGGTTTTGTTCGGCGACACTTCCGTTTAGGCTCCCGCCAATGACGATTGCCGAACTGCACGCCAACGAGGAACTCCGCCAGCACGAGTTCCCTGTCTGCCGTGAAAAGGTTTACCTGGCCCACGCCGGAGTATGCCCCCTGCCCCGGCGCGTAGCGGAGGCGATGAGCGCGAGGATCGAGGCGTCCGTCGGACAGGATCAGGAAGCCGGCCTGCCGCCGAACTATGTCGCCGACACGCGGCGTCTGGTCGCGAACGTGATCCACGCCCAACCGGAAGAGGTGGCCTTTGTCGGTCCCACCTCCACCGCACTGAGCTACCTTGCCGCCGGCCTGAACTGGCGGAAGGGGCACAACGTGGTCGTATATCAGGATGACTATCCCTCCAACGTGTATCCGTGGATGGCTCTGGAAGAACGGGGCGTCGAGGTGCGGTTCGTTCCTTCCAAAGAATGCGGCAAGATTCGGCTGGTGGACGTCCAGTTTGCGGTGGACGGCAACACCAAGGTCGTCGCCCTCGCAAGTTGCCATTTTATCGGCGGTTGGCGCCTGAACCTCGAAGCAATCGGCAAATGGCTGCGAGCCCAAAACGTGCTGTTCTGCGTGGATGGTATTCAGACTCTCGGCGCCTTTCCCACGCTTGCGGAGCATTGCGACATGATGGCGGCCGACACCCACAAATGGCTGCTGGGGCCCTGTGCGGCAGGCGTCATGTATGTGCGACGTGACTTGCAGCCACTGCTGAAGCCAATCGTCCATGGCTGGCACAACCTGAAATGTCCGGGCTTCGTCACGCAAGAAACGCTGGAATTCCGCAATGACGCCCGGCGTTACGAGGCTGGCACCCACAATCTCGTTGGACTTGCGGGACTCCGCGCCGCCTTCGCGCTGGTGGAGGAAATCGGACCCGAAAACATCGCCACCGAACTCACGCGCAAGCGGGCGTGGCTCGCTCCGGCGATCGGGGCCAAGGGCTATGAGGTTTTGAACCTCGAAATGCCCCCCGAGAACACAAGCGGCATCGTGACCTTTACTCGTCAGGGCGACAGCATGGCGGCGCTCCACGCCAAACTGGACGCGCAAGGCATCGTAACGTCGCTCCGCCATACCCGCGACGCCCGTCAGTGGTTGCGTTTCAGTCCGCACTACTACAACACAGACGCCGAACTGCAACGTGCGGTGGACCTGCTCTAAAGCATGCGCGCACGGGGTCTCCCTATTTCGCTTTGCCGACCGCTTGTTCGATGGCGCTGACGACGCCCTCGACGCTGTGTGGTTTGGCCTCGACCGTCGGCTTGATTCCCAGGGCCGCCAACGCCTTGCTGGTCTCCGGCCCGATCGAGGCCGTCTTCATCTGGGGAATCTGCAGTAGCAGTTTCGGCAGGTCAAATCGTGCGTGAAAGTTCTCCACCGTCGAGGCGCTCGTAAACGTGATCCAATCCGCGCCATTCTCCAGCAGGCTGGCCGCGGCCCCGTTGATGTCTTCCGTCTCCGGCACATTCTGGTAGCACGCGATATCGTCCACCATGGCCCCCAATTCCTCCAACTTGGCGACCAGTTCGATGCTGGCGACCTCGGCGCGTAGACACAGCACCCGGAGGTTTTCAACGGTGTCCTTTTCGGCAATCGCCTTCGCGATCTTACCGGCAACATATTCCTCTGGCATGGCATCCACGCGGAGGTGCAGCTCCTTCAGCTTGGCGGCCGTTGCGGGACCGATCGCCGCAATGCGCAGGAGTCCAAGCGAACGGATGTCGTCAAAGGCTTTGAAGAAATATTCGAAGAAAGCGGTAACTCCATTCGGGCTGGTGAACACCAACCAGTCATACTCACCCAAGCCGGTAATTGCTTCGATCAGGGGACCGTAATTGGTCGGCGGAACAATCTTTATGGTGGGAATCTCCAGCACCTCGGCCCCGCGCTCAGCCAACTGTCGCTTAAGTTGGCTGGTCTGCTCCCGCGTCCGGGTCGCGACTACGCGCTGGCCAAAGAGTCGGCGGTTTTCGAACCAATTCAGTTTCGACCGCAGCGATACAACTTCTCCGATGATCGTGATCGCCGGGGCGGTCAATTTGGTGGCCTCGGCGATGTCGGCAATCGTCGCGAGGGTTCCCTCAATGGTCCGTTGTCGGCCAGTGGTCCCGCGATGAATCACTGCCACCGGAGTTTTGGGAGCCATTCTGTTCGCCAGCAGTTCTCCGGTGATTTGTCGGAGCTGCTTCACTCCCATCAGGATCACCTTGGTCCCCTTGCTCCCGGCAACTGCCGCCCAATCTACCACCAGGCCGGTTTTATCCGGATTCTCGTGTCCCGTGATCACTTGGAAGCCGGAACAGAAATCGCGATGCGTTATTGGAATGCCGGCGTAATTGGGCACGGCGGAAACCGACGAAACTCCGGGGACGACCTCGAAGGGAACGCGAACCGCAGCCAACTCCTCCGCTTCCTCCCCGCCACGGCCAAACACGTAGGGATCTCCGCCTTTGAGTCGGACCACGCACTTGCCTTCCTTGGCCCTCGCGACGAGCAGTTGGGTGATTTCGTTCTGCGGGATAGGATGTCCGGTTGTTCCTTGCGATCGGACGATGATTTCGGCCCCAGTGGGCACCATGGCTAACAGGTCGCTGTTGACCAGCGCATCTGAAACAACAACGTCGGCGCGCCGCAGCAACTCCGCGCCCCTCAGCGTGAGCAATCCCAAGTCGCCCGGTCCGGCACCCACGAGATAAACGGTTCCCTTTGCCTTCATCAGGGCTGGAGGTTGACGGAGGCCATCCAGAAATCCAATGCCCAAGAACCGATTGAAATGTGACGGCCCGAATTGGCCAACAAAAACGCCCGCCTCGATACCTCGGGGCGGGCGTGGTTCTGTTCAGGACTTCGACTATATCGCAGCCAGAGCGTTGCCCGAATGGCCAGGAGCTTCAGCCGGATTCGTGTAGCCAACCTTCACGTCGAGGCCCAAAGACTGCATTTCTTTTACGAGCACGTTGAATGACTCGGGAATGCCTGCTTCGAGCGAGTTGTCGCCTTTGACGATGCTCTCATAAATACGAGTCCGGCCCTGGACATCGTCCGATTTCACCGTGAGGAGTTCCTGCAGCGTATAGGCTGCGCCGTAGGCTTCCATCGCCCAGACTTCCATTTCGCCAAAACGCTGACCGCCATACTGCGCCTTGCCACCCAACGGTTGTTGAGTAACTAGGGAATAAGGACCAACCGCCCGTGCGTGGATCTTATCTGCCACCAAATGGCCAAGCTTCAGCATGTAGATATAGCCAACGACTACCTCCTGATCGAAAGGTTCGCCAGTTCGGCCATCGATCAACTGGGCTTTCCCGTGTTCACCAACGAGCACCGGTTGGTTGTTTTTTTTCTGACCGTCGACGGCTTGCTTGAGGTAATTGCGGATCTCCTTTTCCTTAATTCCGTCGAATACCGGCGTGGCGATCTTGATGCCCAGCATCTTACACGCCCAACCTAAGTGGGTCTCCAGAAGTTGCCCTAGGTTCATGCGGGAAGGCACGCCCAACGGGTTCAACACGATTTCAACGGGAGTGCCGTCAGCAAGGAACGGCAAGTCTTCCTCCGGGACGATCTTGGCGACCACGCCCTTATTACCATGGCGGCCAGCCATCTTGTCACCGACCGACAACTTTCGCTTTGAGGCGACGTAGACCTTGACCTGCTTAACGACCCCACCGTCGACTTCGTCACCGGCCTCAGCCCGCTCGACCTCATCCGAATGCTGCGAGTCCAGATCATCAAATTTCTTCTTAAACTGGCCGATGATCTCGTTGATCTTGTTTCGGATCGGTGATGGGTCGATCTCGATCCGGTCATATACGGTCGCCAATTTTTTGAGCAACGTCTTCGTGATTTTTCGGTTCGCGGGAATGATGATTTCTCCGGACTCACTGTTCACCACATCGAGCGGAATCTTCTCGCCCAGCAGGATGTTCGAAAGCGCTTCGGTCAACTGGTCAAGCAACTCCTCCTTTTTGGCTCTGAACCCGTCATCAATCTCTTTCTGAGCTTTCTTGGGAACGTCCTTCTCTTCGCGCGTCATCTTGGACGCTTTGGAACCTTCAGCCTTGGCGGAGACTTTGACGTCCATGACAATGCCATAAGTTCCAGATGGAACCTTCAGGGAAGTGTCTTTCACGTCTGCCGCCTTTTCACCGAAAATCGCGCGGAGCAGGCGCTCTTCGGGGGCGAGTTCCGTTTCCGACTTCGGTGTGATCTTTCCCACCAAAATATCACCCGGTTTCACCTCAGCTCCGACCCGAATGACACCGTCGAGGCCGAGATTCTTGAGCGCCTCTTCGCCGAGGTTAGGAATATCGCGCGTGATTTCTTCGGGCCCGAGCTTCGTATCGCGGGCGATACACTCAAACTCGTCGATATGAATTGATGTAAAGATGTCATCTTTGACGATCTTTTCCGAAATCAAGATGGCGTCTTCGAAGTTGTAGCCGTTCCACGGCATGAAAGCGACGAGCACGTTCCTCCCGATGGCGAGCTCACCTCCCTGCGTGCACGGGCCATCTGCGATTACCTGCCCCTTCTTAACATGGTCACCTTTCGAAACCAGTATCTTCTGGTTGATACAAGTGGCCGCATTGGAACGCATAAATTTTCGCACCTGGTATACGTGGATGCCGTCTTCCGGCGCGTGCTTAATCTTCTTCTTACCCTCAGGAAGCTTGCCGTCCTTGGTAATGATGATGACACTGCCTCCAACACTGGCGACTTTCCCGGATTCTTCGGCCACTATGACAGCGCGCGAGTCGCGGGCAACCCGCTCCTCAAGGCCAGTGGCTACAAAAGGTGCCTCAGTCACTAGCAGTGGCACGCCTTGCCGCTGCATGTTCGACCCCATGAGCGCGCGGTTCGCATCGTCGTGCTCAAGGAACGGAATTAATCCCGCCGCGACAGAAACCAACTGTTTCGGAGAGACGTCCATGTAGTCCACTCGCTCCGCTTCAACATCAATGAAGTCTCCTTTTTGACGACAGGTTACTTTTTCGGTCTGGAATCGTCCCTTCTCATCAATCGATGCATTTGCCTGAGCAATGATGAATCCCTCTTCGCGATCACCAGTAAGGTAATCCAATTGGTCTGTCACCCGCCCGTTCACAGCCTTGCGATACGGGGTTTCAATGAACCCGTATTCATTGACCCGGGCAAAAGTTGCAAGCGATGCGATCAAGCCAATGTTTGGCCCTTCAGGGGTCTCAATTGGGCATATTCGGCCGTAATGTGAAGGATGCACGTCCCGAACCTCGAAACCCGCCCTGTCGCGGGATAGCCCGCCAGGTCCAAGAGCCGAAAGGCGGCGCTTATGCGTCAGTTCGGCCAGCGGGTTGATCTGGTCCATGAACTGACTAAGTTGGCTTCGGCCAAAAAAGTCACGGACAACCGCCGACAGTGCCTTCGGATTGATGAGCTTTTGTGGCGTCATCGTGTCCAAGCTCTGATCGAAGAGGGTCATTCTCTCTTTGACCAGGCGCTCAGTCCGAGCAAGACCAACCCGGCATTGATTGGCTAGAAGTTCACCGACCGTGCGGATGCGTCGGCTACCCAAATGATCGATATCGTCGACGCTGCCTTCGCCTTTTTTGAGTTTGAGGAGATACTTGGTCGCCTCGAGCAAATCTTTGCCGGTTAGAATCCGCGAATCCCCTTCGGTAAAATTGAGCTTTTGATTGATTTTGTAGCGACCGACACGACCCAGATCGTAGCGTTTTGCATCGAAGAAAAGCCGCTTAATCAATGCTTTGGCGTTGGTAGCGGTGGGAGGATCTCCAGGCCGAAGCCGGCGATATATATCTTTAAGGGCTTCATCCCCATTTTTGGTGGGATCTTTCTTCAGGCACTTGATTACGATTCCTTCATCGACCGATGTGTCGACAACCCGAATCTTGCTGACTCCAAGTTCAGCTATTTGCTTTACCACTGCCTTGGACAGCGGCTCAAACGCCCGCGCAACTACAATTCCCTTGTCCAAGTCAACGGCATCTTCAACCAAAACCTTATTGCCAATTTCTTCAAGTTTCTCAGCCTCTTTGACCGACAAATCTTCTATCTTATAGAAGAGATTTAGAATATCGCCGTCTTTGCCGACCTGCTCGGGATCGATCTTGCCTTCCGATTTCGGGTTTAGCTTCGATTCAGGAATAGCAAAGAGCGCCCTAAAAAAGGTTGTGGTGAGAAACTTTCGACGGCGCTTCTTTCGGTCGAGGTAAACATACAGCATGTCGCTCGTATCGAATTGCGCCTCATACCATGAACCCCGATCAGGAATGATCCGGAAACTATGGAGCATTTTTCCATTGGGATGCTGGTTGGTTTCGAAGGCAAGCCCCGGCGAACGGTGCAACTGCGAGACGATGACTCGCTCTGCCCCATTTATGACGAATGTCCCCTGAGGAGTCATCAGCGGGATCTCTCCCATGAAGACCTTCTCCTCTTTGGTTCCCTTCTCCTCCTTAAGCAGGAAGGTCACATATAGAGGGGCCCCGTAAGTCAGTCCTTCGCGCAGGCACTCTAGCCAATCGATCTTGGGCTCTTGGATATCGTAGCTATGGAAATCGAGCACCGTCTTGCCGTCATAGCTTTCAATCGGAAACACCTCGGTGAACACAGCTTGCAGACCGGTGTTCCTGCGCTTGGACGGAGAACTTTCCGCCTGCAAGAATTCTCTGTAGGAGTCGAGTTGTATTTCGATAAGGTTCGGCGGGGAAATAACTTCCTTGATCTTGCCGAAGTTCTGGCGCTCTGTGGCTGTATGTGGCATGGCAGTCTATGCTAAGAGAATTCCCGAAAAATTGAGACCGTCAGAATACCGACTAAACAATACGACGAGTCCGGGGGGCTTTGTTTGTCCTGCCGCCCGAACTCGTCCTACCGCGAGTAAAATGTTGAATACTGAATAACCCGACCGAAATGATATGACTTCGTGATTAGTCAATTTTTGACGAAATCAAACGGGTTGGCGGGAAATCCCGCCAACCCGGGTGTAAGGCGTCTTACTTGAGTTCAACTTTGCCGCCAGCTTCTTCCAGCTTCTTCTTAGCGGCCTCAGCCTCGGCTTTGGGAGCACCTTCGAGCACCGACTTAGGCGCGCCTTCAACGAGAGCCTTAGCCTCCGCGAGTCCGAGCCCCGCTTTGACTTCGCGAACCGCTTTAATGACCTGAATTTTCTTGTCTGCAGGAACCGAGGCGAGGATCACGTCAAAGGTGTCCTTGGCCGCTTCGGCCGGGGCAGCAGCAGCACCGCCGGCGGGACCAGCGGCAACTGCAACGGGCGCAGCAGCAGTGACGCCCCACTTAATTTCCAATGCCTTAACAAGTTCCGCCGCTTCAAGCACGGTCAACTTACTGAGTTCTTCTACGAGGTTATTGATTTCAGCCATGTTTCTAGTTTTTTTTTCGTTCTTTGGTCTCGACGTCAGGACGGCCGTCCTGAATTAGTCCGCAGCCAGCGAACCGACGATTCACCCTGTTTTCGACCGTATTTTGCTACCGACTGGTTGCAAAACCGGCAGCGAAAGCTATTCGCCCTTGTCGGACTTTGCCTTGATCACTCGTGCAAGCTGACTGCCCGGCGTATTGATCAGCGCGACCAATTTTTGAGCTGGAGCCTGCAGCAATCCCAAGATTTTGCCCCGCAATTCCGCAAGCGGCGGCAAATCAGCAATTACGCGAAGTTCGGCAACGCTCAGGCGTTGATTGCCCATATATCCGAACTGCAACTTTGGCTTTTCGAATTCCGCCTCGAAGTTCTTAATGGCCTTAGTTGCAGCCGCCAAATCCTTTTGACCAGTGACGACCGCTATCTGCCCACTCAGGACACCCGCCAGGTCAGCCAACCCAACCTCTTTGACTGCGACGCGGAAGATGGTGCTCTTCACAACGTGAAGCTCAGATCCAGAAATCCGAAGTCGCTTCCGAAGTTCGTTAAATTGCCGCACCGCTAACCCCCGGTAGTCGACTATCAAGAAGAAGGGGGAAGAATTGAGGCGGGCCACATATTCCGCCGATATAAATTTTTTCTCAGGACGCATTTAAATTCCCTCTCAGTTTAGTTGGCTCCGAATTCTTTCAGTTCCAAACGGATCGGCGGGCTCATTGTTAGCGAAAGAGTGCAAGATTTGAAAAACTGACCCTTTGCGCTCGCAGGACGACTCTTTGCGACCGCGTCGATCACATTGCGGGCGTTTTCAACAATTTGTTCCGAACTGAAACTGACCTTCCCAACCGCCACGTGGACATTGCCAGCCTTGTCGATTTTAAATTCAACCCGTCCTGCTTTGACTTCCCTAACCGCTTTAGCCAAATCATCGGTTACCGTTCCGGTCTTCGGATTTGGCATCAAGCCACGAGGCCCCAACACTTTACCAAGCTTACGAACCTCCGTCATCGCCTCCGGCGTAGCAATGGCAACATCAAAATCCGTCCATCCTTCGTTGCATTTCTTGATCAGATCCTCAAACCCAACATGTTCGGCCCCAGCGGCTACTGCGGCCTCCGCAGCCGCTCCAGGTTTGGTGAAGGCCAAAACCCGAACGACCTTTCCACTTCCGTGTGGCAGTGCGCAAGTGCCGCGAACCATCTGGTCGGATTGCTTTGGGTCAACACCCAGACAAAACGCAATATCAACTGATTCGTTGAATTTTGCCCGAGGAAATTTTTGCAGTAGCTGCACCGCTTGGGCAAGCGGGTAGGTTTTGTTGGAATCGACCAACTCCAATGCTTTTTTGAATCGTTTGCTCGGCATGATTATTCGCGGTTCTAACGGGCTTCCACCCTTCCGCTTCTGAGAATTCTGCCGGACCGTGACTTCATCCGACAGTTGAGCCGCATTAATTCGCACAACGCTCCAGACGTGTCAAAATGTTTCTCCGCAATTACCGGGCAGGGGGCGCATCTTTTCATCGTGGCTGGGAGTGAGTAGGGTTTGGGGCGAGCCGGGCGTCCCGCCCAGTGAGCCGGCCGGCCTTAAGCCATGAGCAAGCAC
>JAYUSF010000259.1:0-40994 GCA_043755815.1 Verrucomicrobiota bacterium
CGTCGCGGCGGCCTGCTGGGGAGTCGGCACCCGCACCTGCACATGGGCGTCCTTCAGGCCAGGAAACTGTTCCCGCAGCGTGAGCCGGGCGGCGTCGGCGATCTTCTCGCCGAGTTCAGGATTCGGCGTGGTGAGTTCGATCAGCACGCCGATCGCGTCGCCATCGACCTGGACCTCCTTGACCAGTCCAAATGAAACGATGTCCCGGCTGTATCCGGGATACTTGACCAGGCGAAGGACGGCGAGAACGGCTTCTTGTGTCATGAACGGCAAATCAGATTTCCAAGGTCGGCCATCGTAGAGGCGCGCCCCTGCTCCCGCAACCCGGCGTCAAAAAAGCCCGCACCGAATGGTGCGGGCCGGATCTGGCCTGGGCCGCCTCACGGCGTTCCAGCCGTGGCTCCTCCTCCAAGCGCCGCGGTCTTCGGAACCTTGCGCCCTTTGTCACTGAGCGTGTTCAGGAACGCCACGATCGAGGTCACCTGCTCGTCGCTCAACCTTTGTCCCAGTTGAAGCCGCCCCATTTCGCGCACGGCCTCGGCCAGTTGGGAATGCTTGCCGTCGTGGAAATAGGGTCCGGTCAGCGCGATGTTGCGCAGACTGGGAACCTTGAAGACAAACTCGTCCGCCTCGTCCTTGGTGACTTCGATCCGGCCCTTGTCGGCCTGGTTCGAGTAGGGTTCGAGAATCCCGATCTTCCGGAATCCGTTCGCGCCAATCAGAGGCCCATTGTGGCAGGTCGCGCAACCGACCGTCAGAAACTCGTGCAATCCCCGGCGCTCAAGCTCCGTCAAGGCGCGGTCGCTACCCTTGAGAAAGTCATCAAACCGGTCACGGGTCACCAGCGTGCGTTCAAACGCCGCAATCGCCTGAGCGAGATTGTCGTAGGTCAGCGGGTCGGCTTGGTCCGGGAACGCCTTGGAAAACTCGCGCACGTAGCGTTTGTCC
This sequence comes from Verrucomicrobiota bacterium, assembly GCA_043755815.1. Classification (GTDB taxonomy): domain Bacteria; phylum Verrucomicrobiota; class Verrucomicrobiia; order Limisphaerales; family UBA9464; genus CAIWAH01. Next base: position 949 of record JAYUSF010000259.1, read on the forward strand.
GCCCTTAAGCGCGCCAGCACCTCCTTCGGGTCCGGCATCGCCATCTCGATCGGATTGAGGATCGGCCCCTTGGCCTGCGCCTCCAGATTCTCCGCCCGCCCGTCCCAAAACTGGGCCAGGTGGAATCCGGCATTCAAGACCGTTGGAGAATTCCGACCACCGCGTTTGCCAAAGGCACCGGGTGAGGTCGGTTGGTTGTCCACTCCGCCCCGCCCCTTGTCCACCGCGTGGCAACTGTTGCACGACTGGGACCCATTCTGCGAAAGGCGCTTCTCAAAGAAGAGCCGGCGTCCGAGCCCGACCTGCTCCTTGGTATCCTTTTCTGCGCCCGGCATGCGTTCCGGGATCGGGGCGACCAATTCAAGGGCTTTTTGCCGGACCGGCCCAGGTTCGGCGGCTCGGGCAAACGTGAAACATGACACCACCAGCGCTGTGGTGGCCAAGGTGATGAGCTTAGATTTCATGGCTGAAAATGATTTTCGAGAAACCAACGGTTTCACTCGGCAACAACCGCCGCCGCAAAGCTACCCCTGTTTTGCGGCAAGGCCACCCAGTTTTGAACTCCCGACGCTTCAGCCGTGGGCCGGCTTGCCGGACACCTCGGCGGCGTGTTGGGAAAACGACTTGCCCCGGCCGGTAGGCGCGATCACGGAATCGATGATGCCGCGCTCAAATTCGTCCCACATCGGCGACATGCGCCGGAGTTTGGTCGCGATCTGGGCGAAGGTCCCGACCGTATAGTCCACGTCTTCCTCCGAGTTCATCATCCCGAGCGTCATGATGATGTTCCCCTGCGCCAGTGCGTGATCGAGGCCGATGGCGCTGAGCACATGGGACACCTTGAGCGACTTGCTCACGCAGCTTGAACCGCTGGCGACCGCAATGCCGTTCAGGTCGCAGAGGAGAAGCTGCCCTTCCCCTTCGATGAACTCCGTTGAAAGGTTGAGGTTGGTGGAGATCCGCTTCGGCCCGGGTGCCGGCCCGTTGAGCTTGATGTAGGTGATCTTCGATTTGAGGCCGGACCAGAGGCGTTCCTGCAGCCTTGCGGTATGCGCCATACGTTGAGGCAGCTCCGTCATCGAAAGCTCCGCCGCGACTCCGCCACCCACGATTGCGGGGACGTTCTCCGTTCCGGCGCGACGGCCGCCTTCCTGCACCCCGCCATGCATCATCGAGACGATGCGTGCCCGCTTGTTGCGATAAAGCACTCCAACCCCTTTCGGTCCGTAGAAGCGATGGGGTGAAAAACTGACCAGCGCTGCGCCGAACTCCTTCACGTCGACCGGGAGCCAGCCCGCGCTGGCCTCGCAATCCACGTAGAGCGGAACGCCCTTTTCACCACAAATCTTCCCGACCTCACGCATCGGCTGGATGGTGCCGATGTCATGGTTCACGTGGTGAACCGCCACGAGGACCGTCTGCGGAGTGATCGCGGCGGCAAGTTCCGCCAGATTGAGCACACCCTCGTTGTTCACGCCGACGCGGGTGCAGGTCCACCCCTGCTTCTCGAGGAACTCGACTGAGTTCATCACGCTCGGATGTTCGGTCGCGGAAACCACCAGATGCTTGCCCTTCCGCTCGTTGGCGTAGGCCACGCCCTTGATCGCAAGGTTGGCGGACTCGGTGCCGTCCGAAGTGAAGAAGATCTCCTCTTCCGTGTCCGCATTGATCAGTGCCGCCATCTGCTGCCGGGCCTTTTTGAGGGCATCACGGACCCGCAAACCGTGCTGGTGCAGCGAGGAGGGATTCCCAAACGCCTCCGTGAAGAACGGCTTCATGGCCTCGAAAACTTCGGGCCGCATGGGAGTGCTGGACTGGTGATCTAGAAATACCTGGCGCATGGACGGCGACGACAATGGAAGTAAAACGGGAATCGGGGCGGGAAAAACCCCGCGACTCACGGCACGGGCCGTCCCGTCACGGGGCTTATCTTCGAGCGCAACGGTCAGGCCGCCAGAACTTCGGCCTTGGTGGCGGTTCCAGCGAGCTCGGGATGCTTCTTCACGTAATCTTCCAAGGCCGCCTTCAGCGCCTCTTCAGCGAGGACGGAGCAATGAATCTTCACCGGCGGCAAACCGCCGAGCGCATCCACCACTTCCTGATTCGTGAAATCCATCGCCTCGGCAATCGTGCGCCCCTTGATGAGTTCGGTGGCCATGCTCGAGCTGGCAATCGCCGAACCACAGCCGAAAGTCTTGAACCGGGCGTCTTCGATCCGTCCGTCCTTGATCTTCAGACTGATCTTCATGATGTCGCCGCACGCGGCCGCACCGACTTCGCCGACGCCGTCGGCATCCTTGATGTCGCCCATGTTTCGCGGGTTCATGAAGTGTTCCATGACCGTGGGATTGTAGAGAGTGTAGGTGTCGCTCATGTGCTTTGGAGTTTCAGGGATTAAGTTTCAATTTTTCACGGCCGGCGCTTCGGACCGGTTCGGACGGAAAACGATGGGGGTGCGTTCGCGGGCATTCCGCACGGCCCCGCCGGGAATATGCCGGGCAGCCAACTGGGCCACCGTGGCCTTGGAAAAAACTTCCCTCACGCGGTCCTGCGCCTCGGCGAACAGGCCGCATAACGCACAGCCACCGGCGTGCTCGCAGCCGACTTCTTCATCCAGGCAGCGGGTCAGCGCCACTGGCCCCTCCACCGCTTCAAGCACCTCCAGCGCGGTGATGCCGTCCGCCGGTCGGGCCAAGGCAAAACCGCCGCCCGACCCACGCGCGGACCTGATCAGGCCGGCCTTCGCCAGGCTTTGGAAAATCTTCCCGAGAAAACTCACCGGGATGTCCTCCTCGTGGGCCAGGATGTCGAGCATGACCACCTCTCCCACCGGGCGGCGGGAGAGCGCGATCAGGCCCAACACGGCATATTCGCTGGCTCGAGTGACTTGCATCTGGTTGAAGCGGACCAAATCGGTCTGCTTGGTGAACAAGCTAGAAACGGAGCCCGCCCTGTCAACTTTGATTCAGACGACTTTTGTCTGGTTCAACCCTGCCTGACGACGCAGCCCAGTTTTTAGCGAGCCGCATTGAGTCCAGCGGCCATCGTCGCCCAGAGTCCCCCGTGTTCGGCAGCTTGACGTCCACCTTCGGCGAATTGATCCGCACGCCATTTCTGCACGCGGAACTGGTTTGGGGCATTGTGCCGCTCTATTTCGGCTGGATCGTCAACGAGCTGACGTCCAGCAAGGCCAGTTTCAACACGGCGATCCAGACGGGCTTCGCCCTGCTCTGGGCCGTGGCCCAGTGGATCTGGCAGGCGTTCCGGGAACACCCGACCAAGCTCGTCAACGCGTCCGACGCTCTGCCCGCGGTCAACTGGGCCGTCAATGCGGTCGTGCTGGTGTTCGGCGCCATGGCGCTGTGGGCCGGCCTGCGGCGCCGTTATCCCCGCGGCTGGAAGTTTCTCGGACACACCCGTTTCTCGGGCTACTTCATGATCGCGATCTTCCCCATCCAAGCCGGACATCTGACCTGGACTTGGGAACGAGTCGGCGCCGTGGCGGCCTTTGCGGTGCCCATCTGGCTGCTAACCCACTTCCTGCTCGTGCCGCTCAGGAAATGACGCGACCTTTCAACCCAAGAGTCGGAAGACGGTCATTGCAGCGCTGGTCGGCCTTTGCGTTTCGGTCGTTGTCATCGCCGTGTTCGGGGCAAGACAGCCAACGGCTGCGCCGGCCACTTCAAACCTGATTGGATTCACCAATTCCTCTGCTGGGGTCGTGGCGGCCCAGTTTACTTCGCAAGCTGGGCGTGAAAGGCGACTCGCTGGATACGACGGCGCGAAGGCAATAAGAGGTGGTCGGGGAATTCCGTTACGACGATCCTGCGATCGCGCCAAGTCCCACCCCGGCATCACCTCGCCAACCCGAACCAGACCCGCGAAAAATAAAAACCGCCGGGTGATGCCCGGCGATTGTGCGACGTTAAAAGGGTATGCGACTTTAGGCGCCCATGCCGTCCTCGAAGCTGCCGGCGGCCTGCGGGAAGCACAGGTTCTTCGCGACGTAGCCGATGCCGTCGGCCGAGCAGAAATCGAGTTCCTTGTGGGCCGATTCCGCCTCGACGACGAGCGGGGCGGATTCGCAGCCGTGCAGCTTGCAATAACGGTCCTGGTAGCCGACCGCGAGGAGCAGTTCGGCGTAGCGCTGCATGTTCAGGTCGCCCGAGCCGAGGTCGGTGAACTGCATGGCGCGCCGGGTCCAGTTCGACTCCATCGCGCGCAGCGGGAAACCGGGCCGGATGACAAAGTTCTTCACGTGCGCGGCGTAGATGTAGGGGCCGACTTTGAGGAACCGGCTTTCCCACGATTCGCCTTCCCAGCAGTGGCTCGGATCGGCGTTGACTGCGAGGCACGGATCGTTATCGCAGATCCTCACCAGCATCAGGAAATCATCGGCGCACATCGCGGCGGTGCCGGGATGGATTTCGTGGCACAGTTTGATCCCCAGTTCGTTGGCATGCTTGCGGAGCTTGGCCGTTTTTTTGACGAAGCGTTCCTGTCCTTCCTTGAGCAGATCAAAGCCGGCGCCAGCCCAGAAGCCCCACGGATAACCGGTCGCGAGTTCCCAGCCGAACGCCACCCCCCAGAACATCGGCATGGACTTCACGCCGAGCTCGGCCGCGAGGTCCATCAGCTTGAGGAGGTAGCTCTCGTGCCATTTCTCAATCTTGTCCGGGGGCAGTTTGGCGACGTCGGGTGCGATGAAGGGATTGCCGGACCTGGTGCCGGTCCAAGCGCTGGTGTGAACCCAGAACGGGCAGTGCGAACTGATGCCGTCGAGCCGCATGCCGCGGGACTCGAAGGTTTCCTTGATCTCCTTGGCCTTCAGCAAACCGCCCTTGCCATTGTTGAGCATGTAATTGCTCGGCTGGGCACCCGCCGCGCCGGCGGCCTTGGCGTAGTCGAGAAACTGCGGAAGCGACTTGGCACCATGCTGGGCACCCTCGATCGAAGCGTGGTAGGCGTTCTTGGCCATAGGTTATCCGAGTAGGAAATTAGCTGGAACGCCGTTTCGTGTAGCGATGCACCGGAGTGAAGGCAAACCGTTTTCCACAAAAAGCCCCAGAATCTTTGCGCGGGGCGGCTTTGGTCCCACCTCCCTCGAGCTACGCCAGAATGCCGGTGATCGTTTTGCCGGCAATTCCGGTCAGCCGCGCATCGAGCCCCTGGAACTTCACCGAGAGCCGGGTATGCTCAATGCCCAGCGTCCGCAGCATGGTCGCGTGGAGGTCGTGGACATCAATCGGGTTCTCGATGGCCGAGTAACCGAGCTCGTCCGTCGCGCCGTAAACGATGCCCGGTCTGATGCCGCCGCCGGCGAGCCAGATGGTAAAGCCGGCGTTGTGGTGATCCCGTCCGTCGCCGCCCTGGCTCATGGGTGTGCGGCCGAATTCGCCCGCCCAGACGATGAGCGTCTCGTCCAACATGCCGCGCTGTTTGAGGTCGGTGATCAATGCCATGCAGGCCCGGTCAATTTCTTCGGCCTTGAACTTCACCCCCTCCTTCACCCCGCCATGGTGATCCCAGTCCTTGTGGTAAAGCTGGATGAAACGGACGCCGCGTTCGGCGAGACGCCGGGCGAGCAGGCAGTTGGCCGCAAAGGATCCGTCGCCCGGCTTGCAGCCGTAGAGGTCGAGGGTGTTGGCGGGCTCACGCGAAACGTCCATCAGCTCTGGCACGCTGGCCTGCATCTGGAACGCCATCTCGTATTGAGCGATGCGCGTCGCGATCTCGGGATCGTCCACCACGGTTTCGTGCTGCGCGTTCAGCGCGTTGACCGCTTTCACGACGTCCTGCTGCTGACTGCGCGTCACCCCCCCGGGAGACCCGAGGTAAAGCACCGGATCGCCCTTGCCCCGGAGGTGCACCCCCTGGAAGCGGCTGGGCAGAAATCCGGCGGCCCATTGCCGCGCGGCGATGGGCTGGTTTTGCCCGCCGCGTCCGAGGGAGGTGAGCACGACGAAGCCGGGCAGATTCTCGGCGTCGGAGCCCAACCCATAGGTGAGCCATGAACCCATGCTCGGCCGGCCGGCGATCTGTGAGCCGGTGTTCATGAACATGTGGGCCGGGTCATGGTTGATCGCCTCGCTCGTCATCGACCGCACAAAGCAGATTTCATCGGACACCGAGCCGATGTGCCCGAAGAGCTCGCAAAGCTCGACGCCCGCCTTGCCGAAACGCTTGAACGGATGCTGGGGTCCGAAGCAGTTCAGCTTCTGTCCCTGCAACTGTGCGATCTGTTTTCCCGCCGTGAACGATTCCGGCATCGGTTGCCCGTGCATCGAGGCGAGCTTGGGCTTGGGGTCAAACGTCTCCAGGTGCGACGGGCCGCCCGCCATGCTCAGCCAGATGACCCGCTTGGCCTTGGGCGGAAAGTGGAACGGCTTTACGACACCGGGCCAGCGATCGGACTGGGCGTCGGCCGCGCGCAGGAGTGACGGATTGAGCAGCGCGGCCAGTGCAACCGTGCCGACACCTTGGGCCGCGCGGCCAAGGAAGGCGCGCCGGGTCTGTTGCTGGGCGGAAAACTGTCGGAGTTCAGCGGCAAGATTCATGGAAGATGGACGTTCGTCGGTGGCGGGGTGCGTTGGATTCAGCCGCGAGTGATGGTCTCGTGCAGGTTCAGGATGGTCCGGGCCACGTTGGTCCAGGCGGCGAGCTCCGGGGCATCCACGCCGACGGGCAGCCTCGTCGAGCCGACCTTCAGGTATTCGGCCGCGCTGGCCGGATTGGCGCGATACTCACCGAGGTGCTTGTCCAATAGCCCGCGCAAGGTCGCCAGTTCGTTGGCCAGCGGGTTGCGGCCGAGCGCCTGACGCCACATCCATTGGATGCGGGCCTCGACGTCGCCTTTGGCTTCGCGCGCGGTGCGGAGCGCCAGCGAGCGGGCAGCCTCGACGTAAGTGGGGTCGTTCAGCAGCACGAGGGCCTGCTGCGGAATGTTCGAGCGGCTTCGTTCGGCGGCGCATTCCTCACGGGTCGGGGCGTCGAAGGCGAGCATGCTGGGGTGGGCAAAGCTGCGCTGCCACCAAGTGTAGAGCCCGCGGCGGAACTGGTCGTTGCCCCAGCTCGCATCGTAGGTGCGCTGCGGGAAGTTGAGGTTCTCCCAATAACCGTCCGGCTGATACGGCTTCGCACTGGGGCCGCCGACCTTAAGCTCCAGCAGGCCGGCAATGGAAAGGGCGTTGTCGCGGACGAGTTCCGCATCGAGCCGCCAGCGGCCCTGTCGCGCGAGGTCACGGTTCTCGGGGTCGCGGGCCAGTTCCTCGCGGGCAGCCTTCGATGACTGCTGATAGGTGTCGCTCAGGACCAGCAGGCGGACCATGTGCTTCAGGTCCCAGCCGCTGTCCCAAAACTCGCACGCGAGCCAGTCGAGCAACGCCTGGTTCGGCGGCGTTTCCCCCTGGGCGCCGAAGTCATCCATGACCTTGGAGAGGCCCAGGCCAAAGAACTGTTTCCACAGGCGGTTCATCACCACGCGGGCGGTCAACGGATTCTCCTTTGCGACCAGCCACTCGGCGAGATCCAGGCGGTTGAGCCGTCGGTCGGCGGGCCTGCCCTTGGCGAGAAAGCCCGGCAACGCGGGCTCCATGACATCGCCGGTCTCGACCATCCAGTTGCCGCGCGGCAGCAACCGCACGGTCCGCGGCGTCTCCGCCCGCTCGGTGACCAGCGAACGCGGCACGGTGGCCTCAAAGTCCGCGCGGGACCTCTTCGCCTCGGCCAGTTGGGCCCGCAGATCCGCCAACTCCGGAGCGATGGACTTGAAATGGTTGAACAGCTTGTCGCGCTGGACTTGGTCCCGTTGCGCCACGGGCACCTTCAACACCTCGGCAAGCTCGCGGATCGGCGGCAGGGCGAACGGCGGCAGGGCGAACGGCGAGCGGATCGCCTCCGGATCGGTCGCCGTCGACAGCCGGAACGCCCCGATTGTGTGGCCGCCGTTGCCGTGGCGTTGCTGCAATTCGACCACCAGCATCTCGCCGGCACCGAGCGAGACGGGTTCCCTCAGTTCGAGCAGCAACTGCTGCGGCTGGCCGACGTGGGGCAATACCGCCCAGCCGGCGGAATCGCCTTTGGCGTCGCCATCAATGACGGACGCCGCGTTCCACGCCCTGTAGGGATTGTTTTCTGCCAGCGTCGTCTGTTCGTGGGTGGCCCGGGCGGACTGGAACGGCAGCTTCCGCGGTTCAGCGCCGTCGCGTGCCAGGCGCGCCACGATTTCGGTGAGCACGAAGTTTCCGTTTCCGGAGCGGCCCGGGCCTTTCTGGGGCAGCGAATCGTCCGGCAAAACCTCCAGCCGCAGGCCGACGATTCCGGCCAGCGCGTTGGTAAAATGAAGGGTGTAGGTGTCCTGGTCCGGACGCGGGCCGCTCGCGAGGACCGACTGGTCGTCGCGCAGCTTCAGTTTCGCCCCTTCCGCGGACTCGGCCTTGGCTGGCCGCTGGCGAATCCAACGCGCCTCCGACGCGTAGGAATTCTCCTGGCCCGTCAGCCAGCGTTGGTAGCTGTCCGACAGCTCCGGGTGCGGCCCGTCGTATTGCCGCTGACGCAGCTCGACCATGTCGGAGTGCCACTTCAGGCCCGCGGCTTGGGCCGAAGTTGCCACAAACATGCCGGGTTCGCGTCCGCCGATGATCGTCTCCTTCACGTCGGCAAAGACGGCGCCCAACCCATAAAAGTCGCGCTGGGTGATGGGGTCGAACTTGTGGTCGTGGCACTGCGCGCAACCGATGGTCTGGCCCAACCAGACGGAACCCACGGCCCGAACGCGGTCGGTCAGGTAGCGGGCCTCGTAATCTTTGGCTTGGGCGCCGCCTTCCTCGGTCGTGAGCAGCAGCCGGTTGAAGCCGGAGGCGACTTTCTGCTCCTGGGTAGCGTTTGGCAGCAGGTCGCCGGCAAGCTGTTCACGGGTAAACTGGTCGAACGGTTTGTTGGCGTTGAACGAACGGATCACGTAGTCGCGATACGGCCAGATGTTCCGCGGATTGTCGGAGTGATAGCCGATCGTGTCCGCGAAGCGCACCACGTCGAGCCAGCCGATGGCCATGCGCTCGCCGAAGTGCTCCGATGCCAGCAGTCGCTCGACGACCTTCGCATAGGCATCGGGCGATTTGTCGCGCTCGAAGGCATCCACCTCCGCCGGCGTCGGCGGCAGGCCAACAAGGTCGAAATACAGCCGGCGAAGCAGCGTCCGCCGGTCGGCGGCGACCGAGGGTTTGAGGCCCTTCTCGCGCAATCGCCGCTGGACGAGTTCATCCACCGCCCGCCTTGGCTCGGTGACCTGGGCCTTCACCGGCGGCGAGTAGGCCCAGTGCCCTTGATACTCGGCGCCCTCGGCGATCCAGCGTTTGAGCAGGTCCTTTTGCGCCGGCGTCAGCGACTTGTGCGACTCCGCGGGCGGCATCAGGTCGTCACCCTCGGCGGTGAAGATGCGTTTCACCACTTCGCTGTCGTCGGGTTTGCCCGGAACGAGCGCAACCTTGCCGGACTTGGCCGGCTTCAACGCCGCCTCGCGCAGGTCGAGCCGGAGACCTCCCTTGATCTTCTGGGTATCGGGTCCGTGGCAGGCAAAGCAGTTGTCGGAGAGCAGCGGCCGGACCTCGCGGTTGAAGTCCACCTTGGGCGCGCCCAGCACGAGCGAAGTCAGGCCCAGACCGCCGGCCAAGGCCAGCCAACCGGCGCGGGTGCGATGCGAAGGCAAGGGCAACAGGGGCATGGTGGGGTAAGCTTGGAACAGGCCCGGTCAGAAATCCAATCCGGCGTTGGGAATTCTCCGGTGGGTGCCAAAGCGGCAGGGATCCACGGCAGACCGGGCACCGGTGCGGCCGCGGCTCGGACCCACTTCAATTCCGCCGAAACCGCAATTGGTGGTCCACCCGGCGCGTCTGGCTTGGTTCGAGGGGGGGCAGTTCGGTGAGGGTCGGTGATTCCGTCTCGTTAAGCGTCTGCTTGGCCAGTTGCTGCAAGGCGCTCCAGCGAGCCCAATCCAGCGCCGGCGCATGGGCCATCTGCCGCAGGAGGCTGCGCCATTCGATGATCACCCGGTCGATGTCGCCGTCACCGAGGAAGTCCGTTACGAAGCGGTGTTTGTTGAGCGGATTTCGGTGCACGGCCTGCACGACGATTTCGGCGCCGCTGCCATATTTGTCCGGCACGCCGGTTGCCAGGTAGCCCTCCACCGTGAGCGTGCCGTAGGCCTGCCGGCAGGCGAGCGCGAGCCGGCCGCCCCAGCGGTCCTCGGGCCCGGCGAACCGGAACCCGGCATCCAGGTTGGCCAGATCGTAAACCAATTCCTCGAGGGCGTAGTTCGCATCCTCCAGCGCCGCGGCAATCGCCAGCCCGTCGCTGCCAGTGAAGAAGCTGACGAGGCGGCCGCGCAAAGTCGGGCGACCATCGGCCTCCACCAGCTTGACCCGTCGCCAGAGCGACGCGGTCCCGGCCGCCGAAGTGAGCGCGCGGCAGACGGTCTTGAGCGAACAGCCCGCGCAATCGGCCGGGGGAACCTCCCGTTCACGCGGCTTAAACAGCGCCATTCCGTGCCGGTCCACCGGGACGCCCGTCGTCTGTTCCGCCAGACTGACCAGCGCCAGGATCTGTCCGGGTTCCTCGATGAACCGCACCACCGGCAACCGCTGTTCCCGGAAGGCCCGTTCCACCAGCGGCACCACCAACTCCCGCCAGACTTCGAGGCGGGTTTCCCGCCCACCCCAGTTGGTCAGGCGGCGAATCCAGCGCGAAAGCTGGATGCCGTCGTCACCAAAGCGCTCCGCCACTTTCACCGCGCGCCCCAGGTCCCCGCTGGCGAGCGACAGCAACTCCTCCTTTTCCACGCGTTCCAGATTCTGCCGATCCGCCAACAGGCGCCCAAGCTTCACCGTGACCGCCGGCGCCGGTTGCCCGTCGGGGTCCTGGTCCGGTGGCTCGCCCACGGAGACCTCGGCGTAACTCGGCACGAAGATTTCGCCGAACTTCCGGTCCTCCAGCGGCGGATACATCTGCCATTCCCCCTGCGAGTTGAGCAGTTCCCGGGTCTTGCGCCGGACGTGGCGGGCCCGTTCGGCGTCGGTGTGCAGGCCGCACGGCGCGTCGGGATGCTTCAACGAACTCTCGACTCCCAACACGATGGGTTTGGTGGTGAAGAGCCGTTCCTGCACGCGGACGGCCTCGAAAAATGGGCTCTTCCCCTGCTCCGCCGCCGCCTGCATGAGCCCAAGCAACGCGCTCCAGTCGACCATGTTGCTGCGCGCGAGATGCGCCGGTTGCCCATCGCGCATCCGCAACTGGTCGGGGTCCACCAAGGCATAGCCGGTCTCGTCCAAGCCGCGCCGGCCTGCCCGGCCAAACATCTGCAGGATCTCGTCCGGGCGGATGGGCACCTCGCGGCCGTCCCGCTTGAAGGTGTGCGCCGTGACCGCCACCGACCGCAGGGAGAAGTTGATGCCCGCCGCCAGCCCCATGGTGGCGACGACCACGCGCAGTTGGCCGGCCTTCGCCAGGGGTTCGATCACCCCGGCGCGGGCGGCGTAGCTGAGACCGCTGTGGTGATAGGCCACGCGGGCCCTCAACAGCAGGGCGAGGTGCGGTCCGACGAGGCGCTTCTGCTCCTCGGTCAGCGGGAGCGGATTCGGATTCGGCAACTGCCGGGCGAGTTCGGTCGCGATGACCTCGGCCGATTGCCGGCGGGGTGCGAACAGCAGCACGGGCCCCAGGCTTTCCGCGAGGGCTTTGGCACACACCTTCGCCCAGTAACTCCGGATTTCGCCCGGCAGATGGTAGCTCAGATCATGGACAAAGACTTCTTCCAGCGGAACCGGCCGGACCTCGTGGCGGACCAGCACCGCGTCGCGCCCCAACCGCTGGAACCACTTCACGATGTGATGCGGATTCGCAACCGAACCGCTCAACAGCAACAACTGGGTATGGGCCGGGGCGAGCGCCATCGCGAGTTCGTAGTTCAGCCCACGATCCTCGTCGCCGAGCATCTGGTATTCGTCGATCACCAGCAGGCTCGGGCCGTCGCCGCGGATCAGGCGGTTTTTCTGGGTCTCCAGCGTCGCCACCAGGACCGGCGCATCGAGGTTCTCGGCGAGGTCTCCCGTGGCGATCCCGACGTTCCAGCCGCGGGCGCGCCATTCCGCCAGCTTGTCGTTGGCCAGCGCCCGGGTGGGCACCGTGTAGATCGCCTGCCCGCGCGGTCGCCCTTGATTGGACCACGCCTCGAATACCAACGTCTTCCCCGCGCCGGTCGGAGCCTGAACCACCACGTCCTTGCCCGCCCGCAACGCGCTGACGGCCTGCTGCTGCCACAGATCCGGAATGGCCACCGCGTTCAGCGGCGACGGGGCGGTGGTCTCGAACTTGTCCGCAAAGCTCTGCACGCGGCGAGAGTAAGTGCGATGCTCGGCCCGTCCACCGTGGGGATCCTCACACTGACGGGACGCGGCGCTCCGGGCATCCGGCAGGTATCCGCGCCCGCGAACGGAACCCGCTTACGCCACCAGTTCGCGCTCCGCCTCCGCGAGCTTTTGGGACGCCGCCTCCCACTCCACGCCCTTGGCAGTCAGATCCCGGGAGACCAGCTTCAGCTCGTGATTCAGCTCGTTCATCCGTCGCGGCTTCGAATAGGTCTCCGGCAACTCGAGTTCCGCAATGAGCGCGGTCTGCCGTTTCTCCAGCGACTCAATGAACGATTCCAGCGTGGCGACCCGCTTCTTGTGGACCGAGATGGTCTTGCGCGACTCGGCGGCCTGCTGACGACGCTCCTTCTGGTTCAGGCGACCGGAGTCTTCCCGCCCGGCGGCTTCGATCCGGTCCGTGGGCCGTCCATTGGTCAGTTGCGCCGTGAGGGCGGTCCGGGCCGAAATCGCCTTGGTCTTCTCGAGGTAGTAGTCGTAGTCGCCGGCGTAGGGCGTGAGCTTGCCAGCGTTGATGTGCAGCACCTTCGTCGCCAGCGCGCGGATGAAGTAAACGTCGTGGCTGATGAACAGCAGCGTGCCCGTATATTCGGTGAGCGCCGCAATGAGCGCGTCAATGCTCGCCATGTCGAGGTGGGTCGTCGGCTCGTCCATGAGGAGGAGGTTGGGCGGATTGAGCAGAATCTTCACCAGCGCCAACCGGCTCTTTTCGCCGCCGCTCAGCACGCCGACCTTCTTGAACACGTCGTCATCGCGGAACAGGAAGCATCCCAGCAGCGAGCGCACGTAAAGTTCCGTGACGCGGGCCGGCGTATCGTTGGCCTCCTCCAGCACCGTCCGCTCGGCCTGGAGCATTTCGGTGCGATACTGGGAGTAGTAACCGACGTTGACCTTGGGCCCGAGGTCCCGTTCACCGGCCTGTTCCGTGAGCACGCCGGCCAGCAGTTTGAGCAGCGTCGATTTGCCGGCCCCGTTGGGGCCGACGAAAACCGTGCGTTCACCCCGGGTCGTTTCGAAATCGATGCCGCGATAGATCGAATGGTCCCCGTAGGCGAAGTGGAGCTGCCGCAGCGTGATGACGCGCTGCCCGCTCTGGATCGGCTGCGGAAAGGCGAAGTCCACGGTCGAAGCCGCTGACTCCGGTGCATCGACCCGCTCCATGCGCTCGATCTGCTTGAGCTTGGCCTGGGCCCGCGTCGCAGTCGAAGCCTTGGCGCGGAACCGGTTCACGAAGTCCATCAGCTTGCCGATTTCCTTCTGCTGATTCTTGAAGGCGGCCGCCTGCTGTTCCTGCTGGGCTTCGCGCTGCAGCAGGTAGGAGTCGAAGTTGCCGGCGTAACTCCAGAGCCGGCTGCTTCGGAGTTCCAGGATGCCGGTAACCAGACGGTTCAAAAACTCCCGGTCGTGGGAAATCAGCACGATGCCGCCGGGGTAGTTCCGCAGGTAATCCTGAAACCAGATCAACGTCTCGAGATCGAGGTGGTTGGTCGGTTCGTCGAGCATCAGCAGGTCCGGCTCCTGAACGAGCAAACGGGCCAGATGGGTGCGCATCACCCAGCCGCCTGACAGTTCCCGCGCCGGCCGCTCAAAGTCCGTCTCGCGGAAGGAAAGGCCCTTGAGGATTCGTTTCGCCTTCGCGACGGCCGCGCCGTCCGCCACCTGCCACTCGTCGCCGTGATGGTGACTCGTGACCATCTCCAACACCGTCTCCTCGCCGGCGGGGGCGCTTTCCTGGGGGAGGAACCCGACCGTGGCGCCACGCTGGCGGGTGATGATCCCCGAGTCAGCCTCCTCGTCCCCGAGGATTAGCTTAAAAAGGGTGGATTTGCCCGCGCCGTTGGGGCCGACCAAGCCCAGCCGGTCGGTGCGGTTGATGGTGACGGTGACGTCTTCGAACAGCGTCCGGCTGCCGTAGGATTTGGAGACTTCGGAGAGGGTAAACATTAGGGATCAGCCCGCGTTGAGCAGCGAAAGGTGTTTCACGAAGTGCTTTTCCAAAAGCTCGGCGTGAAGGTCAGCGTGTTGGTGGAGGGTTTCAAGCAAGCCGTCCTTGAAGCGGCGGCCGGCTGAATCGACGCCGCGCGTCAGCACCGAACCAAAGGTCACGTGGAGCAGTTGCCGGCCCGAAACCTCATCCAGATAGGCGCCTTCGTCGGCCACCCCGCGGAAGGCCGGCAGACCCGCAACCTGGGCGCTCGTCGTCGAGATGTGGTAACTGGCCTTGTCGGCGTCGAAACAGCCGCGACAGAAGGCGGCGATCTCGGCAAACAGCGGCACGTTGGTCCGGGCGGCGACCCGCAGCGCCTCAAGGTAGCTCGTGCCGGCGGTCTTCACGTGCAGCAGTTCCCGGCAGACCCGCCCGATGGCCGGATAGGCGCTGAATTTGTCCGACCCGCTGTGGATGCTGAGCTTGTAGGGGCCGGCGAACTTCGAGATCGCGACATGCACCTTCAACTGTTCCTCAAAGCGGGCGAGATCGCCCCGGTAGTCGATCCCCTTCTCGAAATCGCCGATGAAGCGCGGAGCAAGACTGACCAAGCCGGGAACGCCTCGGCGCTGCAGTTCGAGCGCAAAAAAAAGGTGCTCCAGCGGTGCCGTGGGCGAATCGGTTTCGTCCACGGAAACCTCCACCTCGAACGGCCGCCCGGCGGAAGCCTGCGCGATCGCTTCACTCATGTCCGCGGCGTGGGCCGTCGCCCGGGCGTATTTCACCGCGGCGCGGAGCAGGGATTCCTCGTCAAAACGGAACGGCGAAAACCGGGGGCTCACATTGAAGACGCGATTCAGGTAATACTCCCGCCAGTCAAACCCGGTGAAGAGTCCGTCCGCTTCCTGCCGGGCCACTTCCGCGCGGAGTGCCGCCTCATCCATCGAGTCGGCCGCGTTGTTCACGAAGGCACTCGGATCGATCGTGAAGAAGCAGAAACCGGCCTGCGCCACCCGTTGGACATCCTCCGGAGTCTTGAGGTGATCGCCATCGGCACCCCAGATACCGTCAAACCCGGCCTTGGCCAGGTCCCGCTGGGCCGCTGCCATGACTTCTTCCGGGGTGCGTTGGGTGCGGCCAAGTTCGCGAATCGATTGCTGGGCGAAGATCGGGAGAAAGTCGGGATACCGGCGCGCGGCCGCCAAGTGTCCGGGCGTCGCCAAGCCAAGGCGGTCGCCAAACCCAAACGATTTTCGGAGGCCCAAGGCCTGTGGCTGCGTCATGCGGCGGGGAGATTCGTCAACGGACGGGGCGAGGCAAGCGGAACCAACAAAAACGGGCTCGGGAGTTCATTCCCGAGCCCGTCATTATTCAATCAGACCGTTCGTTCGCGCGCGGCGATGCCCGAACGGCGAGGTCGTTCAAAGGCGATCACCCTTGATGTTGATGCCGTCGAAGATCGAGTTGAACGCGTTGGAGCTGAAGTTACCCAGCTTGGTCCGCAGGTTGGCCTGTTTGAGCAGCGTCATCACCGAATAGCTCTGGTAGTTGACCAACCCAACCGGGGCACCGTAGGCGCCGACGTTGTAGAGTTTGGCCCCAGTTCCGGTGGTGGAGACATTGAAGCCCGAGGCCGTGGCCGTATTACCTGCCAGGGTGGAGTTCGTGACATACACGGCCAAAGCCGAAGCCATGATCTGCGCCTTGGTCTTGGCGCCGGTCACATTGAACAATTGGACAAACTTGGCCGCGACCTGGGTATTCGACTTGCCCGACAGATTGTCGGCACCGGCATAGGCCCCAAACAAGTAGGGGAAGTTCGAGGCCAGCCAGTTGCCGAGCTGCGTCGAACTCGGACCGCCGTTGAGCGACTTGATCAGCGCCTGTCCATTCGGTCCCTGCCAGTAGCCGATGGTCGCCGTGTCGCCCGTCACCAAAGTGTTGGCTGGAGGGCAGATCTTGATGCTGCAGGACACCGTCGCGGAAGCGCTGGCGCCGCACGCTGCGCTGTTGGCGCCCGTGACCTTGGCGGTGAAGTTAAACGTGCCCGCCGTGGTCGGCGTGCCCGTGATCTTACCCGTCGTCGCATTCAGCGTCAGGCCGGCCGGCAAGGAGCCGGAGATGATCGAGAACGTGAACGGAGCCACCCCGCCGGTCACCGTGAAACTGCCGGAATAGGCGGTTCCGACCGTGCCGGTGCCGTTGGAAATGCAGCTCAACGTAATAGTGGGGCAGTTGGGCACGATGGTAATGGTGCAACTGACCGTGGCCGACTTGCTGCCGCCGCAAACCGCACCAGAGGAATCAACCACCTTCGCCGTGAACGTGAACGTCCCTGCCGTGGTGGGCGTGCCCGAGATGGTTCCCGTCGCCGTATTGAGCGTCAGTCCGGAAGGCAGACTTCCCGAGATAATCGAGAAGGTGTAAGCCGGGGTTCCACCCGTGACCTGCAGGTTCGAGGCGTAGACCGTGCCCACCGTGCCTGTGACTTTGGTAACACACCCCAGCGTAATCGCCGGGCAGGTGTAGATGGTGATATTGCAGTCCTTCTCAGCGAAATGGTCGGCAACTGCACCATACGCATCGACCACCCGCACCCGGAAGTTGAAACTCCCGGCCGCAGTCGGCGTGCCGGTGATCGCACCCGTATTGGGATTCAGGGAAAGGCCGGTCGGCAGCGCCCCATACACGATTGAGAAGGTATAGGGGCTAACACCGCCGGTGGCCGAGATCGACGCACCCGCGAAGGCAGTTCCGACGACCCCAGTGGTCACACTGGAACATGCAACCGTGACCTTATCCATGGTCGGGTTCGGGCAGAAATCCGAAATGTTCAGGTTGAAGTCACCATGGCTGGTCGGCGTGAGCGTTCCAACCGTCGGTTGCTGAGCGACCACAACGTTGAGCCAAGCCGATGCACCGTAGAAACGGTTCTTGCCGTTTGCGCCCACGCCTTCCTGCCAGGCAGCATCAAACCGGGAGAGGTTGATGACCGCCCCGGCGTAGTCGCCCAAGCCCGTCAAAGTGCCGGTCAAACCGGTCTGGTAACTCCAGGTGGCCGGATCAATCGGGCCGGTGGGGACGTAGCTGGAGCCGGGAAGTTCGAGCTTCGGGCTGCCTGCGGGAGCCGGAGTCGGCGGAGCAACCTGGCCGGTGAGATTCACGCTGATCTGCCATTTCCGATTCGGGTTCGAGCGGCTGTAAACGGTGCCCGTGAGGGTCGCCGTGCCGTCGCCGTTATCCACGAACTGTCCGGGAGCGCCGCCGAAGATGAAATCGGTGCCGATGCCGGGCAGATACAGGGCGTGGGACAGGGTGAACGTGGTGAGGTCGGAATTCAATATACCCGCCTCGGTCACGCAGTAGGACTGCGAGATCCTGATGGCGCAATTGGCGGTGGCCAAATGCAGTCCGGTGTTGCCGATCGAATCCGTCACCTTGGCCGTGAAGGCAAACGTGCCCGAAACTTCCGGGGTTCCGCTGATTTCACCCGTCAGGGGATCCAGGCTGAGACCGGTCGCCAAACTGCCGGACGCGATCGAGTAAGCATACGGAGGCACGCCGCCTGCCGCCGTAAGGTAGGAAGAATAAGGCGCGCCGACTTGTCCCGTATTCGCCGCCACGCAGGCGAGGGAGAGTTGCGCCGATTCAATGGTGATCGCGCAGGAAACGCTCGCCGCGTGAGTGCCCGTAGTGCCGACGGAATCAACGACTTTCGCAGTGAAGTTAAAGGTCCCTGCCGCGGTGGGAATACCGGTAATCACACCCGACGTGGTGTTAAGCGCCAAACCGGGCGGCAGCGCGCCGGCGGTGATGGAATAGGTGTAGGGCGAAGTTCCACCGGACGCGATGAGGGACGAGGTGTAAGTGTTACCCACTTGACCGGTGGTCACCGAGACACACTCCAGAGTGACCGGGCATTCCACGGGCAACACGAAGATCAGCGGTTGCGCAAACGGCGCTCCGTTGGGCAAGCCCGGTGCCAGCCCGCACCCTGCCGCGACCGGATTGAAAATGTAGGCTTTAAGGTTCCCGCACGCAGCAACGTATCCTTCGCCATTGGCAATTGCAGCCGCCACGATTTCATCAACTCGAGCTTGCGAGTATGCTGGGGTTACCGTCAGGGATGCTGGGGTAACGCTGCCATCAAGCAGTGTCCAAATAGCCACCTGCACGTCATCGGAATTGAAGGTTCCGTTAACACCTGCTGACTGGCCCGGGTAGTTCTGGTTAAAGACATATTCAACCAAATCCAAATTCGCAGGGTTGTTTGCCATCCCGAGCACGCCAATTGCCGGATCCGAGAGCCCATACGCATTTATGGAATAATTTACAGAAAGCGAGATATCGACATGCTGGTTGACGCAATAAACATCGTAATTGCCTGGGGCAAATGCGGCGGAGTCAAAGGTCGCATTGGCATCGAGCAAACTAGGGCCACCAATCGACGACCCCGGATAAGTGACACTCAAACAACCCGTCGCCAATGGCGCTGCCAGGGTTTGGTTTGAAACAATAAAAGCGGCGGCAAATACCGCCAATAATCCTCTAAGCAATCTCATGATTAAATCCTCCCACCGAAGTGTTACCCGACCTCCCGACTTCCTCCCAAAGAAGTCATTTCCGAAACGAGACCCCAAACCCGGCAAATCCGAGAGTTTTAGTAAAGTGCGATAATCAATTTTAAGTATGATGATCGCACGATTCTGAACGCTTGGTTTTTATGTCAGATTAGCATCTGTCTCCCTTCGAAAATTAAAGTGCCAACGTTCTCCTCTTCTGTCAATTAACGGTTATTCGTGCCGTCAATAATTTAAAGCAAGACCCAGTTTATCAGGCACCGCTTCGAATGCTGCAAATCAACGGCGAAGAGCATCCTGCGAAAATTGAAGCCAGCCACCCAGATACACCGCAACGCACAAGCAACTGCCCAACACCGGGTAATCAGCGGTTTTTCTGAACGCAACCATGCAATGTTTTCCTGTTCGTTCGCACAAATCAGAAACTACAGCTTCAGGAGAGGACGGTAAGCCGAAAACCCTGTCGACAGGGCCTCGTTGAATGTTTTTTCCGCCTCCCACGAAAGTATCTGCTCAATTTCGCTTCTACCATTTAGGTGGCGTTCGGCAAAATTCCGGCAAAAAAAAGAGGCGCTCAGTGCGCCTCTGAAGTGGGTGGAACCTCTTTTCACGCCCGGCTTCTTCGCCGAGCAACTTGCGCTCCCAGTGCGACACTAACGAGAACCAGTGCCGCCCAAGTCGAAGATTCAGGAATTATCGGAATGCGGGCTTCGACTCCTTCCCAAGCGGCAACTGCAACGCTTCCAGAACCAAGAACTCCGCCCGTGCCATCTTTCCACCGGGTCGTGATGGCCTTACTCTCGTTGACCAGCCCAGCCAGACTCGCCTTGGCGGCCCCCGCTCCGGCTTTGAGGGATCCACCGGTCGAAAACGAACGCTCGTTGACCAGTGAACCGAGAGTGGAAATGGACTTGGCCTGCTCCGAGCCAACCGACGGGCCGGATTTCACCCAAGCCGCCTCGGCCAAGGCAAAACTCGCCGCCGTCGCAATCCCCAAAATAAATGACTTTTTCATACCTGATTTTAATTACTCCCCCTTGGAGCACGGGAAGTAGAGGCCGGTTGCGGTCCCGGGGCAAGCGATTTTTTCTCGAAAAGCTCAGTTCAGGCTGGGTTTGACGGCGTTTCCCTCAGTAACTTGACCGCGCCGCCGATATTGATCCATCCGCCAATTCGCATTGCCGCCATGACCGAACTTCCCGCCTACCGAGACCGCTCCCGCTGGGTCTGGATCGCCTTGGGTATCCTCCTGGTGCTGGCCGTGGCGGCCGTCATCAGCTATCGGCCCGCGAAACGCTGGATCACCACCCGCCACGCGCGAAAACTGGCGGCCGAGGCGCAACAGGCCATGAACGAACGCCTGGTGGTGTCCAGTTCGGAGAAGATCAAGGGCGCACTTCGTCTGGCTCCGGCCGATTCGGAGGTGCTCCGGGTCACGGCCCGCTTCCTCTCCATGAACGGACAGGGCAGCGCCTTGGGTTATTGGGAACAACTGCTCGCGACCGGCCGCGCGACCCCCGCGGACCGGAAGGAAATGGTCCGGCTCGCCCTGAACCTTTCGCGGCTGGACATTTCCCAGGCCGGTCTCAACGAGCTGCTTCAGTTGGATGCCAGCGATCCCGTCACCCAAGGGCTCGCACTGGATCAGTTGATCGCCCTCGGCAATTGGCGCGGCGCAGTGGACGGAGCCCGCATCGCCCTTAAAGACCGGCCGACGGCACCGGAACTTAAACTCGTTCTGGCCCGGGCACTTTTGGCCTCCGATCAGCCGGGAGCCGACGACGAGGCGCTTCCCATCCTGCGCGCCCTCGCCCCGGCCAAAGACGAAACGGGCAAGGGTGCCCTAAGGGCGCTGGTGGCGGTGGAAACTCTGGCGCCGGCAGAGCTCGTCCAGTTCGCGGAGCAGCTCGTGGCGCGCCCCGATGCAAGCTTGGCGGACAAGTTGGCCGCGTTCCACGCCCAATGGCAGCAGGCCCCTGCCCTGCGGGCGCAGATACAGGAAAAGATCCCCGCCTTGCTCACCGGGGAAAACGGCGAAGAAGATCTGGTGTCCGTCGCGGAGTGGTTGCGGGGCCACGAAGCTTACGCCGAGGCGGAGCGGTTGGTGCCAGCCGCCGCGAGCGCCAAGAGTGAATCCCTGTTTCTGGTGCGGATCGAAGTGCTCGCCGACCTTAAGAAATGGGACGAGGCCACCGCCCTGATCGACGAGGCCAAAGCCTCGCTTCCAGGAGACGCGGTCGCCTGTGCCAACGCCCACCTCGCGGCGGCGCAGGGCAAGACCGCGGAAATCGCCACGCACCTGAAATCCGCGCTGGAGGCTGCTGGGGCCCGCTGGTCCCGGGTGAAATTCATCGCCACCTATGCCAAGCAAATGGGGCATCCGGAGATCGCGCTCGAGGCGTGGGAGCGGTTGCTCGGCGACTCGCGCTACGGCTACACCGCGGCAAATCAGCTCATCAGCTCGCTCCCGGACCGTTCGTTTGTCGAACACGAGCGGAAAGCCTACCGGACCCTGGCACGGCTGAAGTCGAATGATCCCGAAGTGCTCGCCCAAGACGCCTATCTCGATCTGCTCTTCAACGAGAACCTTGACCGTTCGCTGAACACGTTTCACAAGCTCCTCGCCCAACATCCGGAATCGACCAGTCTGGGGGTCGGCATCGCGTTCGCCAAGCTGCGACAGGGCAAGGCGGAGGAGGCGCTGACCACGATCGAGAACCTCAAGCTCGCCGGGGCCGACTACGAACCCCACTGCCAGGCGATCCATGCCGCGGTGCTGGCGGCCAATCACCAATTGCGAGACGCCCGGGCCATTGCGGAACGCATCCCGCCCGGCACCTTGCGCCCTCAGGAACAGAAGCTGATCAAGGACCTCCTGCCGAACCGGTAGTCGCCGACATCTGGCGCAACTGGGCAACCCTTTCGCGAAAATTCGATTTCCACACGGCCGCGTTTGAAGACCAACCCAATTTCAGCCGGCAGCCGGGCCCATCGGGCGTGCATTTTTGAGGGAGTCAGGTTGGTCTGTCTGCTAATTGGACTCGCGGTCCGCCCCTTGGCTTTGGGGGCGTTGTTGCCCCATTCGCCCTTGGTGCCCACCGCGGAGGAACTCGCACCTCTGGCCCGGGTTCGGGCGCTGCTGGCAACCAGCAACCCGACGAACCGGAATCCGGTTCGGATCATCTTTTACGGGCAGTCCATTACCCTCGGCCCGTGGTGGCAGCAGGTCGCCAACGAATTGCGGCGTTTGTATCCGGATGCCGACCTTCAAATCGAGAATCTGGCCATTGCCGGATTTCAAGACTGGCCGCTCGCCCGGACGGTCCAAGCCGATCTGATTCCCCGACAGCCAGACCTCGTCATTTTTCACGCCTACGGAACCGGCGCCGGCACGGATAATCTGCTCCGCCAACTGCGTTCCGGCACCACGGCCGAAATCCTCGTCCAGACCGATCACCCGCATGAGAACCAGGCCTTGGACGAGGAAACAAATCCACAACGACTCACGCCGGAGAACGCCAACCCCTATCGGAACTATGTCGCGCTACCGGCCATTGCCCGGCGCCACGGGGCGGCGCTGGCGCGAGTCCGCGATGCCTGGAAAGCCTACTGCCGCAGCAACTCAGTGCTTCCGACTTCGCTGTTGGTGGACCACCTTCACTCCACCGCCGATGGCCACGAGCTGATGGCGGAATTTGTCCTCGCTTACCTTCAACCCGGGCTCGAATTACCCGCTGTCAATCCATGGGAATGTCCGCGTGTGCGTTCATTCAAAATTGGCCGGGACGTCTGCTGGCAGGGGCAAATCCTTGAATGCGATTTCACCGGCAGCTCGCTGTTTGCTGAACTCACGGGGGCATTCGCGGGTGAAGTTGAGGTTTGGATTGACGGTAAACGTGCGGCCGACCATTCGGAACTGTTAGGTTTCAACCGGGTTTCACCGACCCACTTCGCCGGCTGGCCGACGTTGGCACTCGTTGAGCACAGCCACCCTTTGCTCGAAGAGGAATGGACCTTCACCCCGAACAACTTTACCCCTGACCAGAAATATTACACCTTCAGCGTAGTGGGCTCCCGAACTGGTCCGGATGGCGTTGGAAACAATGCGGTCAGATTTGTCTCAAACTCCGGCCGAGTGATCATTGAGCCTTGGGATCATTGGATTTTCCTCTCAGTCCTCCTCTCACTGGGCGAGCCTCTGCCCGCGGGATTTACAGCCCGGTGGCAAGTCGAGCGGCATTTCTTGGATCCGATTCCGGCCGGCTGGACACCGCCGGCCCACGGACTCCGTTCCGTCCGACTCGCGCAGGGACTTTCGGACGCCCCGCACCGCCTCCGATTGGTGATGACCACCGGGTCACCGGCACCCCTGGCCGTCCTGCGCGCCCATAGTCCGGCCGGTCTGGCGTCGATCACGGCGTCGCTACCGCAGCTCGCCTTCTCGGATGACCGTTTGCACGTCGTGAAACTGCCGGGGGGGCCAGCCGTAGCCTGGACGAGCAACGCACGCGGGCTACAACTTGAAAGCAGCATCGGATTACTCGGCCAAGCACCCTGGGTTCCCGTGCCCGCTGAGCGGATCGAAAGCAGGGCGAACTGCCGTTTCTACTCCCTCGCGGAGCTGGCTGAGCCGACTTTCTTTCGCCTGATCCAGAAAGAAGACGCTCCGGCCCGGCCGACCGAATCGGACCTGCAACCCTAGCAAACCTCGCCCGGCGCCACCCCTTGCCCGTCAACGATCACATCCGCAACAAGCTGTCGCAGGTGCCCCACCGGCCCGGGGTCTACCTGCACAAGGACCGCTTCGGCTCGGTGATCTACGTGGGCAAGGCGCGCGATCTCCGTAAGCGTGTCTCGCAGTATTTCCATCCGTCGCGCCGGCTGGGCTGGGACCTCAAGTTCAACGCCTTGGTGGACGCGATCCACGACTTCGACTGGCACGTCGTGAAGTCCGAGCCGGAGTCGCTGCTGCTGGAGGGCAAGCTCATCAAGGAGTTCACGCCGCGCTTCAACATCGACTTCCGGGACGACAAGCGGTTCCTGCTGCTCAAGGTCAATCTTAACGACCCGATCCCGCGCTTTTCGCTCACGCGCCTCCGCAAGGACGACGGCTGTGTTTACTTCGGTCCCTTCGCCCACAGCGGTTCCGTGCGCCGCGCCCTCACGCTCATGCGGCGCAAGTTTCACCTGCGCGGCTGCCGTCCGCTCACGCCCAACGAGAGCGACTACAAGCACTGCCTCTACGGCAACCTCAAGCACTGCACCGCTCCCTGCATCGGCAACATCTCGCGCGAGCAGTATCTGGTGCAGGTGAAGGCCGGCATCGAATTCCTCGAAGGCCAGACCGACGAGCTGCGCGGCGAACTCGAAGCGGAGATGAAGAAGGCCGCCGCCGCGCTGGAGTTCGAGCGCGCCGCCCAGTTGCGCGACGCGCTGGAGGACATGAGGCGCACCGTCCAGAAGACGGAGAAGTTCGAGCGCATCCCCTACAAACTTCCGGTGGCGATCAATCCGGAGTCCGACCTGCGCGAACTCGCCCGCGTGCTCGGTCTGCCCGCGCCGCCGGCGCGCATCGAGGGCTTCGACATCTCGAACATCAGCGGCACGTTCATGGTCGCCTCGATGGTCAGCTTCTGGCACGCCCGACCCGACCGCGCGAACTATCGGCGCTTCCGGATGAAGACCGTGACCGAGCAGAATGACTTTGCCTGCATGGCGGAGACGGTCCGCCGCCGCTATTCGCGCCTCCTCAAAGAAGTGCGCAGCGGGAAGCCGGAAGTTGGAAGTGGCGACGAGGGCGGCGAGGTCAGCCCGCAGGAACTTCAACAGGCGGTGGACGACGTGAGCCGGGTGATGCGGGGCGGCGAGATCCGGGTGACCACCGACGCGGCGGCCTCAAACTTGGAAAACAGGAAAGCAGGAGGACAAGAAAACGAGCCTGAGGCGATGGCGAGCAGCACTTCCGACTTCCAACTTCCGACTTCCGACTTCGCCGAGGCTCCCTGGGTCCCCAAGCCCTCGGCCAAACCCAACCTGCCCGACCTGATCCTGATCGACGGCGGCAAGGGCCAGCTCAACGCGGCCTGCGAAGAGTTGGCCAGGCTCGGCCTCAGTCACATTCCGATCATCGGACTGGCCAAGGAGAACGAGGAAATTCACCGCCCCGGCGAGCGGGATCCGCTGGTGCTTGGACTGGATCACCAGGCGGTGAAGCTGCTGCAGCGGGTGCGCGACGAATCGCACCGGTTTGCCAACACCTACAACGCCCAACTGCGCCTCAAAAAGATCAGCGAAAGCGTGCTCGACGAGTTCCCCGGCATCGGCGACGCCCGCAAGCAGGCACTGCTGAAACGCTTTGGCTCACTCCAGCGCCTGCGGCTTGCCCGCCTTGAGGAAATTGAACAGGTGCCCGGCTTCGGGGGCACGATGGCCAGCGAGCTGAAACGCTTTCTGGAAGCCCGTGAACAGGGCCCGCCCACCCGATCCCCGACGACCGCTTCGGTCACCCGTTCACCGCCTAAAGCCGCGTGACCCGCACCCGGAACAGCGAGGTCCCCGTGACCGGAATCGGCACGCGGATTTCGGCCAGCCCATCGCCAGACGGAACTGAATACTCATTTCCCATCGCCTCAACCGGTTGCCAACCCTCGCGCGCCACTTCGGTATCCATGGATTCAAGCAGCATGAGCAATCCCGCCCGACGCTCAAAACGGAGGACCAACTGGCCGTCCTCTTCGACGCCGGAAAGTTGCCAGTATCGCTGAGCGGCCTGCGGATCCTCCCCGAGGAGCCATTCCAATTCATTGTTCAGGCCGTCGCCGTCGGGGTCAGCCGTCGCCGCCGCCACTTCACGAGCCGGGCCACCGAAGTGATTCGTCTGCCAGCTCAGAAACGAAGTCTGCCGGGGCAGCTCCCCGAGGATCCATTCCCGCAACAAGTTCACCGCGTTCGTATGGATCTGGGACGATCCCAGCGGCGGCATGTGGTAGGGCTCCAGTTCCGCCACTCGCCTGAAGATGGAGGACTGTTGAAGCTCACCCGGAAACACGATCTGGGTGACGGTCTGGCCGTAAACATCACCCAGATTGTTCAAGGCGTTCACCCCGACGATTCCGGCCATGTCCAGTGGCGCGGTAAGCCGCGCATCCCACTGCGCCCGGGTGGGTCCGCCGGGGAAGTGGCAGTAAGCACAGTTTGCGGCGAGGTAGGAGCGAGCCCGGAATCCAACGCTGGCCGACGAATCGTCCAAGGCGGCCAACTTGGGCAGAGGCACCGGGGCGGCGGGAACTCCAGTGACGTAGCCGAGTTCCGACAACCGGCCGATCTGCCACGTGCCGCCGTTGGTGAGGTTGAGCTGTGCGGTGTTAAATCCGAGGGAAAATCCCGCCGCGCGGGTGTGACACGCCAGGCATTCATCGCGGCCGGGATAACGCCAGCGCTGTTGCCGCAAGGCGGAAGTGTTTGTGTTCAGGGCGACCGGGATGACTTCGTCCAATCCCTCGGTCGGCACGAGGTCGGCATCCGAGCCATCGGGCCGCCAACGGTAGGAAGCTCCCCACACACCGTGCGAGTTACGGACCAGCAGGCGCGTTTCAAGCCGTCGAAGCGGGGCGGCGGGATCCGCCGCGGTGGCCAGTTCAAAATGTTTGACCCAGACCGAACCCTCCGCCGACCGCCAGGTTTCCGTCGGGGAAAAGCGCGCCGGATGGCCCGGGTCGATCAACCCGAACCATCGCTGCTTCTGCGCGTGATCCGACCAGAAAGGATGGTTGATCTCATAGGGTTTGAATCCTGACGCGATACCAAGGTTTGCAAGGTTGGTGAAGACTCCGGTCTGGCTCAGTCGCTCCGGTAACGGCTCGTCGTCGCTCGACTCGACCGCCAGCTTCCAGACCATGCCATCGGTGGCGTTCATGAAGAGCAGTTCCCCACTCCGGGGGTTGATGGTCACGTCGATCACCCCGGTTGTCCGGGCCACCCAACGCGCGGCGTAGGTTCCGTCGGCATTGGGGCTCAGGGCCCCGATGGACCCGCCGAGGTCGGCGAAGACATAAGCTCCGCCGAGGGCGGGATAGCGGTCGCCCAGACACCAAGCCCCCCCGGTAATGGCCACCCGCCCCTGCTCATGTTCGTATTCGTGAAGCGGGAAGACAAACTCGTTGCCGGCCGGAATGCCCCAGGGCCAGGCCAACGTCCCTTCATAGAACACCCAGCCGTAATTGCGCCCCGGGAGTATCCGATTGATCTCCTCGCGCCGGTTCTGGCCCGTGTCATTGGCGAACAGTTCTCCGGTGACCGGGTGGAACGCCATGCGGAAGGGATTCCGGAGACCGACCGCCCAAAATTCGGTCCGCACGGTTTCGGGCAGGACGGGCTGGAGCACAAAGTTCGTCCGGCCGATGAACGGGTTGTCCGGCGGTATCCAGTAAGTCCCTGGCGAGACCGCCGGATGCGGATTCGGTGGCAGGCTTCCTTCCCGGCCATCCACATCCAGCCGCAGGATTCCGCTAAAGAAGCCGCCATCGATGCGCTGGGAATTCTGAAAGTTATCCCAAGCGCCCCCGCCATCGCCGACGGACACGTAGAGGTAACCGTCCGGACCAAATTCCAAGTCACCCGCCTGATGGGCCAGGTCGGGATCCGCCTGCGTGATCAGGGGGACTTCCGATTCCGGCAGCAGGCGATTCGGATTTTCCGGATCCAGGAGAAAGCGAGCGAGCCGTTGGTGGAGTCCGTTGGTTCCGGCCCAGGTCGTGACCGTTGAATAGTAGATGAACACCTGCCGGTTCGTCCGCCAACCGGGGTGAAAGGCGAGCCCCAGCAGGCCGCACTCGGATTCGTTCAACGTCTTGCTGGCCAGGTCCACGAAGACCGTGGCCGTCGGCGCGGCGAGGTTGGTGACGATGAGCACGATCCCGACTTTTCGGAGAAAAACCATGCTGTTCGTCTCCCCGGGTGGAACCTGCGCACCGATCGCCCAGAACGGATCCAACCCGGGAAACGCCTCTTCAAAGCGATAGCCTTCCAGCCGGGGGTAAAGCGGGACCTCGAGCCGCACCGGAGGCGCCGACGCTCCCGCCACCACAATCCCGCGCCACCCGCAGCAGATCACAAAGACCAGGACGACGAACCGAAGTGCTAAAACCATCCAAGACTGCCGCATCGGCTCACCGCGGGAGCAAAGCTCACGCCAACGACTTACGAATGATCGGCCCGTGATTGCGCAAGATTCTTGAAGTCGGTCGGAGAGCGGCCCAGGAGCGTTCCGCGGCCATTCCACCCAGGCGGAGTTGGCTGGGACCATTCCCCCAAACATTGACCCCTTACGCACCGAGGTTTGGAACGGAGGTGAACCGCGGCTCGCGCCCGATCTTTCGCCGAAAGCTCCGTCCCAAATCATCGAGCCAGGTGTAGACCACCGGCGTCACGATCAGGGTCAACAACAGCGACAGGGACTGGCCGCCAATGACCACGATGGCAATGGATCGCCTTTCGTCGGCTCCAGGCCCGGTGCCCAAGGCCAGCGGCAACATGCCGGCGACCAGGGCAAACGTCGTCATCAGGATGGGCCGGAGCCGGTCGCGGTTTGCCTCCATGATCGCAGCGTGGCGCTCGCGTCCCTTGGCCCGGAGCTGGTTCATGTGGTCCACCTGGAG
Organism: Verrucomicrobiota bacterium; assembly: GCA_043755815.1. GTDB lineage: Bacteria > Verrucomicrobiota > Verrucomicrobiia > Limisphaerales > UBA9464 > CAIWAH01. The sequence continues at coordinate 29,531 of JAYUSF010000259.1, forward strand.
AATCGCGTTCTTTTTCACGACGCCAAAGAGCACCAGCAGCCCCAGCGCCGAGAACAGGTTCAGCGTGCTGCCGGTGACCCAGAGCGAAAGCAGCGCGAACGGGACCGACAGGGGCAGCGAAAGCAGGATCGTGAGCGGATGCACGAAGCTCTCATACTGCGCCGCCAGGATCATATACATGAACACGACCGAAAGCGCGAAGGCCCAGAGAAATTCCCGGAACGTGCGGTCCAACTCCCGCCCCCGTCCGGCGATGCGCGTCGAGTAACCCGGCGGCAGCTTCAGGGTCCCCGCCGCCTGCTGTAACGCCACAAGCCGGTCCGCCAAGGCAAAGCCGGGCGCCACGCTGGAGCGCAGGCTCACCTGCCGCTGCCGGTCCAGCCGGTCAATCCGCGAGGCGGTTTGGGCCGGGGTCAGGCGCACCACGTTGTCGAGGCGGACCAGCCGGCCTTCGGCGTCGGGCACGAAAAGGCCCGCGATGCCCTCGAGGTCACGGCGGTCGCCTTCGGCGAGGCGGATCGTCACGTCGTAGTCCTCGTTCATCTGCGGATCGCGAAAACGCGACACCCGGTCGTCGCCACCGACCATCAGGCGCAGGGCGTCGGCGATGTCGGCGGTGGACACGTTCAGCGCGGCCGCCCGGTCGCGGTCGATCTCCACCTGCAGCTCCGGCTTGTCGAGCTTGAGCGTCGTGTCGGCGTCCTGCAGCCCCAGTTCGACGGACCGGTTACGCAACGCTTCGGCATACCCGGCGAGCCGCTCCAGCTCAGGCCCCAGAAAGGCGAAGTCAATGTCCCAGCGGGAACCGCCAAAGGTGAACGTCTGGAGATTGTTCACTGAGGTCCGCAGCCCGAACCGGCGCAGCTTCTGCCGGATCTCCTGCATCACGACGCGTTGGGGACGATGGTTCTGAAACGCCCGCTGGGGACGCAGCCGCACCGTCTCCTGGAGCAGCCGGCCAAAGGTGAAGCGCCGCTCCTCGAACGGCACCAGACGCACGAACATTCGGCCGGCGTTCACGCTGCCCATGAAGCCGCCGCCCGTGGTCGCCAGAACCGTCTTCACTCCGGTAATTCCGGCCACTTCGCGCTCCAGCACGATCATGGCGTCGTTCATCGACTGGGTGCTGGTGCCCTCGGGTGCGGTGAGGTTGACCTCGAATTCGCCCTCGTCGATGTCCGTGGGGATGTATTCCTGCTTCACCACGCGATACAGCGGGACCGACGCCAGCACCACGCCGAGCGCGGCCAGCGCCACCCATCCCCGGCAGTTCAAAGCCCAGCCGAGCAGGGCAAGATATTTCGCCTCCATCGCCGCGTAGAAGCCACGACGCGACGCGGGAGCTTGGTCCGGCGCCTTGGACCGCAGCAGGCGGGCGCTCAGCATCGGCGTCAGGGTGAAGGAAACGAGCAGGCTGACCAGCACCGCCACCGCGGCCGTGATGCCAAACTGGAACAGGAACCGGCCCGAGATGCTCGACATGAACGACACCGGCACGAAGATCACTACGAGGCTGAGGGTCGTGGCCATGACCGCGAGCCCGATTTCCGCCGTCGCCTCCTTCGCCGCCTGAAACGGCCCGATCTTCTTCTCGTCCACGAACCGGTAGATGTTCTCGAGCACCACGATCGCGTCGTCGATCACGATGCCCACCATCAGGACCAGCGCGAGCATCGTGACGCTGTTCAGCGTGAAGTTCAGCGCCCACATCATGCCGAACGTCGCGATGACCGAGGCCGGGATCGCCGTCGCGGAAATCAGCGTGGAGCGCCAGTCCCGCATGAACAGCAACACCACCACGCAGGCCAGGACGCTGCCGAGGATCAGGTGGAGGTTGATCTCGTGCAGCGCGGCGTAGATGTAAACCGACTGGTCCCGCACGACCTCAAACTTCACGTCGGCGGGCAGCTGTTGCGCCACCTCCGCGAGCCGGGCCTTGACGCCATCGATGACCGCGACGGTATTGGCCCCCGACTGGCGCCGGACTTCCAGGATCACCGCGGGTTCGCCGTTGAGGCGGGTGATGGACCGTTGCTCCTTCGTGCCATCCTCGGCGCGTCCCAGGTCACGAAGCCGGATGGGCTCCCCGTCCCGGGTCGCGATGACCAGGTTCTCAAACTGCCGCGCCTCGGTGAACCGCCCGAGGGTCCGCAGGGACTGCTCCCGGACGGCCGCCGTGACGTTGCCGCCCGGGATGTCGACGTTTTGGCGGTTCAGCGCATCCCGCACGGCCGTGACCGGCAGGCCATAGGCCGCGAGCCGGTCCGCCTCCAGCCAAAGGTTTACGGCGCGTTCGGCGGCCCCCTCGATCCAGACCCCGCCCACGCCTGCCGATCGCTCGATGCGGACCTTTACGATCTTGTCCGCGAGTTCGGTCAGCTCCCGCAGGGGCCGGTGACCTGACAGCGACAGCGTGAGCACCGGGACCTGATCGTTGTCGAACTTGCTGATGACCGGCGGCTGAATTTCCCGCGGCAGCCGGCGGATCACGGCGGCGACCCGGTCACGGACATCCTGGGCCGCGGAATCGATATCACGGTCGAGCTCAAAGGTCGCCAGCACCATCGATTGGCCGGGCCCTGATATGGAACGCAGTTCGCTCAGCCCGGAGACCGTGTTCACCACCTCCTCGATGGGCCGCGAAACCTGCGCCTCGACGTCGGCGGGCGAGGCGCCGGGAAGCGTTGTGCTGATGCGCACGGTGGGGAGATCGACCGCCGGCAGCCGATCCACTCCGAGTTTGGTGTAACTGGCGGCGCCCACCACCACCAACGCCAGGATCAGCATCGTGGCGAACACGGGCCGGCGAATGCAGACATCGGCGAGCTTCTGCATGTCAGTTTTCTCGCAGAACAGGCGGGGGTGCGCCGGTCAAGGCGCCGGTGACGACGCGGACCGGATCGCCGGCCTGCAAACCGCCAGGCCGGCGGATGACCAGTTCTCCGGCCTTCAGCCCGTGCAGCACCTCAATCCAGCCATCCTGCCGGCGGCCGGAGGTGATTGGCCGTTCCATGGCCCGGTTGGTCGCCAGCAAAAACACCTTCTCGGAGCCGGCGAACGTGACCAACGCATCGGCCGGGATGACCAGCGCCGGGGCGGCCTGTTCCAGCTTGATTTCCGCCCGTGCAAAGGAGCCCGCGCGCACGTTGCCGGAGTTGTCCAGTTCCGCCTCCACGACCAGCATCCGCGTGCGTTCGTCGAGCGTCGGGCTCACGCGGACGATCCGCGCCTGTTGAACGTTGGTCACCGTGTCGAAGCTGACCCTCACCGCTTGTCCCATGTGAACCTGGGCCGATTGCCGCTCCGAAATCTCCAGCCGCAGCCGCAACGGATTGACGCGAACCAAGGTCAGGACCGGCGAACCTGCGGCGAGAAACTGGCCCACGCTGACCAACCGTTCCTGCACCACGCCGTCAAAGGGTGCCCGCAACGAGGTGTCAGTGACCTGCTGCCGGGCGATGTCGAGCTCGGCCCGCCGCTGGGCGAGCAGGGCCTGGCGTTCGCGGATGTCCTGCAACGCATCCTGATAGCGGTTGAGCGTGACCTGATATTCGGCCGTCGCCCGCTCCAGTTCGGCCTCGGAACTGATGTTCTGGATCTGCAGCTTGCGGACCCGCTCAACGGCCTTGTCCGCCTCTTCAAAGAGCGCCTTCGCCTCGCGCACGGTATTCAGCTTCTCGGGCTCCACCCGGTCGTCTTCGCCTTCAATGGGCAAGCCCACCCGGGCTCGGGCCTGGGCCAGCAAGGCGGCGGCCTGGCGCAGGCGCAGCTCGTAGTCACGCGGTTCGACCTGGCCCATCACTTCGCCGGCGGTGACCGGACTGCCAACGTCCACCTTGAGCTGACTGAGCCGGCCCGTGACCTTGATGCTGACGGGTGCCCGATCCAGCGGCAGGAGGGAACCGAGCAGGGTGAGCGTGCGATCGAGCGGATGCAGCTCCGCCGCTGCGGTCTGAACCGAGACCGGTTCAGCCGAAGAACGGACGACCACGGAGGTCGGTCGCTCACACCCGGCCAGAAGCAGGGTGGCGGCCCCCGAGCGGAGCAGCAGCGATACTCTTCGGAACAGTTTGAAGGAAAACGCCATCGACCACGGCAGTTTTCGGGGGAAAACCAGCGGGTGCAATCCTTTCGGCAACGAAGTTTAGCCCCGGGGCGAACCGCAAACCGCGCCGGGCACTGAGGCACGTCGGTTCAAACCACCGCCGCCTCGGCCCGCCGCTCCAAGGCACGAACCAAAGTCGCCTCCAGGTCGGCCAACCGGGTCGGTTTGGTGATGTAATCGTCCATGCCGGCGGCGAGGCATTTGTCCCGGTCGCCCTGCATGGCGCTGGCGGTCATCGCGACGATGCAAAGATGCTGTCCTTCCTTTTCCTGGCCGCGAATCCGGCCGGTGGTTTCGTAACCGTCCAGCTGGGGCATGTGGCAGTCCATCAGGACGAGGTCGTAATCCACCTTCTCGAGCGCCTCCAGGACTTCCACGCCGTTGGCCACGCAGTCCGCCTGATAGCCGAGCAGCTTCAACTGCCGCAGGGCCACTTTCTGGTTCACGATGTTGTCTTCCGCGAGCAGAATCCGGATCACCGGGGCCGAGGCTTCGGCGGGTTGAACCCCCACCGGCTTTGACTCCCCGGCGTCACCGCCGGGTTTCGGTGCCCGGGGCGTGTCAAATCCGGCGAAGACCTGCAGCAGCGTGCCATGGAGTTGTGAATGACGGACCGGTTTGACGAGACAGGCGGCGATGCCGGCTTCCTTCAGCTCTTCGGGCTTCAGTCGGTCGCACTGGGACGTAAGCACCATCAGCCGGGTGCGGTCCAGAGGCGCTTCGCTACGGATGGCCTTGGCGAGATGCAGACCGTCCATGCCCGGCATGTGCATGTCGAGGAGGGCGATGTCATAGGGGTGGCCGGTGCGGATCCCTTCGTGGAGGAGGAACAGGGCCTCCTCGGCGTTGGTGGCCAGGCCGCCGTTTTCCATGCGCCAGCCAAGAATCTGATGGTGGAGGATGGTGCGGTTGGTCGCGTTGTCATCGACGATGAGCACGCGTTTTCCGGAAAGGGATTCGGCCAGCGCCGGCGGCGGGGCCTGCGGGGCCTTGCCGCGGGGCAGGCGCAGCGTGAACCAAAAGGTGGAACCACGGCCGGGCTCACTGCGGACACCAATCTGGCCATGCATCATCTCCACGAGGCGCCGACTGATGGCGAGCCCAAGCCCCGTGCCGCCGAAACGCCGGGTCGTCGAGCCGTCCGCCTGGACAAAGGGCTGAAAGAGCTGCGCCTGAACCTCCGGGGAAATGCCGATGCCGGTATCGCGCACTTCGACACGGATCCCCATGTCCACATCCGTTTCGGTGCCGGCACTGACCTCGACAAAAACCTCGCCCTTGGCGGTAAACTTGACGGCGTTGCCCACCAGGTTGAGCAGGACCTGCCGAATCCGGCCCGAGTCCCCGTGAAGGTGGGTCGGCACCGCCGCTGGCAGATGGCAGACCAACTCGATGCCCTTGTTGTGAGCCGGACCGGCCAACACCTCGACCGTCCCCTCAACCACCTCACGCAGATCGAAGTCCCGCTGCTCAAAGTGGAGCTTGCCCGCCTCGATCTTCGAAAAGTCGAGGATGTCGTTGATGATCGTCAACAGGGCTTCGCCGCTGGCACCGACTGTCTCCGCAAATTCACGCTGCTCGGGATCGAGCGGCGTCTGCAGCAGGAGGTTGATCATGCCGATGACGCCGTTCATGGGCGTGCGGATTTCATGGCTCATCGCCGCGAGGAATTCGCTCTTGGCCCGCGTCGCCGCCTCAGCGGCCTCCTTGGCGTCCTGGAGGTGCCGGTTCGTCTCCTGCAGTTCGGCCGTCCGTTCCGCCACGCGGCCTTCGAGTTCGGCGTTGGCCTGCTGGAGCGCGTTCTGCGCCTTGACCCGTTCGGTGATGTCGATGGCGAAGATAATGACCCCCACCACTTTGCCCTGGGCATCGCGGCACGGCAGCTTGTCGGCACTGATCCAAAGCGTCGTATGATCGTTGGGCGAGAGGCGCTCAATGATGCCCAGCTTGGGCTTCCCGGAGTGGATGACTTCGAGGTCGTCCTGATAGGCTTGGTCGGCCTGCTCCGGGTCAATCTCCCAGGCGGTGCGGCCTTCGATCTCCTCCCGGGTGAGCCCCATCATGCCGGCCCCGGCCTGGCTGACTGCGAGGTATCGGTTCCGGTCGTCCTTGAACAACACCATCGCGGGCGCGGCATCGAAGATCGTCTTGTATTCGTTGGTCCGCCTCGCGAGGGAGGCCTCCACTCGATGCCGCTCCTCGACCTCCCGCTGAAGCTTGCGGTTGGCCTGGAACAGCAGGAGCAGGGCAATCAGGGCGACGCCCAGGAACACGGCGATGCCCCCGGCAATCCGGCGGGTCCGCTCGGCATTCCACCACGGCGGTGCGTTCAGCACCCGGATGTCCGCCGGTGAACGCAAAAGCAGTTGCAGGTCTTTTTTTCCATCCACGTTGTAATTCGCCAGCGTTATCCCGGTCAGCTCCAACTGGCTGCCAGCTTCCAGCACCGGAATGTGGTGCTGCTGGCCGGGACCAAACCGCGCGGAAAATACGAGGTTGCTGGCCTGGAGCAGCAGGCGCGAGTTGCCCTCGATCCGTTCAAAACTCAGCAGATTGGCCCGCAGGCGGGTCAGGCTCCCGTAAACCTCATCGGCCAAGGCTTCCTCCGGCAGCCTGTCCACCGGTTCAGGGAGCCGGGTATGTCCCGTCCGATGCACCACGGCATTTTCGATGATGGCATGGGCAAAGCGGCCGCGGGCCGGGAATCCCACCACTTCCACCTCGTCGCCGGGGACGACCGCACCGACCGCATCGGTTTGGACCCGAATGTCGTCTCCAGCGTTGCGGATGTAGAGCTGACTACCCGACTGGTAGAGAACGGTTCCGCGGAGGAGAATCCGGTGGCCCCAGTCACCATTGGCCCGGAATCGGAGCAGATCAGCCACCTGCAATGCCGGAATGGAAAACGGATCCGTCGTGCCGGACTGGATCACCTCCAGGTCCGATCCCGGCGTCACGTGCAGAAGGACCTTGGAAAACTGTCCCTTGGCGTTCCAGATCGAAGCGCAAACGCCCCGGAAGCGAACCTCGGCATCAATTAAACGGCTGCCCGCTTCGGGCGACAGCGCGGGGATTTCTGCATCGAACCGATACCCATCGGAATTGACGTCCAAGACGGTCGCCCTTCCATCGTCCGTCTTGCGGAGCGATCGGACGATGCCCTCCAACTCCACCCATTGGCTGTCCAACGCGCCGGCCAGCAGTTGCCGCTGCTTGGGGCGGACGGGGACGGGTAGCCGCCCCAAACCGACAACCTCCACCGTTTTCCCAAAGATCATCGGGGCAAACTCTCCCGGTCCCGTCACGCCGCGCAACTTCACTTGATCCCCGCGCCGCAGAGAATATGGCAACGGTTTCTCGGAGGCGACGTAGATGCCGCCGGTCTCATCCGCGATGAAGATCTGGAGTTGGTCTGGGTCGACGTAGGTCACGGTGGCCAACACCTCGACCGGAATCCCTTGGGTGGCGGCGGTCCGGTCCAGATTCCGAACCTGATTCACTAAGCGCAGCGGTGAATTGGGGGAGCCTGTGGACAAAGCTTCCGCGCCCAGGGCGACCATGGCGACCGCACCCGCAGCCACGGCCGCGAGCACGCGCAAGGTTCCCTTCGCAACCAAGGAGGCGAAACGGCGCGCAGCGCCCTGTTTTCCGCCAGAGACCGGAACACCAGTCGCAGGCCGGCTGCCAAACCGGACGGCGGGGTTAAAGCGCAGGATCATCGGAGTTAAACCTATTCAACTCCTCCCATCGGCACTCACCGCCCCGCACTTTACTCGTATCCTCCGCCGGCGAGCCTCCCCCTTTGGCCGGTCAGGGGCGGCAACCCTATTCCTTATTCCCCTTCCGGGACACCGTCGCGCCTTTGAGCTTGCCATCCAATTGGGCCCGCACGTTCTCGGCCCGAGTGACGATGAAGCGCTTGAGCTGCCACGCCGGTTGATTGGGGCCAAACGGATCACCCGCCCCGGGCAGATCCACGAATTCGGTCGAGACGGCGCGCTCCAGCTTGGCGAGGCGGTTGGTGGACCACTCGGCCGCGAGCCGGCGGAAGGCGGCAGCCAGAGCGTCGACGCGTTGGTTTAGCCGGTCGGGCACGAACACCGTCGCCAACTGACGCTCCAATTCGGCCCGGTAACGTTTCCGGAATTCTTCCACGCCAAATACCCGCTCAATGAACCGGTTGGGCTCAACCCAAGGATGCCAAATGTCGAGATTCATGCGCTGCTCCGGGGAACCCATCAGAGGAAATTCGCCCCACGCGTGATCCAGGTCCCACGGGATGAAGGCAAACTTCTGGGCGTCCGGATCGAGCGACATGAGGTAGTTCTGTCCCTGCCCCATCAGGCTGTCGAAGTTGGCCAGCAGCGATTCCGCCGCGAGAAACCGGGCGGCGGCGTCAAGGTCGAGAAACTCCCCGAGCTGCGCGGCGAATTCCGCGTCGGTCGAGTGCGAGTGAAGCCGGGCAAAGTCGATGACCCGCTGCCGTTGCGCGGGTGTGGTCTTGGTTTTGGGATCGTAGATGCCGTGGTAGTTGGTCCAGTCGGTGCCAAGGTCGCTGAACAGCTCGTAGGTGACCGGCTTGAAGAGGGCGACGCCCTTGCGACCGAACTGTTCCCGTGCCCATTCCGCGTCGGGATTCTCCACCATCACAAAGGGGCCGAGCAACCGGTTGGTCTCCTGGCCGGCAATGCTCAGGAAGATGCGGGCGAAGGCGGTCCGTGGCGACGGGTTTCCGACGTCCCGGTGAAACTCATACGCCAGCGAATCGCTCAGGCAGGTGAAATCCGCGCTCAAGTTGCCGAAGTTAAAGGTGCTCCGACCCGCGAGTTTCTGGTCCTTCACGTTCCGTTCGAGGTCAAGCTTCCAGGACTTGCGGTAACCGCGGATCGCGCTGAGGAAGGTGCCGTTGCCCTTGAAGCGCAGGCCCACGTTGGTAAACGCGCGTCCGCCAAACTCGGCGTTCCCCGCCGACCACGGGAAGTCGAAGCCCAGGGTGCCGGCGAGTCCGTTGCGCGAGGCGTTTGTGTTCCGCAACGCCACGCTGCCGTCCTCCCTCAACCAGTTGGGCACCGTGGGCACCCGCTTGTAATGGATCTGCTCCCACTGGGCCGCGGTGAACTGGAAGTGCAGGTTCCAAACATTTGAGGGTCGGTAGAGTTCGCCGGCCGTCCGCACGTTGGCGGCGCTGGCCAAAGGTCCCTGATACACGGCCTTGATCCCCGGATTGCCGGGCAGGTCCTCCGGTGAACCAGCCCCGAAGGTCATCATCTTCTCGATCGCCCACATCTGGAAGCGGGGCACCTTGTTGAAGGCCACCGCGACCCCGACCGCCAACAGCACCAGCGCGACGATCAGGGAACCGCCGGCCAGCAGGGCGATCACGAGCCAACGTTTCCAGCCGCGCGCCGGCATCCATCTAAATAGGGAACGCACGGGCCTGTGTTACGGGACGGTGACAACCGGAACAAGGCCGGAAAGGTTCCTCCGCCGGGCAACGACTTCACGCCATCCCACCACCCACAACGGTCCGGCCTCGCGCCCCCCGCCCCGACAAATCCCGTCGCGGCCGGAGTTTGCCCTTCCCGAACTGTCATCCCCGCCGACATCCTCCGTGTGCGTAGCATCCCATGAGTTCCCAATCTGATCCTGGCTCGGGCTGGTGGCGGCTGTTGAACCGTTACCAGTGGTTCGTCCTCGTCGTCGCGGCGCTGGGCTGGCTGCTGGACTGCATGGACCAGCAGCTCTTCAACCTCGCCCGCGTGCCCGCCATGCGTGAGCTGCTCAAGGGCACCTATGCCCCGGACGCCACGCCGGCCCAGATCTCGGCTTCGGTCGCGGAACACGCCGGTTACGCGACCGCGATCTTCCTGCTCGGCTGGGCTACCGGCGGACTCATCTTTGGCGTGCTCGGTGACCGCATCGGCCGGGCGAAGACGATGATGATCACGATCCTGCTCTATTCCGGCTGCACGGGGTTGAGCGCTCTGTCGCACGCCTTCTGGGATTTCGCGCTTTACCGCTTCATCACGGGCCTCGGGGTCGGCGGCGAATTCGCCGTGGGCGTCGCCCTGGTCGCGGAGGTCATGCCTGAACGGGCGCGGCCCTATGCCCTGAGCCTGCTCCAGGCGCTCTCGACGGTGGGCAACATCGGCGCGGCGATCACGAGCATGTCGCTCGGCCAACTGGAATCCACCGGCGTGCTCGGCTCGCTCGGTGGTTGGGCCGCCTGGCGCTGGATGTTCATCGTCGGCGCTCTGCCGGCGTTGCTGGTGGTCATCATCCGCCGCAAGCTCAAGGAACCGGAACGCTGGCTGCAGATGAAACAGTCAGGGCAGGACATGAAGAAGCTCGGCGACTACGGCGAACTCTTCGGCAATCCCAACTGGCGTCGCCCGGCCGCCGTCGCCGCCGTGCTGCTGGTCATCGGCGTCCTGCTGGCCTTCCTGGGGCCGAAGGCCTGGTCCGCCAACATGATCGTGCCCGGTTTCTCGCAGTTGAAGCTGACGGTGGTCGGCTTCGCCTTTGCGGCCCTTGCGGCCGGACTCTGGGTCGTTTACGGGGGTGGCGGCGACACGACCTACCGCCGGCGCGCCGTGGTCGGACTGCTGCTGGCGTTGGCCGGCGTGATCGGCGTCTGGGGCATCGCGTTCTTCAGCTTCGACCTCGTCCGCCTTGTCCTGCAGCGGAAGTTCGAGGCCCAAGGAATCACCGGGCCCGCGCTCGCCGGCAAACTGACCCTTTGGGCCGGGATCACCTCGATGATCCAGAACACCGGTGCGTTCTTCGGCGTCTACGGTTTCGGCCTGCTCGCCCAGCGGATCGGCCGCAAACCGGCCTTCGCGATTTCGCTGTGCCTGGCGATGACCACGACCGCCGCCACGTTCTGGTTCCTGCGCGACTTCAGCGACATCTGGCTCGTGTTCGTGATGGGCTTCGGCACGCTGTCGGTCTTCGGCGGCTACGCGGTCTATTTCCCAGAGTTGTTCCCCACGCGCCTGCGCAGCACCGGCACCAGCTTCTGCTACAACGTCGGCCGTTTCGTCGCTGCCAGCGGCCCGGCCGTGCTCGGCCTGCTGACGGGAGTCGTTTACAAGGACACCGGCGCCACTGATCCGGCGAACCCGCTCCGCTACGCCGGCGTAACCATGTGCGCCGTCTATTTCATCGGCCTCATCGCCCTACCCTTCGCCCCTGAGACCAAGGGCAAGGCGTTGCCCGAAGAAGAAGCCGCGGTGAAATGACCAAGGACCAATTTCCAATGACGGGATTGCTCAATAGGTATTGATAATGTCTGAAAGCACGCCCAGCTTGAGGCATGAAGTGCCCGCACTGTGGTAGTGAAGCGGTAGTGAAGAACGG
>JAYUSF010000260.1:0-13400 GCA_043755815.1 Verrucomicrobiota bacterium
CCACCACCCCTTCCCGAATCCGCCAAGTAGGGTTAGCTTCCGCAGCATTTCTTGAACTTCTTGCCGCTACCGCACGGGCACGGATCGTTACGGCCAACCTTCGGCCCACCCGCCACCGGAGCCATCGGCGTGACCTCAAACGCGGGGTCCGGGTCCAGCCCGTCATCGCCCGGCAGCGCCCCGCGGAAAGCTGCCGCCCAATTGGTCAGTCGGTTCGGTTTCGGCGCGTGCAACCGCTCCGATTTCAAACCCAGCGCAATCTCGGCGTCTTCAAAGTCGCCATTCACCGACTCATCCACCCGGCCGGCCGCAAAGGCCCGTTCCATGACCGGCAGCGCCGCCACCGCCTTCAGATCGAGCAGCGACGAAATCAGGAACGCATTCAGGGTCTCCGACTGGCTGGCGAACCGTTCAAGCTGGGTCACCAGCCGGGCCACGCAGTCGGCCTGGAGTCCAGGGTGGCGCTGGCCCAGTTCCGCCAGCGTGTCGGCCGCCGCCACCCGGGCCCATTCGTCGCGCGTCGGATCCCCGAGGAAATTGGTCACCGGCCCCAGCGCCGCCCGCCCCAGTTCACCGAGCACCATCGGCACTTCCGCCGTCACCCAGTCATCGTCGTCCTGCGCAATGCGGTTGAGCAGTCCCAGCAGGGGAACGACGGCGGCTTCCGCCTTCAGTGCGGCCAAAGTCCGCCAAGCATGAACTGGCGCCCACACTATGGCGGATTTTACCGGCCCTTCATGGAGCTCCGCATCGGTTGCCATGCGGATCAGTTCGGGAACGTGTTCCGCAGTGAGGCCCAGCGCGGGGTAATCCCGCGTGAACTCGTGGTTTTTCAGTTCACCCAGGCGGAGCAACTGATCCACCGGCGGCGCATAGCTGGGAGTCATCACGATGTAATTGTCGGGTTTTGGCCCCGGAGAGAAAAGCCTCCTCCCGGGAAAAAGAGTGCGCGGCGGGGTTGCGGGCAACCTCCGTTGGCGGCGGGTAGGAACCCTATTTCGCCGCGGACGCGGGGGCTTCTGGCAGCGTCGTGAGGCCAGCCGCGGCCTGCTTGGCGCCCTTGACCACTGGCTCGGGTTCGACGCCGAGGTAAACGGTGCCGGCGACGGCGAAGATGATCGCCAGCTTGGTCGCCCCGCTGACCGGGATACGCGAGAGGTCGGTCACGGTGCGCGGGAAGAAGGCGGAACGCAGGATGCCGAAATAATAGTAGAGCGAGATCACCACGCCCACGCACGCGACGAGCAGCGCCACGAGAAAGATCCGGTCGGCGGCGACGTGTTCCGCCACGGCACGGAGTAGGTAGAACTTCGCGAAAAAGCCGGCCAACGGCGGAATGCCCGCGAGGCTGACCATGCCCACCGTCAGGGCGGTGGCGAGCCAGGCGGAGCGTTGGCCCAGGCCCGCGAAGGCGCTCAGGTCGTCGCTGTCGGTGTGCGCCACCACGACGCTGATCGCCGCAAACGCCGCCAGCACGGTGAAGATGTAACTGCCAAGGTAGGTCATCACGGCGGCGGAACCGTTCAGACTGGCGGCGGCAATGCCGAGCAGCAGGAAGCCGGCGTTGGCGATCGAGCTGTAGCCCATGATGCGCTTCACGCTGCGCTGCGGAATTGCGCACAGGCTGCCGTAGAGGATCGTCACGATGCCAAAGCCAAGGAACAGGTGGTTCCACTTGGCGGTCAGTTCGGGCACGACCCCGAACGCAATCCGGAGCAGCAGGGCAAAGCCGGCGGCCTTTGAGCCGGTCGTAAGGAATGCCACGGTCGGCGCCGGCGCACCCTGATAGACGTCCGGCGCCCACATCTGGAACGGGAACGCGGCGATCTTGAAGCCGAGGCCAACGACCGTGAGCAGCAGCCCGGTGATGAACAGCGGCGAATTCGCGAGTTCGGCCTGTTTCGTCGCGATTTCGAAGAAGTTGGTCGAGTTGGCCGAGCCAAAGATCAGCGCGATGCCGAACACCATGAAGCCGGAGGCCAGAGCGCCGAGGATCAGATATTTCACGCCGGCCTCGATGGAGGCGGCCTTGTTCCGCTGGAAGCTGACGAGGATGTAGAAGGTGATCGTGATGAGCTCGAGAGCTACGAACATCAGGATGAAGTCGTTGGCCGACGCGGCGAACAGCATGCCGACGAGGGCGAACAGCGTGAGCGCGCAGTATTCGGCGTAGCCCACCAGCTTCTCCGACCAGTCGAGCGACAGCAGCAGCACCACAAGCGCCGCCAGCAGGAAAAAGCCCTTGAAGAAATTGGACATCGCATCCACGACAAACATGCCGCCGAAGGCCGTGCCGTCGGCCGGCGAAGCGCCGCCAATGGCGTAGGTCAGGATGATTCCAACCAGCGTCGCGGCGCCGTAGCCGATCAGCTTGCGGGAGCCAGCGGGCACCCACAGGTCGGCGAGCAGCACGCCCAACCCCAGCAGGGTCACCAGGATTTCGATGGTCAGGAGCGAATAGTTCATCGGGCGAAATGGATCAGTGGGCGACGGCCACGGCGGCCGGGACGGCGGCGGTCGGTGGAGCTGGCGAAGCCGATTTCACGATTTCGGCCACGACCGGCTGGATGCAGGCGACGAGCGAGTCCGGTCGGATGCCGAACCAGAGCAGCGCGGCGAGCAGGACGAGGAACGGCAGGCGCCGCCAATAGTTGGCATCGCCCACATGCTGGAATTCCGGCTTGGCCGGGCCATGGACGACGGTCCGGATGGCGCGCAACATGTAAATGCCGCCGATGATCAGGCCGCCCCAAGCGGCGGCCACCACAAACCACGGGAAGGCCTTCCAGGCGCCAAACATCACGCTGAGTTCGCCGGGGAAGTTCGCGAAGCCGGGCAGGCCGCAGCCGGCCATGAACGCCATGATGATCGCCGTGCCGATGAATGGCATCTGGCGCAGGAGTCCGCCCAGCTTGTCCATGTCGGTCGTGCCGCAGCGGTTAAAGACGTAGCCGTTGAGCGCGAAGCTCAGCGCCGCCAGCAGACCGTGCGCGACCATGATGACCACCACGCCCGTGATCCCGACCACGCTCACGCTGGCCAAGCCGAGGAAGCAGAAACCCATGTGCGCGAGGCTGGAATTCCCCAGCAGCAACGCCATGTCCCGCTGCCGCATCGCCACCCAACCGCAGTAAAGGATGTTCCCGAGACAAAGCAGCGCGAGCGCGGGCATCCACTTCGCGACGCCGAGCGGCAGGAGCGGCCAAGCAACCCGGATCAGCGCATAGAGCCCGACCTTTTTGAGCACGCCGGCGTGCATCATCGCGGTCGAAGTCGGTGCCGCGGCGTAACCGGGGGCGGCCCACGAGTGGAACGGCCACAATCCGACCAATGTGCCGAAACCCAGCAGCAGGAGTGGGAAGATCAGCGTCTGGGCCTGCTCGTTCAGTGGCTTCTCGGCGAGCACCGTCTTCAGCGCGACGACATCCAGCGTGTTCACGCCGGACATCACGTAGAGCGCAATCAGGCCGGTCAGTGCCACCAGCGCGCCGAGTGTCAGGTAGAGCGTGATCTGGAACGTGGCGTAGGACTTCTGCTCTCCGCGGCCCCAGATGCCGAGCATCAGGAATGTCGGCACGAGCGCGAGTTCGTTGAAGAAGTAGAGGAAGAACAGGTCCAGCGAGACAAACGCACCGAGGGCGCCGCCGGTCATCACGAGGAGCAGGAAATAAAACAGTTTCACCTGCCGTTCGATCTCCCACGCGGCGCAGATGGCGGCGAACGACACCAGCGCGGCCATCAGGACGAGGCCGATGTTCAGGCCATCCACGCCGACGTGATAGCTGAGCCCGACTGAAGGAATCCACTCGGCGAGCTGGACGAACTGCATTTCCGAGGTGCCGGCTTCAAAGCCGGAGAACAGCGCGATCGCCTGGAGTGCGGTCAGCGCGCCGGTCAGGAGCGCGATGGCGCGGAGGATGACCCGGTAGTTGCCCGGCACGGCGAGAACCAGCAGGGCGCCGATAAACGGGGTCAGGAGAAGGATGGTGAGCGGGGACATGGCGGCTACTTGAGGGCGAGCAGAACGACCAGCGCGACGCCGGCCACGAAGAAGAAGGTGTAGGTTTGCAGGTTGCCGCTCTGGACGATTCTGAGGGCGCGACCGAACAGCTCGGTGCTGCCGTGTGCTCCCCGGACGACCAGACCGCTCACGACCCAGCGGTCAATCCAGTCAGCGAACCGGGCGACCAGATCGTGCACCGGAATGAAAATCGCTTCGTAGAGCTCATCGAAGTAGAACCGGTTCTTCATGCCGCGGGCGAACGCGCCGAGCAGCTTCGGCAGCGGATCGCGTTCGGCGTTCCAATAGAGCGTGAAGGCCACCCAAGCGCCGATCAGGAGCGCGCCCGTGCCCATGACCGCCGGCAGCGGGGCGTGGTTGAAGGGCGCGAACAGCACATGGTTGATCATGCCGAAGAACGCTGAAATTGATGCGCCAAAGGAAATCTCTTCCGTCCCCGCCGCCGCATGATGGACGTGGTCGGTGAAGAAGTGATGCGTCAGGTAGTCGCCCAGCGGCACCCAGGCAATCATCACGCTGGGAACGGCCAGAATGATCAGCGGCCAAGTCATGCTACCGGGAGATTCATGCGCGTGTCCCGAGGCTTCGCTGCGGTTCGCCCCGAAGAAGGCCACCAGCACCAACCGGAGCATGTAGAACGTCGTCATCGCGGCGATCAGCACGCCGAAGCCGAAGAGCACCGGGTGACCGTTTTCCACCGCGGCCAACAGCACCGCATCCTTTGAGTAGAAGCCGCTCAGCGGTGGCAATCCGGCCAGCGCGGCCGTGCCAAGGGCGAAGGTCAGGAACGTCTTCGGCATCGCCGACCGCAGGCCACCCATCTTCCAGATGTCCGGTTCGTGGTGGCAGGCGTGGATTACGGAGCCGGCCCCGAGGAACAGCAGTGCCTTGAAGCCGGCGTGCGTCGTCAGGTGATACATCGCCGCGTCGGGTCCGCCACAGCCGACCGCCATCACCATGTAGCCGAGCTGGGACAGCGTGGAGTAGGCGAGGATGCGTTTGATGTCATTTTGCTGGATCGCCATCAGCGCCGCCAGCAGGGCCGTAAAGGCACCGATCACCGCGATGATGTCGAGGGCCGAAATGCTGCTCAGGAACGACAGGGCCGCGGGCCAGGCGGTGTTCGCCTGATAGAGGAAGAACACCCGGCACAGCATGTAAACGCCGGCGGCCACCATCGTCGCCGCGTGGATGAGCGCGGACACCGGCGTGGGGCCTTCCATCGCGTCGGGCAACCAGACGTGCAACGGGAACTGCGCGCTCTTGCCCATCGCGCCCATGAAGATCAACAAGCCCGCGACGGAACTCAGGTTGCCCAGCAGGTCGGGATGCGCCCCCAACTTCTGGCCAAGTTCGGCGAAGTTCACCGTCCCGGCCGCCGCCCAGACGATGATGATGCCGAGCAGGAAGCCGAAGTCACCAAGACGATTGGTCAGGAAAGCCTTCTTCGCGGCGTCCGCGGCGGATTCCTTCTCATACCAGAAGCCGATGAGCAGCCAGCTCGAAACGCCGACCAATTCCCAGAAGATGAACATCATCACCAGGTTGTCGGCCAGGACGATGCCGAGCATCGAGAAGGTGAAGAGGCTCAGCCCGATGAAGAACCGCGGGAAGCTGCGGTCACCCTTCATGTAGCCGACGCTGTAAACCTGAACGAGCGCCGACACGGCGGTCACGACCAGCAGCATGAGCGTGGACAGCTTGTCCACCGTGACGCCGAGGTTCACCGCCAAGTCGCCGGCATGGAGCCACGAAAACGGAGTGGCCGCCGCCGTGGCGTCGCCGACGCCGAACGTGAGGAAGAGGACGAAGCTGAGGATGAAGGCCGTGGTCGTGGCCGCGATGGAGAACGTCGCCGCGAGGAAGCTGCTCCGGCGAACCAGCAGGGCGATGCCCGCTGCGGCGATCAGCGGCAGCAGCAGGATGAACCAGGCTATGTCTTCGGGCCGCGAACTGAAGGCCGGGGCGGCAGCGGTGACGGCGTTGTGGGCGGCGTGGGCGTCCATTTCAGGAAAGCGGGTTAGCCACGAAGACGCGGAGGCACGAAGAAATGCGGCCGACCGACCTCGTCGAGGTGGGGCTTCTTGGTGTCTTTGTGTCTTGTTGGTGCATCAAAGTTTCAGGCTGGTGAGGTCCTCGACGTGGGCGGACTGGCGTTTGCGGTAGAGCGCCACGATCAGGGCGAGCCCCACGGCAACTTCCGCGGCGGCGACGGTGATGATGAAGAAGACCATCACTTGCCCGTTGAGGTTGGCGTTGTAACGGGAGAAGGCGACCAGCGCGAGGTTGGCGGCGTTCAGCATGAGCTCCAGGCCCATGTAGATCACCAGCAGGTTGCGCCGCGCCAACACGCCCAGCAGCCCAAGGCTGAACAGCAGCGCGCTGACGACAAGGTAGTGGTGGAGTCCAACTTGCATGACTGGATGCTAGATTCTGGATGCTGGTCGCTGGATGAAAGGCGAAGGGCGCCTGCCGCTGAAATCCAGCATCCGGCATCCGGCATCCGGCAAGGGATTGGTTGATCCTCGTTTCACTTCAGCTCCTTCTTGCTCAGCAGGATGACGCCGACCATCGCCACCAGCAGGAGCAGCGACAGGATTTCAAACGGCAACAGGTATTGGGTGAAGAGGATCTTGCCGAGCGGCTTGGTCGTGCCTTCCACGAGCTGGTCGCTGGCGGGCTTCGCGGACATCACCGCCTTGATCAGGATTCCAGCGATCACGGCCACGCCGATCGAACCGGCTCCTAAGGCTACCTTGTTCAGTTTCCGTCGTTCCTCTTCCTTGAGGTCGAGCAGCATGATCACGAAGAGGAACAGCACCATGACGGCGCCGGCGTAAACGAGCACCTGGACCGCCGCGAGGAAGAAGGCGTTGAGCAGCACGAACAGGCCGGCCATCGAGCAGATGGTCAGCACGAGGAACATCGCGCTGGTGACCGGGTTCCGGCTGAGGGGATTGGCGACGCACAGGAAGCCGAACAGCAGCGTCAGTCCGGCGAAGGCGTAAAAAAGGATGTCAGGTAGGGCGGGCATGACGGGAAACCTAGTTCGTCGCGACGGGGAAGACTTCCTGCTCCTTCGCCGCCTCCAGCTTGTGCTTCCACTTCTGGATGCCGGCGTGCGTGCCGCCAAGTTTCAGGAGCCTTTCCTTGTCGTAGATCATCTCCTCACGGCTCAAGCCGGTGAGCGAATAGTCCTTCTGGAGGAAGATCGCCTCCTCAGGGCAGACTTCCTGGCAAAAGCCGCAGAAGATGCACCGGAGCATGTTGATCTCGAATTCCCTGGGCATCTTTTCTGCGTTGGCCCGGTCGGCCGGTTGGCCCTCCGGCCCCGGGGGCGTGATCCGAATCGCCTTTGGCGGACAGACGAATTCACAGAGCTGGCAGCTCACGCACTTCGTCGCGCCGTCCTGGTCCTTCACGAGGTAGGGCGCACCGCGATAACCTTCGGGCACCACCCATTTCTGCTCCGGATACTCCATCGTGACGGCCTTGCCCTTCACGAGGGTGTTGATGAGGTGCTTCGAGGTCACCTTGAGCCCGCCGAGGATGGCCGGCAGGTAGGTGCGCTCGTAAAACGTCAGCGGCGCGCGATCAACAACCTTGGTGCTCATGCGAGTGATTACTTGTTGGTGAAGGCCACGATCAGGGCGGTGAAGAGGATGTTGGCGAGCGCCAGCGGGATGAACCGGCGCCAGCCGAGGTCCATCAACTGGTCGTAGCGGAAGCGCGGCAGCATCCAACGGGTCCAGATGAAAACCACCATCAGCAAGGCCAGCTTGGCCAGGAACCAGCCGATGTGCACCAAACCGCCGAGCACCGAAGTGGCCGGCTCGCTGCCGAAAGGGGAGGTCCAGCCGCCGAGGAACAGCGTCACCATCATGCCCGACGCGGCGATCATCGCGGCGTATTCGCCCATGAAGAACAGCGCGAACTTCATTGAGCTGTATTCGGTGTGGTAACCGCCAACGAGTTCGGTCTCGGATTCCGGCAGGTCGAACGGCAGCCGGTTCGTTTCCGCGAATGCCGCGATCAGGAAGATCGCGAACGCGAGCGGCTGCTTCCAGATCAACCACTGGTGCAGGCCGCCGCTCTGGTATTGGACGACGCTGGACAGGTTCAGGTCGCCCACCAGCAGGAAGACCGCGACCACGCTCATGCCCATGGCGATCTCGTAGGAGATCATCTGGGCGCTCGAACGGATGCTGCCGAGGAACGGATACTTGGAATTCGACGCGTAGCCCGCGAGCACGATCCCGTAGACGCCCAGCGACACGATGCCAAACGTGTAGAGGATGCCGACGTTCAGGTCGGCGATGACCATCGGGTTCGCCGCGTTGCCCAGCGAAGAGCCGAACGGGATCACCGCCAGCGTCATCAGCGACGGCACACAGGCGACGGCCGGCGCGAGCCAGAAATAGACCTTCCGGACATAGCTCGGCGTGAAGTCCTCCTTGAGGAACGACTTCAGGCCGTCCGCCATCGGCTGGAAGACGCCAAGGCGCACCAGCCAGGGTCCGATGACCGGAATAAACTCAACGAAGAACGGTGCGGTGCGGTTGGGACCGGGACGGTCCTGGATCCAGGCGGACACCTTGCGCTCCACGAGCACCGCGTAGGCAACCCCCGTCATTGCGACGGCGAAGACCAGCAGCACCTTCAGGATGCTGAAGAGGACGAACTGCGTCGTGGGGTCGAGATATTTGATCGAATCCATGGCGCGTCAGATTTGCACGGTGACGCCGGTGTCACCGACTTGGGCCCATTCCAAACCGGCCAGCGCGGGAACTTCCTGCGCCATCTGGTTGAACAGCCCCTCGATGCTGCTGAAACCGTTCTGGCCGGTAACGTGGTGGACCAACTCGTGGAGGAATTCCCACTCCGCACGGGCATCACCCTTGGGCTCCACGGCCTTCATGAATTTCTGCACCCGCCCCTTTACGTTGACGAAGGTGCCCCGCTTCTCGGCATGCGCCGCGCCGGGCAGCAAGTAGGTCGCGGCGGCGGTCGTCGCGTTGGGCAGGATGTCGCTGACGATCAGCGTCTCCAGCTTGGCCAGCAGGCCGGCGCTGATGCCGTGCTTCGTCACGTCTTCGCCAAAAACGACCAGCGTCCTGATCGTGCCCTTGGCGATGCCGTCGGCGATCTTCGGCAGGTTGATGCCGAACTCGGTGAAGGCGATGCCGGTCAGACGCGCACCGTTGCTGTTCGGGTTGCGGTCGGCGCTGACGAGCAGCTTGTCCGGTTCGCCTTCGCGGGCGATGGAGTCGGTGAGGGCGCCGAGTTTGATCGCGAGCTTTTTCAGCAAATAAAGCTCCTCGGTCGTCTGGCGGGCCGAAGCCACAATGGCCACGCTGCCCGGCGGAGCGACGGCCAGTTTCGTGGAGATTTCCTTCAGGGCACTCGGCCAAGCGATGCGTTCACTTCCGCCTTCAGCCTTCCGCCTTCGCACTTCGGTGAGTCGGTCTTCGCGAGCCACCCACTTGTAGTTGAGCCGGCCGGCGTCGCACATCCAAGGCCCGTTGACCGCGTCGTTTTCGCGCGGCTCGAAGCGGTGGATTGTGCCTTCGCGGGAACCGACGGTGAGGTTGCACCCGGTGCCGCAGCTCGTGCAGACGCTCTTGGTTTCCCTGAGGAACCAGACCCGCATCTTGAAGCGGAAATCCTTCGAGGTCAGCGCGCCCACCGGACAGAGGTCCACGGTGTTGAGCGTGTAGTTGTTGTCGAACGCGCCGGGCTTCCACGCGGCGATGGTGTTGTAGCTGCCGCGGTTCACGATGCCGAGCGCGTCGTCGCCCGCGATGTCCTTCGTGAAACGGATGCAGCGGGTGCAGAGCACGCAGCGCTCGTCGTCGAGCACGATGCGCGGCCCCAGATCCACGGCCTTGGGCTTGTGCACCTTTGCCTCGACGAACCGGCTGCCTGACTGTCCATGCTCGACCGAGTATTCCTGCAGCTTGCACTCGCCGGCCTGGTCGCAGATCGGGCAGTCGAGCGGATGGTTGATCAGGAGCGATTCCAGCACCGCCTCGCGCATCTGCTTCGTCGCCGGCGAACCCGGATAGAGTTCCATGCCCGGCGAAATCGGCGTCGCGCACGCGATGGCACCGCGCGGCGTCTGCGGTTCGTAGGGCAGCACGGACCGGGCGATCTTCGGCGTCCCGTCCGGATTCAGCACCGGCTTGCGGTCCGGACCGATCATCGGCGTGCCGAACTCGATCAGGCACATGCGGCAGTTGCCGGCGACGGGCAGCTTCGGGTGATAGCAGTAATGCGGCACCTCGCCGCCCGCGATCTGCACGGCCTGAAGCATGGTGGTAGGCTCCAGCTTGCCCTGCCAGTTGGGCAGGTGCTTCGGCACCTCGACCTCGCGGCCGTCCACCTTGACCTTGATCTTCTCGACCGGCGGCGGCGCGGCGGGGGCGGGAGCAGTTGTCGCGGCGTTGGACATTGTTTCGGAAATCAGTGCTGGTTCGGGCTCGCGGCCAGTTGCAGGTCTCGGGTGGGTCCGGCCGTTTTGCCGTGGGCGGCCTCGTCGGCAGCCCCCTTCGCTTCGAACTCCTCCCGGAACTTCTTCACGAAACTCAGCACGGGCCACGACGCGGCCTCGCCAAAGGCGCAGATTGTCCGGCCCTGGATATTCTGCGCGATCTCAGCCAGATAATTGGCGTCCGCCTTGCGGCCTTCGCCATGGCTCAGTCGGTGCAGACCCTTGGCCAGCCAAAGCGCGCCCTCCCGGCACGGCGTGCATTGGCCGCAGCTTTCATGGGCGTAAAACTCGGACAGGTTGGCGAGGGCATCGACCATGCTGCGGGAATCGTCCATCACGATGATCGCGCTGGATCCGGACATCGTTCCGGCCTGCTGGAGTGAATCGAAATCATAGGGCAAGTCGAGCAATGGCACGTCCACCTTGGTCATCTGGCCGTCCGCGCCCTTACGGTTCAGTTTGAAGACCTCCCCGGCCCTCAACACCTTCGAAGACGACCCGCCGGGGATTACGGCCTTGAGTGAACGGCCCGGCTTCATTCCACCCCCGAAATTGGGATCGTTCAGGAGTTCACCGATCGTGACCTTGCCCACTTCGATCTCGTAGTAGCCCGGCCGGTTCACATCGCCGCTCAGGCTCACGATGCGCGTGCCGGTGTTGTTCGGCGTGCCCAACTTGGCGTAGTCGGCCGCACCCATCGCGACGATGTGCTTCACGTGGCAGAGCGTCTCCACGTTGTTCACGATGGTCGGGCACATATAGAGCCCGAGCACCGCGGGGAAATACGGCGGCTTGATGCGCGGATAGGCGCGCTTGCCCTCCAGCGATTCGATGAGGCCAGTCTCCTCGCCACAGATGTAGGCGCCCGCGCCGCGATGGACGTAGATTTCCAAGTCGTAACCGGTTCCCAGAATGTTCTTCCCGAGAAATCCCGCCGTCCGGGCTTCGGCGAGCGCAGTCTCGAGCAGTTTCGCCGCCTTGGGCATCTCGCCGCGAATGTAAATGTAGGCGAGCTTCACGTCGTTCGCCCAGCACGAGATCACCATGCCCTCGATCAGCTGGTGCGGATCCTTGTGCATGATCTGCCGGTCCTTGAACGTTCCAGGTTCCGATTCGTCGGCGTTGCAGATCAGGTAGATCGGCTTGCCGCTGCGGCGGTCCACGAAACTCCACTTGAGCCCAGCGGAGAAGCCCGCCCCGCCCCGACCGCGCAAGCCCGACGCCTTCACATCTTCCCGGACGACCTCCTGCGGCGACAGCTTCTTGCCGTCCGCCAAATCGCGGGACCCGGTGGCGATCGCCTTCTTCAGCGCCTCGTAGCCGCCGTGACGCAGGTAGCAACCGATGTCCGCGGTGTAGCCCGGCGAATCGGCGTGCTTCAAAATCAATTTATACTGTTCCGGCATGGCAATGCTTGACTCAACCCTTCACCTGACTAGTTTCACGCCCGCTTCCGGCCTGCCCGATGGTGTAACGGTAGCACAGCAGTCTCTGAATCTGCTTGTCATGGTTCAAATCCATGTCGGGCAGCCAATTCTTCAAATCACTTCCCTTTTGCGATGATTTCGTCGGCCAGTGCCGGCGTGACCCTGGGAAGCAGGTCATCGTTCAGCAACACCGCCGGGGCGTTGCCACAGTCCGCCAGACACTCCACGAATTCGACCGTGAACTTGCCGTCCGGCGTCGTCTGGGGCGCGTGGGCATGGGAATCAAGGCCCAGCTTATGGCAGAAGTGCTCGCGCAATTCCCCGCTGCCGGCCAGCGCGCAGCTCAGCGTGCGGCAGACCTTGATGTGCGTCTTCCCGAGCGGCTGCTGGCGGAACATCGGGTAAAATGTCACCAGCTCATACACGTTGATCGGCTGGAGTCCGAGCTTGCGCGCCGTCCACTCGATGGCCTCGTCGGTGGTGTGGCCGAAGTGCTCCTGCAAGGCGTGCAGGAACATCAGTGAGGCGCTCCGCTTGACCGGATAATGCGTCACCAACTCGTCGAGCTGGGCTTCCAAACTGGCTGGAATCGTAAAGGGCATCGTCAAAAAGCAGCTAGCGGTCACACTCCCCCATCACGAAGTCGAAGGACCCGAGGATCGACACCACATCGCTCATCAGGTGCCCGGGCAAGACCTCGGGCAGAATGCTCAAATTGCAGAACGACGGGGCGCGAATCTTGAGCCGATACGGCGCGCCGCCGCCCCGGCTGTTGATGTAAAAGCCCAGTTCGCCCTTGGGATTTTCGGCGCCGAAATAGACTTCTCCCGGCGGGCAGTTCACGCCCTGGGTCACCAGCATGAACTGGTGGATCAGCTCTTCCATGCCGGTGAGGACCTTGTCCTTCTTGGGCAGGATGATCTTGCCGTCGGCGACATTGACCGGCTCCCCATTGGCGTTGTCGAAGCCCCCCGGAATTCGGTCAAGACACTGCCGGATGAGGCGGACGCTCTGGCGCATCTCTTCCATCCGCACCAGGTATCGGTCGTAACAATCTCCCACCGAACCAACGGGAACATCAAAATCCAAGTCGGCGTAGCAGAGATAGGGATGCGCCTTGCGCACATCGTAATCCACTCCGCTTCCGCGCAGGTTGGGACCCGTCAGCCCGAAATTGACGGCCATCTCCTTCGAGATGACGCCCACATCGCGGGTGCGGTCCACAAAGATGCGGTTACGGGTCAACAGCTTCTCCGACTCGTCGAAGTTGTTGACCACTTCGTCGCAAAACTTGCGGATGGTCTCGCACCATCCCGGCGGCGTGTCGCGGGAAACACCACCGATGCGCGTGTAGCTGGTCGTAAAGCGGGCGCCGGTGAGGGCCTCGTAGAAATTGTAGATCTTCTCACGTTCCGTGAACGTGTGCATGAACACCGTCAGCGCGCCGACATCCATCGCGTAG
>JAYUSF010000261.1:0-13264 GCA_043755815.1 Verrucomicrobiota bacterium
GCCCCAGCACCCCCACCAGCGCCAGCAGCCAAGCCCACCGCCGGCCCGCAGGGCCGGCGCCAGCTTCCGTCCCCTCAGTTGGTGTCACACCCGTCATACACACTCCTCACAACTCAGTGCACCAGCAGACGGAAAAAACGGGGCGTCGTCGCGCCTTCGTCAAAAGGTCCGACCAAGGCCCTAATGGGGCGGACATCGTTGGAAACGTAAACTTCCCGGCCGGTCACCGTAGCCGCATCGGTGCTGAGCTTGAAAGGGACCGTGGTCCAAGACTGCATGTCGTGGGATCCTTCAATCGTATAGCTGCGGCTGCGGATCGCCGTGAACTCCAGAAGTGACCGGCCGCTTTCCACGGAACGAATGGCCAGGGCAAACCCATCCTTCGGGTCAAACGCATAGGTGCCGGCGAGGTATTCCTGCAGGTTGCTCAGGCCGTCGCCATCGGCGTCATCTCCGGGCCGGATGTCGGCCAAAGTCCGCTTGCCCCCGGTGGCGGCAATCAGCGCGCGTTCCCAGGCATCGGGAATTCCGTCGCCATCGGAATCCTCACCCAACGTGAGATCCACCCGGGACGAACCACCGGGTTGGGTGACCAAGGAAGAGGCCCCGGTCATCTCAATCGGCAGATAGCTCACGTTCCCAATCTTGACCCGCAGGCGAAACGGCACCGTGGGGAGCATCGCAGTGGGTTTGTATTTGTCGGCGGTGACCCCGGCATCGAGCGGGATCGTAAGCCGGTAGTTCACGCCGAGGTCGAGTCCGGTGCTGATGGTGGTTTGGGCCACGACCTTGCCGCCGACCTCCAGCAGGACGGCAGCCTTGTCGCTCCTGATGGGATTCCCCTGTTCATCCCGCACCATGCCAAACACCGAGTGGTGCGGCGCGGGGGGGAACGCCAGCAGCGGAACGGCGGCGACCAGGGCGGACACCAGGCCAACCCAGGCGACCCAGCGTGACGGACGAATTGAAGCTTTCATCGTATGGAGTGGTTCGCTCGCTCAGTTGCCCGAGTAGGAGTAGGTCGTGAAGTTGAGCTTGATGTCGGTCAACGTCTGGATGAGGCGATCCAAGCCCTCATTCGGATTGTTGAGCAGCGTGCGCCCGGGGATGACCAGCTTCCACTGGCTGTTCCAGACGGAACGGCCCACCAACCGGTTATCGAGGAACTCGGTCCGCGGCAGTGAGTCGCTGTAGAAGATGAGTTCGAACTTGGCGATGTCTGACACCGGCCGGAAGGCCGCATGCTTCCGGATGCCGAACAGCGGTTCAGCCAGCGAATCCGCCGACTGGTAGAGCTTCTTCGTGGAGAAGTCAGAGCCGCCGATGTTGAACGGCATCGGGATGGCCAGATCCTGCACGTTCCATGAGCGGATCTTGCTGGAGTCGCCCAGAGGCGGACTCCGCATCGAGTCCACGCCCACCGGAATGAGATAGACATACGGAGTTGCGGCCAGGCCCTGCGGATCCAGGAACCACAGGCTAGGATCGCTCGCCGAGGCTGCCCCGGCCGCGGCGACCGCACCACCAATCGCGGAGGGATCGTCCATGCCGTGATACCCTTCCAGGGCGACTCCAACCGCTCCGATCTTCGTGGCGAAGGTGCTGGGGCTGAACGCGTGATCGCCCGCCGCCAGCGGCTTGCCGAAGAGGTTCAGTCCATCGGCAACGGTGGTGCTAAAGGTGAAGATCAATCCGGGAACCGGCAACCCGCTCCCGTTATCAATCTGCATGCAGAAGCGCCGCACGTCGCTGTCGGCCAGGATGTCGGCCTTGCGCGCCCGGTTGAGGACGTCCTTCCAATTGGTGTCGCCCTCGGTGCCCGGCAGGATGCGCTCCTTCTCGGTGCGCAGGGAAACGGTCGTCGAGTCCGTGTCGGGTCGGTTGAAGCCGAGCCGGTCCCGCACCACGTTCCAATCGGCCTTCATTTCGGCCAGGGCGCTGGAGATGCCCGGGTCGCCGGAATCACTGCCGGCAAACTGCGGCTCCCCATCCTGCACGACGCCCAGTGCCCGCGAGGCGATGATCTTGCCCTTGAAATCACGGCCGGCACTCGTGCCCAGGAGACCCGTCTCGTAATCGTAGGCGTTCGCCGCCAGCAAGGCATACCGGGCCGACAGGTCGAACAGCGTCTTGTAGCGCTCGAGCTTCTCGTTGCGGAACAGCCGGAAGGCCGCATCCCGCGTGCGGTATCCCTGCACCACTGCGGCGGCCCGCTGCCGGAACACCTGCCGTTCCGCCTGGATGCGATCGCCCTGGGCGATCAGGGCCTGCAGCGCCCGTTGGGCATCATCCAATTCGCGCACCCGTTCGTTGACCGTCCACCAGCGTTCCTGAGCGTCGCCGAGTTTGTTGACCAAATCCTGCACGGCGCCCCGGAGCTCAGTGTCGCGAGCGAGCGGTTCGAGGTTATAGAACTCCTCAAAGGTGCGGGCCGTTTTGATGGCCAGCTCCAAGGCATTGATCACCGTGTAACGGGCGATCCCAATGCCGTCGACGACCTTCTTCGTCACCAATCCGGCCGCCTTGACGGCCGAACGACCGGCGGAGGTCAGGTCACCACCGGCAGCGAGGCCCGCGATGAGACTTTCGGGGAACCCGGTGGCGATGAGATTGGCAGTGTCCTCGATGTCTTCCGTGATGGAGTCCTGGATCTTTTGGATCAGGTCGTTGGCAAATTTGACCTTCTCCAAAACCTGATCCGCGATCAGGAGGCTTTCCTTGACCCCCCGCGCCTTGTCGTAATCGGCCACCCCCGCCTTGAAGACGTCGATGGACTTCTGGATCACGCCCAAGTCACCGTAAACGTCGTTGATGTCGTGGCGAAGACGGCCATGTGCCGCGATCTGTGCCGAAATCGCCTGCTGAATCGAACCCGGCGAGGCGCGCTTGCTGGTCCAAATCCTGGGTTTGTCAAAGAAGCCGTGATCCCCGATGTCCACCTTGAAGACAAAGTTGGTGCCGATCGGAATCTGAGTGCCCGGGAGTTTAACCACGTTCAGATAGATGCCATTCCGCGGCGATCCATCGGGCAGAGTCGCCCCGTTCCCGGCATTCACAAAAATGGGCGGAAGGTTGATGTCGGTGAACTGTTTCTTGGCCCAATCCACGGGCACGTCCTGAATCGTGAACTCCCACGAATGGCCGGCCGTATAACTCCACATTTCCGGCAGGTCATATTCGGGCAGGTCCACGAAGCTGTAATGGATCAGGTCGGGACCACCATAGCCCTGCTTGTAGAGTTTGCCTGGCCCGATGTCGTCCGGGTAAGGCGTCCCATACAGCTCGATGAGCGAGTTCGTATAGGAGAGTTCCTGCTGATTCAAGGTGGTCTGGAAATCCGCCAGCGAATCCTGCTCGGAACGCAATAGCCGGGTGACGTCTTTGGCATCATCGAACGCCGTCACCGCATTCTTCAAGGCCGCGGTCGCCCGCTGATAGATCTGCTCGAAGTGAGTGCCGCCGACCACCCCCACCACCAGATTGGGGTTCAGGTCGAAGGCCAGGCCGCCTTCGGGGATTCCCAGCGGGGAAAGTCCGCCTTCGGCGTTGTCGAGCGTGGTCTGGAGCCCGTTCGCCAGGGTCGCCAGTTCCCGCAGTTCCGGCACGGTGGTGCGGTCCACCTTTTGGATCCCTTCGTGGGTCGGGATCGGGTCCACCTCCGGCAGGATGGCATTGCCGACCACCCAGTCGAGATAGGTGCCCTGTCCAACCCGACTGGCCCAGTGATCCAGGCCCCAGGCCCGCACCGGGTGATTCGTGCCGCCATCGGTCACGTTCACATAGTTGCGCTGGGTGTTCTCCCGGGTGGTCGCAAACTGCTGCCAGCCGACCTCGTGAACCGGTTGGAAATCCTTGCGCCAAGTCAGGTCGAACACCTGACGCCCGGCTCGCGCTTTGGCGGCGGCGGCGGCGGCAAACTTGCGCTCGTCCTGATAGTCCACCGACACTGGCTTGCCCAGGACGTTCACCGCCTCAATACGGGGAACCCAGTCGAAGTTCGGGTTTACCAGCAGGGAATAGTAGCCCTTGATCGAGGTCAGGTAATGCCCATAGGCGTCACCTTGGCCCTGCGGGAACATCCGGGCCGCATCTTCGGCGTTGATGATGCCGTCGGGCGAAGAGTCGGGCTTTTCCTGAATGTTGTAGTTCAGGGCATAGATCACCTCGCCGGCGTCAATGCCGCGGGTGTAATTCCACACCAGCCGGTTGTAGACGGGAGCGACCTCAACTCCGGGAAGAAACACATCATCCCGGCCTCGCAGCAGGGCAAGCTCCTCTTCCAACAGTGAGGGAACCTGTCCCTTGAAGGAGAACATGGCGGTGGCGATGTCCCCGTAGGTGTGGTCTGCGGTGCCAATGCCGATGGTCGGATTTGCGGCGTCGGCCCAGGCCTCGTTGCCGTGCATCATGTAAAGGTCGCTCAGGTAACCGGCGGCCAGCAGCAGTGCGTCGTTCGCCGGCCCGTAGTTGAAACCGGACTCAATGCTGAGCGAGCGACCCCGGCGCAAGACCGTCTCGTAAATCTCGATCAGCCCGTAGTTGTTGATCGTGTCCAGGTTGAGGGCCACGTCGCCTTCCCAGCGATGACCCGCCTGGGTGATGATGCTGACGTCGGTGTTGACCTTGTTGTTGAACAGGTCGTTGACCCGCTGGTTGAACGGATTGATGCCGGCCAGCACGCGTTTGATCCAGCCTTCCGCCAGGGCCGGCTCGGTCCAGCGGGACCAGTCCGCATCGGTCGGGCTCGCCCTATAAAGCGGATGGCTCGTGACGATCGGCCGGTAGCGCATCACGACATAGTTGTCGCCGAGCACCTGGACTCCGGCCCCACCCAGGGTATAGCGCGGGATGTTCGTGCTGATGGTGACCAGCGGAAGGTAACGCGACATCGTCGCATCGATGACCGGCGGGAAGCCGTCCACCGGAGCGGCGATCTTCCATTCGTATTCGTATTCGTTGTAACGGCCGGCCAGGTCGCCGGTGTGCTGGAAGGTGACATATTCGCTGAGGGGGTTGGCCGAAGTGATGATCTTCATTTCGCCCCGGTTCAGGTCACCGCCGACCTTGAAGATGTGCATCGCCACGGGATCACCCGGTTGCGTGAAGGCGGTGCCGCTGGCTTCGAGCAGCGTGATGTAACCGCTGCCGGGGCCGGTCGCCGTCACCGCATAGGAATCCACCGCGACATTGTCGTTCTTTACCTCGGCCAACCCGCCGACCCCCACCGATTCGGTGAGGCCGGGGTTCGGGATGTAGGTGCCCGGCTGGGCCGGGTTCTCGTAAAACGTTTCCACGGGCGTGGCCAAGGCCGCCACCAGGTTGGTCCACTTGGGATAGTTCTCGGTATCGCTCGTCGGGCAGAGTGCAAACACGGCGTCGAGATCCGAGCCGCGGAGCACGTTCAGCATCAGATAGCTCTCGCCCAAGGTCTCGTTCTTGAATTCACCGACCAGCGCCAGACTGCCTTTCTTGCCCCGGTTCGGGTCCAGAAAGACCCGGGTGGCCAGGTGGGGGGGCAGGTTCGGGAAGAAGTATTTGCCCTGGTAGAGCGTGGACTTCACGCCCGCCGGGATCTTGCCGGTCGCGTCAAATTGCGTGGTGATGTCCACATACTTCGCCCGGGTTCCGTCATGCAGCACCACGCTCGGGGCCTTGGTCGGCAGATCGGCGGCAATGGACTGCTGGTAAAGCACCTGGGCGGTCTTGAAGTCGCGCACGCCCGGCAAACCAAACGCCGGCTTCGCGAGCGTGGCCGCAAACGGCAGCGTGGGGACCGGCTTCGATCCGTCCTTGGGATCGCGCACGGGCCAGATGGGACGATAGACGATGTCGAGCGCCGCCGTGGTCTTCTTGTCAGCGTCGCCGATGAAGGCTCCCGCCGTCGCATCAAAGGGCCGCAGGTAGGGCACGATGCTCCCGACCGCGGGCGGGCTGGCGATTCCCGGCCACGCGAAGTCGGGCAGGGTCTTGTAATAGTAGCGCAGCGTGAAGCTGTTTGACGGCGCGGGCGAAGCCGCCAGGAAGGGAGGTCGGTTGCTGAAAATGACCACGCTGCCGGTGTAGCTGTTGCTGCTCACCAGTTGGAGCGGCGCCTGCGCGATCACGGCACCGGAAGCGATCACTTCGAGGCTGACCTCATTGGTGACGCGGCTGTTGTCGTAAAGGTCCCGCACCACCAATTGCACGGCAGTCGTGCCCACGTCGCCGGGCGCTGGCGTGCCTTGGACTGTGAGGCCGTTCACCCCCAGCCATGCGGGTGCGCCGTTCACGGCCAGGCTCAAATACTCGTCCTGACGCGACACATGGACGGACAGGCTGAACGGTTGCCCCACGACGGCCGTGGCGGCCGTAATGGCGCTGAAAGTCTTGTTCACCGGGTCGAAGGTGCCGGCCTGCAGCGGTTCCAACCCCCGGTTCGGGCCGCGGTAGACCCAGAAATCGTGGTGTCGATCGCGGTAGGTGAAACGTTGATAGTGTCCGAATGGCCCCGTGGCGTCGCCCGATACCCAGCCGCCGGGAAGATCGCCTCCGGCGCTCGGCGGTTCGGTATTGTAGTTCACCGCCATGTCCCCGCTGCCCTCAATCGGCTTCTGGAGGAAATTCAACGGCGGCGGTGGCTGCAGGAGCTGGCCCGCCGGCACGATGTAGTCGAACACCCAGCCCGCTTCGGGTTTTTCCCGGAGCACCTTGAAGGCCGCCATTGCGGGCCGGCCATCCGGAGCCTTGAAATCCACCAGCACGAACGTGTGCGAGGAGTATTCGCCGTTGGTGTGGGTGATGATGTTCAGGTCATCCCGGGTCGCGAACGGCGTTCCGCCGGACATGATCGCGTGCTCTTCGTTCGGATTGTAGCCGGTCGCCGTTTTCAGGTTTTGGGCGTAGATCGTGCCCAGCGCTTCGGAGGTCGACAGCCCGGTGCCGCCGAGTTTGCTGGCGAGCACAATTTCGCGCGGGCTGGTCGGCCACTCGATCGTGTATCGGCCCATCACCGCCGGCCAGTAGATCGTCTTGAAGCCGAGCAAGGAGTTGCCGGCATTCAGGCCCGCCTGAGAGGTATTCGGGCGATACCACCACACTTCGAGCTGGTTGGCTCCGGGAATTGAGTTCACCGGTATGATCGCCCCGAGATTGGCCGCGTCGAATCCCTTCGCAAACGGGTCAAGGTAGGCAACCGGGTTGAAAGAATTGCCGATCGGCTGGTTCAGGTAGCCGGCCAGATAGGCGGCTCCGGCCCCGGAGCCGGGTTCCCCGGTGGGCGCATTGATCCGCTGTCCGACGTAAACCGTCTGGTTGACCACCCGCGGGGCGGCCAGTTCATCCGGCCATACAAACGTCG
Organism: Verrucomicrobiota bacterium; assembly: GCA_043755815.1. Lineage (GTDB taxonomy): Bacteria > Verrucomicrobiota > Verrucomicrobiia > Limisphaerales > UBA9464 > CAIWAH01. Next base: position 7,337 of record JAYUSF010000261.1, read on the forward strand.
TGCCGTTCCAGGCATCCAAATTGGTGGCAATCGAGCTGGCCACAAAATTGGTGTTCCGCAGATTTCCATCGCGCCAGGAGAAGACCCGCTCAAAGCCAATGTCTTCACCCGAAGTGAACCGCAGCAGGGAACGGTGGACCGGCTGGCTGGCCGAAAGAAAGGTGTAGAACTTGAGATCCGGCGTGAACTTCGCGCGCGGGAAATCCAGCGCATCCTGATACTCGATGACCGGGGCGTTGACCGGCTCGATCAGCACGGCGGTCTTCTGGGCCTCCAGGTCCGTCGCGACCGCGGGCCGGACATACAGGCTGAATTTGGCCACGTCCGTCGGCCAGACGAGCCGGTAGCGGCCGAACAGTTTGGGCCACTTCAGCCCGGCCTCGCCGGTCTCCAGCCAATGCACCAGGTAGTCGTTTTGGTTCTGGGTCTCGCGGGTGGCCCAGAATTCGATCTTGTCCGAACCGCTGATGTTGTGCTGGAACGCGAACGGCAGGCCGGTCGCCCGATTCAACGGCGAGGGGGTGAGTTCGTCCAAGCTGCCACCCCCGGGCGGAATGATCCGTTCACCCAGTTCGACCGTCACGTCCGAGGGAATGGCCTGTTTCGTGACGTCCACGATTTCGGTCCCCAACTGCGCGTAGGTCAATCCGTCGGAACGCAGGTCTCCCAACAGCTCCACAAAGACCCGGCCTTCGGAATTGTAGGCGTAAATGGTCCCCTGCCCCTCCTCATACCAGAGGGTCCGCAGTTCCGGGAGCGGCGCGTTGGTGCCGCCGTCCGTCGGACTGCTGTTGCCGACCCCGACATATTCGCTGTCGACGGTCTTCCGGAAGCTGTTGTTGTAAACGACGTTGACGGCCCCAACCCGCGCGGTCGGCACCACGATCGGCTTGCCGATGTTCTGAAACCCTTTCTGGGTCCAATACATCTTCCGGGGCGGCTTCACCGCGCCGCCAGAGACGACGTAGCGCGCGGTGGACAGGAGAAAAATGTTCGCCCCGTTGGTCTTGAAACTCACCGTCCCCTGGGTGTTCACGTATCCCCCCGGCTTCGTGGCCGCGGTGTAGGGCGACGCCTTGACCCAGGTAATCCCCAACGGACCGGGCTGGACCGAATATACCAACCGTGCATGCGGGCTCCAGTAATACCCGGAATTCGTATGTCCGTTGGTGGTGAAAGGTTCCGGCAACCAGTAGCTCGACGCGTTGGGCCCGCTCAACAGGGCCCCATTTTCATCCGTCTCCGGCGGCGCCACCACGGAGCCGAAGGCAAAGGAGGTCTGGCGGCTCAGGAACGGAGCGCCAATCTGCGCCCGGCGCAGCACCATGAGGACGGCCCCGCCATCGACGGCCACCGGCAGTTTCATTTCCTGCGCGACCGCGCCGGAGAACGCCGTGGCCCCGGCCTGGAGCAGCGCGGAATTGCTCACCACGAGCCAGTCCGACTGCTTGAGACCGGGAATGCCGCCGAACGAGAGAAACGTGCGGAACTGGCCCGCCGTCGGTGGCACATGGGTGCCCGTCGACTCGTTGCCAATGGGCATCTGGCCGCTCGATCCGGGCGGGTTGTTGGTCGTCGTCGAGATCGGCACCCCCCGCAGGCCTTGAAAGTTGAACGTGGTCTGGGGCTGCCGGAACTCGAGCGGCAAGGCGACCTGACCGAGCGCACTGGCGGCTCCGAGCAGGCAGCCAAGGACAAGGGGGACGGCGCGAAAACTATTCATGGGCCATTTCATCATGTGCGGCAGTTGGTTGTTCAGGGACGGACCGGCACCACGGCGAGTGGGGGCACGGACGGAGATGGCTCACTTTGCCACCGCGGCGGTCACCTTGCTCTTGTCCACCTGGCCGCGCAGTTCCGCGGCAGCTTGGAGGACGTCCTTCATCTGGGTCCTGAGGTCGGCAACCTGGGCCTTGAGATCCTTCACCTCGGCATCGTGCTGGGCCTTGAATTCCTGGATCGCCTTGATCGCGATCACGGCAAAGTCGCCGTAGCCGACGGCCAGGTGACTTTCCCCGGTTTGCCTATCCTGGTTGGTGGTGACCATGTCCGGAAAAAGTGGCTCCAACTCTTGGGCGATGACGCCAATCATCTTCGGCATGGAGTCATCACTATCCTTCCAGCGGAACGTCCGCACCTGCACCTTGAGCGCGCGGTCCAAGACCGGTTCGGCATCCACGATCTGCTTCTTCAGCTTACGATCGGAACTGAAATCCCAGTTGGCGTCGCCATTATACGTCGCCTGGCGATGGTTGTTGTCGTGATTGCTCAGGTTCAGCCCGAGATAGAGAGTGGCGCCGTCACGGTAGAACTGCGCGTAGCGACCGTCCGGGCGCAGCAACTGGACCTGCGGATGGCTCGGATGCCTCACAAACAGGGCATCGTAATTGATTCGCCCGGTCTCGTTGAAGGAACCGCTGCTGCCGTAGCCAAAGGCGATGCCAGCACCGGACGAGTCAGAATGAATCTGCAGCGTGCCGCTCTGAATGCCAAAACCATAGTGGGCGGCGCCCGCGTTACCCCACAGGTTGATCTTGTCGCCGAGGGTGTTCGGGAACGACAAGGGATAATCGGGCTCCCGGCCGTTCAAGCCCATGAATCCGCGGGCGTCAATGGTCGCCTGCGGGGCCCACGTCGCGCCCTGCGAGAAATTGCCACTTCCCTGCATGGTCCCGATGACAAACCGGTCTCCCGTTGAACCCGGATCGTCACCGATGACCGCGCGGAGTTCGGAGGAGTTGGCGACCGTGTTGTAGCGGGCCAACCACAAGGGATCGGAGTTGTCGCCGTTGTAGCCGGCAAGAATCGGATTTGAGCCCGATAGGACCAGCGCGCTGCCCCAACTCGCCGCCCCAACTGCAGCCGTGGTTTCGCCCAGCCGGAGATTTCCCGATCCGTCCGGACGGGCCACACCGGTCAAGCCCGCGCCGCTGCCGGTGAAACTCGTTGCCGTCACCGGACCGGTAACCGTCAGTCCGCCCTCCGCCCAGATCTTGACCGCCCGGTTGTTGCCGGTGGTGCCGGCACCCACAATGTCCAAGGTGTTTGCCGTAAAGATGCTATAGCCAAACTTCCCGGCGCTTCCCTCCTTGGTCAGGCCAGCTCCCAATTCGAAAACGTTGTTGCCGCTGACCTGCAGCCCCCCGCTGAGCGTCAACTGACTGCCGCTGCTGGCGAGCAGGTCGTTGCCGTTGTCCTTCACCAGCTTGGTCGCCTGCTGCGCCAGATACGCATACGGCGCCGACAGCAACCGCAGGCGCGGCAGGATGTCCACGTTGGCGCCGCCGGCGCCGATGCCCTTGACCGTGATGCCGACATAGCGGTCCGACGCATCCGCCCCCCGGAACACCGTTGAGAGCTCCGGCTTCGGGTCACCCGTGCTGGCGCCTTCGCCGAGCAGCACGCTGAAGTAACCCTTGTCCACCGTGACCGTCTGCTGTTCGGCCCACTTGAGCACGCCGGCCGACGGGTCGGTGTAAATCTTGAAGACCACGTCGTAGTTCTTGGGCGCGGAGTTGCCGAGGGCGACCCCGTTGGCGTCCACCAGGAAACCCTGGTAGGTCATCCGTTCCGGGGTGTTGGGCGTGGCCTGGGCCTGGGCGGAATGCTGGGTGGACAGGCCGGCGCTCAGGAGCAGGGCAAACGCGGCGGCCCGCAAAGGCGCCGCAAGGGCAGTGGTGAGTTTCATGGCTATGCGACTGTGAAGGGAGACTCTACGGGGACGGGAAAGGAGCGGAGTGTTCATGGAACTTGGCCGAGAGGTTGACGGTGAACGAAAGGAGATCCGGGACGGGTTCATGGGTGGGTTACCGTGGCGACATCGGTAATTCGGTTCAGGGTAAAGAGGCCGCGCACCTGAAACGTGCGGGTGTCAAAGGTGTTGCCGGCGCGGGCCAGTCCGAGCAGCCGGATGGTCTCGAGGTAGGTCCCGTTGAGGGTCTGGCCGGTGGCCGTGCGACTGGCAAAATCGTCGGTCGGCGGCGTGACGTTGAGCGTGATGTCCCGGACGATGGTGTAGGACTCAGAGCCTTGGGGGAGCTCGTTTTGGAACCGGACGTCCAAGTTGTCGTGATCCGGATGGAAAGTGTGCAGAAGCGGGTTCGAGGACTGGTTGTTGAACCGGTTGGTCACGCTGGTGACAACGGTGACGCCCTGGGCCAGCCGGCCCGAAAATGTCCAGCCCTCATTGTCGTCCGAGAACGGCAGGTGGGAGGCGCTGATGCGCCGGGCTTCGCCCAGCAGGTTGCGGTTCAGCGAAACCTCCCGGTTGGCGACGATCGGGTTGGTTGCCGCGTTGAAGCCGTAGAAAATGCGCTGGAACAGCCTGGCCGAACCGGCCGCCGGATTGTGGACGATCATCCGCAGGGGGTAGGTGGCGGGCACATTGCCAAGACTGGTGTTGGTGCCGGTCACCAGGTAGTTGCCGTTCGTGCCCACCAACGGATTGTTGGCCGCATCGCGCTGATAGGATTTCAGGTATTGGCCCACTTCCGTGACGGCGGCGCTGCCGACCCAAAGTCCGGCATTGGAGCCGACGTTGGCGGAAACCCCGATGTCCACCTGCGACTGGCCCAGGGAATCGGTGAACTTGAGCAGACCCGCGAGCAGATCGCCGACGTTGCCGGTCAGCACCGACCGGTCCAACCCCAGCACCACCTCGGCCTGCGACCCGGGCTGTCCCGCCGCGGCGAGCGTCCAGGTCATCGGCACGTCCAAGGGAAGGCTGGCGTAGCCGTAAGTCAGGTTGGTGGTGTTGACCTCCCCGCGAACCAGCAGGGGCGGCACGCCCGTGATGACCGGCTGGCCGGCGGGCGGCGCTTCGGAAGCACCCAGTCGCAGGGTCACCGTCAGGCTGTTGGCGGTCAGGTTGCGCAGGCGCAGGCTGATGCTCTTGAGACTGTCACCGAACGAAACGGTGCCGGCATCGGCCGCCTGGACTTCAAACGGCCCATAGTAGCTGTTGTAGACCTCACCGGAGCGGATCCAGTAGGCCGCGCCGCGCGTGACCGGGGTGGTCCGGAGCGCAAAGACCTGGGCCGGATTGCCGGCGCCGAGATCGCCGCCGGAATAGGCGAAGATTTCGGCGGTGCGTTGAAATTCGGCGGGCGCCTGCGCCAGAAAGTCATCAAAGGAAGGCGGCGAGACCGGCACCGTCGGGAACCCGAGGAAGTTGAGCCCGGACGAGGTCCACTGGTAGCGCGGGACCACTGGGCGGCCCTTGAGCTGCCATTGGTAGGTGGCGATTTCGCTGCGGACGCGCACCAGGTAGGCGGCATTGGGAATCAGGTTCTGCAACGGCGAGGCCACGCCCAGCGTGCGGGTCCAGTTCAGCCACTGGCTGGTGCTGGTGGCCGGTTGCGCCGGGTTCTGCACGAACTGCTGGGTCGAGACTTCCGGCTTCCAGAGCCAGATTTCCTCAATCGAGGCATCGGGGTCGGAGGCGAGGAGCGTGCCGATGGACGCCTGGAGCGGATCCACATGCAGGAACACGGCATTCCAACCGGCTTTCAGATCCAAACTCTGCGTTTGCCACTGGGCGTGGGTGCGGGGGAGGGCGGCGGCGAGGGCGGCCCAGGCGCACAGGAGGAGGAAACGGACTCGCGTGTTCATGGCTTGCGATAGAGATACCAAGTGGGCTGGGGGTTCAGGCGCTGGAGCGCGGCCAGGGGAACCGAAGGGGTGGTGGACGTCAGGCCGCCGAAGACCAGCAGCTCGGCCCCGGACCACACGCCGGTGCCTTCGCTGCGAGCCGCCGGGCCGCCGACGTCCGAAAGGGGCCGCCACTGCCCGGTGGCGGGATCATACGCGCCGCCCGAAGCAACGGGGCCGCCGGCGGTTTCGCCGCCGTAGATGAGCATCTCCGTGCCCGTCCACACCGCACTGTGACCGGACCGGGCCGCCGGGGCCCCGGTCGCGGGCAGCGCCGTC
>JAYUSF010000262.1:0-4130 GCA_043755815.1 Verrucomicrobiota bacterium
GTCGGCGATCGTCCGGAACGCATTCCTGCAGCGGTCCGGAAAGCAACCACCACCGTCCTGCCCACCGCCTTGAGCCAAGTCCGACAGGCTGCTAGGGAAACACTCTACCCGGCCAGCGGGTGGTTCCGCGGCCCGAGCGGAAACGCAACGCGGGCTCGGCTCAACGCCGCCGAGTAGACGGCCATCACCATTTCGACGGCCCAGGCTCCATTGCGCCCGCTGCATTCGGGTTCGCGATTTCCGGCGATCGCCGCCAGCCAATCGGTCACCGGAGCCACGTTGTGTTCCGGTGCGGTTTTGACGAGGGCGGCATCCAACGGTTGCCAGTCTTCGCGCCGGCCGGCGGCCGACCAGTCGGCCGCATGGCGCACGAACACCCCCGGTGAAAGGTCGCAGTTCAGGCGCGCGACGCCTTTGCTGCCGTGCAGTTCAAGGCCCCAACGGCCGGTGGTTTCCCGCAGCCGCGCGTCGCTGGTAAAGGTGCCCAGGACGCCATTGGCAAACGCGAACTGGGCGTTCACCTGATCGCCGGCCACCCAGCCGACGTTGTCCTTCACCTCGCGCCGGTCGGCCGCCGCGATTTCACGCCCCTGCTGAAGCACACGGGCGGAACACCACTGCGGATCGCCGGCAAAGCAGCGCATGAGGTCGAACAGGTGCGTGCCGAGGACCATCATGTCTTCCCCGCCCGCGCGGGCGTCCTGCTTGCCGTAGGCCCGCAGCTCCAGCAACTCACCGATGAGCCCGTCGGCGACGGCCTGCCGGAGTTTACGGACGATGGGCGTCATCCGCATCGTGTGGGCGACCGCGACCTTGAGTCCGCGCCGGCCGGCTTCGGCCAGCACAGCGTCGGCCTCGGCCGGGGTGCGGGTGAAAGGCTTCTCGACGTAAAGGTGAGCGCCAGCCTGGAGACACCCGAGCGCGATCTCGGCGTGTTGATCGGCGTGGCGCATCGCGAGGGAGACGAGGTGAGGCTTTTCCCGCGCCAGCAATTGGCGCCAGTCGGCGTAGGCGCGCGGCGCACCGATGGCTCTCGCGGTCCGCTCGCGGCCCGCTTCCACGGGATCGGCGAGGCCCACCAACTCAATCCCCGCACGGCCGGAGAAGATGTTCTCCAAGCCGTGTCCATAATCGCCGCGGCCCGTGTGCCCAATGACGACGGCGCGCACGGGTGCCGTTTCGGATCCGAGCAGTGGAACGGCGCCCAGGGCAACGGCTGCTGCCGCCAAGAATTCACGACGGGTGGAGGACATGGCTCAAGGTCACGACGTCAGAGCAACGAGATCGAGCGGAAAGTGGCCCGAGCTTCAACGTCACCGGAAACGGACCACCAGGATGTCGCCCTCCAGTCTCACGGATTCGATTTTGGTAACTCCATTGAGTCTGAAGAACCCGGAGGAGCGATGCGGCAGCAGGTGTGCGGTTACCGTCCCGGTAGCCAAATCTACCTTGATCTGGCGAAATTGTGAACCCGACAGAAGAGGATCACACCAAGTGCAGCAGGTCGTGCATTCGGCCACCTTGTAGAACAGCAGCGCATCCAGATCACAGTCCCCTTCCGTGACTCGAATGCGAATCGTGTCACCTTTCCAAATCGTTAAAGTCGCCGGCTCTGTGGCGCCCGGCACTTGAAAGGGCATGTAGTCGTAGGAAGTCCAGCCTCCGGTCCCGGTCCCGGCGATTTCGCCGACGACCGTGGCGGCGGCGCTGATCGACGAGGGGTCGCCGGTCACGATTTCCAGCGTGGCGGCAAACCGGTTCGTCTTCAGTCCATCGCGCGCGACAATCGCCACTGCGGCGTATTCTCCGGGCGGAAAGTCGCGAGTGTATTGATACCACTCACCGGGATCATTCCAGCCGAGCTTGTAGTTCCGGGTCATCGAGTAGTCGGGCCGCTCCAGGTTGTGCGGCCCCGTTTCTTCAATGATGTCCACGTTGCCCAACGGTTCTGGCGCGGTCGGGGGCAAGCCCAAGGCAACTCCGAACAAGCCCCAGCCGTTGCGGTAAGCGTTGCCAAAGTCCAAGGCGTTCGGACTGGTCTGGTTCACGAGGTGAAAATCAATTCCGGGCAGACCGTCCCTGCCCTGGTAGAGATCGGAATTCAGCGGCATCACGCTGGCTCCCACCGAGGTCTTTCCACCGTCGAAGTTGAAATCCTCCGCTTCGACCACGAACGCACCCACCATCAGCGCGCGGGCGTCATCATCCGGCAGGCTGCTCACCGTGCCGTCCGCATTGCTCACCTCGACGGAATAGTCGCCCATGTGCTCCACGCGACCCGACGCGATCACCAACGCGGCTTCCGTCGCCCCAGCGATGGGCGCCTTGTTGCGAAACCACTGGTAGGAAATCGGCAGCGAAGATTCGGCAGTGACACTCATCTCCACCGTGGTGCCGGGCTGAAATCGGACCGTTTCCGGCCGTTTCACGATGACGGGTGGGGCACCCCACGCGACAAGGCTGGCGAGCAACCAAAGGCAGCCCAACGACGCCAGGATTCCCTTCGATTGGATTCGGCAGGTGGTCACAACCGAAGTCAGTGCCGGACGACGAGGCGCGTCGAGGCATTTTCCGGGCTCAGGCTCACGGCAGCAACAGCTTGAAGCCGGCGGCTTCGAGCTGCGCCTTGGTAAATGCCTCCCGGGCCTGCTTGTCTGCCTGCTCGGTCAGCTCAGCCACCAGGCGGGGGCGGACTTCCTGCAGCGAGAGGGTCCGGCCCGGTTTGATGGCGTCCACCTGCACCACGAAATGATTGTGCTCCCATTCGCTGAAGCCCACCTCGCTGATCGCCCCCTTGGCCGTGGCCTGGGCCGCCTTGAGGACCGGCAAATGCAGCAGCTCTTCCCCGTCGAGCAGCGTTTCATCCCAGAGTTGCTCCACAGATATGCCGAACTCCGCCTTCGGCTCACCCGGCGTCTCGGCAAGCTTCTCCGTCAACCCTTCACGGCCAGCCAGGGCGCGCAGTTTTTCACAACGCACCTTGCTGTCCCTGATTACGGCTGGCTCGGCGTCTTCGGGAAACTCCACCCGCAGCCAGCGCACCTGCCGCTCCTCCGGCACGATGAATTCGCGGCGACGTTCGGGATCGAGGTAGAGGGCCTCGATCGCTTCACCCGACGGGGCGGGTGGCGCCGGCATCTTGTCCATGAGGTAGCGTTCGGTGGCGAGAAAGCGGAGTCGGCGCCATTGGCCGTCCTCAACGCTTTCGCCGGACTTGGTCACGGCGTCGGCGAACGCCTGTTCATTGGGCAACGTGGCCCGATAGTCGCGGAACTCAGCCTCCACTTTCTCCGTTAGCTCCTTCCGCACCGGTTCGGACAAGGCCTGCAGGAAAAGATCCCCGGCACAGGCCTCCGTCGCCACCGCCCGTTTCGCCTCGGCGATGTCGGCGGGTTTTCGAGACGGGTAGCGAAAGCGATGCGGACCCTGCAAAACCTTCTCCACTCGCCCGATCGTGATCGTCACCCCGCGAGCTGTCGCCGCCGGCTTCTCCAAGGTGGAGGAGCCATCGGCCCCCAGAAGGTTGATTCCCGCCACGAGGGCACCCCAAACGCCAAGTCCACGGCGGCTGAAACGATTCAAGAACTGGTTCATGTCCCGCGAGCGTGTCGGGAAACTTCGCGGACGGCAATCGGGGCGCAATCGCTTGGCCACATAAAACAAGCGGGGCCAGACACTCGTCTGGCCCCAGGTTGTTCTACCTGTCCTATGCGGCCACATCCTTTCGGATGCAGCATTGGACACTCATACCTGCGCAGCCGCCCCGGCAAACCCGCCAACTTTTGACGTAAGGAGTGAGCTTTGTTGGGGAGTGATCGTGGCGGAGGAGGAATAGCGCCGGGGTGCCGGCGCAGTCCAAGGCGCGGGGGGAGAGCCACTGCGCGGTCAGTTCCCGAGACGCGGGAGCGTGGTCTGGCGTTTTGGACTGCGGGGCCAGGGCACCGCTTTTCCTGCGGTGCAATCCACTTTCTGCGCGGGGGTGATCGTGACGGTGAAGGAAAAGCGTCGGCGTGCCGGCGCAGTCCAGAGAAAAAAAAGGGGCCGGACGATTGTCCGGCCCCCTGCTTTGAGACGTGGCAGTTCGATTAAGAACCCGACGCTTATTCGTAAACGATTGTCAGCGTGGTGCC
>JAYUSF010000263.1:0-13256 GCA_043755815.1 Verrucomicrobiota bacterium
AAGGGGATGAACTGTCCGGGGCGTTCCGGCTGCGCGAAGACCGCTTCGAGCAGCGGCGCATAGGTTTCGAGGTCGGGCACCATCACGATGACGTCGCGCGGCTGGAGCCGGGGATCGTCGTTGAACCAGGCGAGCAGGTGATCGTGCAGCACCTCCACCTCGCGCAGCGGACTGTGGCAGGAATGGATCCGCACGGAGTCATCCACGACGCTCAGCGACGCACGCGGCTCGCCGGCCCCGCGCGCCGTGAGCGAAAGCATCGCCGCCTGCAACCGACCGAGCAGCCGGTCGTCCGGGGGCGCCACGAAATCTTCCGCGGCATCCTGCGCGTCGCGGTCGAGCAGCAGGTCGAGCATTTCCCGGCCGGTCCGCCCCAGCGAGGCGAGCAGCGGATGCCCTTCGTCGGCCTCGCCCAGGGACCGCGGAGAACGCCGGCGGGCGAGGGCCTGTTCGCGCCGGGAACGGAGGTCGCCCCAGTAGTGTTCGGTCGGCTGGAGCAGGAACAGGTGGACCTCGGCGACGGTTCCCAGCGCGGCCAGCAGGTCGAGATGGAACGGCGGCAACGCGGAGACGCCAAAGAGCGAAACCCGCTCCAGCAGGCGATCGGCCGGGAGTTCGCCCGCTTGCGCCCGGCGGAGAAATTCGCGGTGCCACGCCGCGGGATGCCCCACCGCCCAGCCGTCGCCGACGAGGTGCCAGAGCTGGGCCTGCCACGCGTCGCGGGCTTCCGCCTGAAACGCCTCGGGCCAATTCGCGTCGTCCGCGTCCCAGGCGAGGATCAGGTCGGGCCGGAAGACGAGGTATTGGTCGAACAGGCGCGCCAGCCGGCCGGCGAGCTGGAAGCGTTTCCGGTCATCGCCATCCGCCACGTAACGCGCGACGGCGTCGAAGCCGGGCCGTTGCGCGGCGGTCGGCAGCAACGAATAGAGCCGCCACACCAGCAGTTCCGGGTCAAACGACGGCCGGGCGTCCACGGTCAGGTCAAGCGCGCGGAAGAGTTCGTGGGCAAAGGCACGGGGAAACGGAAATCGCAGGTTGGCGGCGACGCCGAGACGTTCCGCCAGTTGCAGCTTGAGCCAGCGCGCCATGCCCTGGCTCTGGACGAGCACGGTCTCCGGCGCCAACGCCGAGCGCAGCGGCGTCCGCAGCAAGTCCGCCAGCGTCCCGGCAAGGGACTCCTGACGATTGCTGCGATGCAGGTGAAAACCGGGCACGGGCGGAGCGTGCGCGGATTGCGGCGGCGGTTTCAATGCGGGGGTCACCCTGGCAGACCGCCTCGATTAAACTGCGCCACGCCGTTCGCGGCGGCTTCGGCGCCGACCGGCTGCTGTTCGCGCACGGTGATGGCGGCAAAGAACGCGCACAGCAACACCAGCACGCCGGCCATGCCGCAGTGGCGAAGCGCGGCGGTCCAACCGCGACCCGTAGCAGCCGACGTGAGGAGGCTCTGTTTCATTTCACGGATTGAGCAGGAGCGGTCGTATCATGCCAGCCGTCAGTCTATGCTTTGAGGACGCGGCAGCGTCTTGGAGTGCGGCGGCGCAGCGAAGCGGAGCTGCCGCTTTGGCGATCCGCGGGGGCGTAACCTTCGGGCGGTGGTTCGCAAATGACCGGGGCGCGAAAAGCGGTGGCAGGCCACGCGCACTCCAAGACGGCACGCGGTTGCCGCCCGCCGGCAATTGTCGCGTCCGGGTGGCTCGCGAGGAAAGTGAGTGGACGCCCGCCCTCACCCCAGCCCTCCCTCCGAGGAGAGGGGCCGCCCGCTGACGCGCGACGACTTCCACGACAGATTGGCGAGGACTGCGCAGCGGCCTGCTGGAGCACTCAAAACAGTGGCGCGTCCGTTCATGAGAAGGCTCGCTCCATGAGGCGCCAAGCAAGCCAAACCACTGTTGCCTCAACCGCAGTGGTCACGAGGAACATCTTCCCGCCATGCAGTTCCTCGTCTCCCCACGACCGGAAGGCGCATATCAACGCGAGCACCAAGAAAACGAAGCCAGGAACGATGGCCACCAGAGCCAGCATGGACTGACCGACGGCGTCGTCTGGCGCTCTTCTGGGTGTGAGACACCCGACTGCGAGGATTCCGAAGCACGTCAACAGGCCGACTAGGTGCAAGCGTGCCCACTGATGGAATCGGCCCTGTGGAAGTGGCATGGGACAGTTTCGGCGAGTGACACCCACTTCACCGCCACGCCGATTTCAGCGTCCGCGCCGTTAGCCGGGCTTTGCCGAGGCTGCCGCCTTCGATGGTGAGGGCGGCGCTGGGATCGACCGCGGGGATGAAGCAGAACGACGCCATCGTCACGCCGCCGTTGCCGAAGAGTTCGAGCGAGGTTCGGTCGAGCAGGGCGCGCAGGCGGACGCTGCCGTCCCACGGCTTGTCGGTGTGGCGGCCGATCGTGCGGGCGGCGGGGCGCAACGGCAGCTTGCGGCCGAAGGCGGAGAGTTCGCCGGCCTTGGCGTTCCAGACGAGTTTCTGGCCGCGCAGTTCCAGCGTCACGGTCTCGGCGGTGCCGGGGAGGAACTCCAGTTCGACATCGAGCAGTTCCTTCGCGGCGGCGGGCAGTTCGTGACGGCCGGCAGTCGTGGGCAGCGAGACGGACTCCGTGGTGGCGATCAGCGCGCCGAGTTCCTTCGCCGGCCATTTCACGAGGCGGATGCCGTCGGGTGTCGTTTGAAGGCTGAGTTCGAGCGGGACACCCATCTGCTGGTTGAACAGCATGCCGGGATATTTGCCGCCCTGCATCCAGTCGAGATAGATGACGCGGCCGTCGGGCAGATCATCCCAGGCCTGCGCGGCGTAGGCGTTGGCGCCGTAGTTGCCCTTGAGCCTGGCGGTCTCGGCCTTGAACTCGCGTCCGTCGAAACGGCCGAGCCAGTGGTCACCGCTGGCGCCGAAGAGCACCCAGCGCGCATCGCGTTTGCGGCCGTCCACCGGGAGTTCGAAGAAGCCGGGGCATTCGAAGAGTTCCTCGGCGAACTTGCTGGCGAAGCTCCACACCTTGAGGTCGGGCGACGTGTAAAAATGACAGACGTGACGCGGGGCCGGATTGCCCTTCGCATCCTTCTTCACCGGGTCCTTTTCGCCGACGTAGAGCGGCATGATCCAGCGCTTCGTGGGTGCGTGCCAGATGACCTTTGGATCGCGGTCGCCGTCGCCGACGTTGGGCACGACGGGGTTGCCGGCATACTTGGTCCAGGTGCGGCCGTGGTCGTTCGAGTAGGCAAGGCACTGCGTGAAGGGCTGGCCCTTCGATTCGTCGCTGGTGCCGCCGGCCGCGGTGTAGAGGGCGACGAGGGCGGGTTCCTTGCCGGTCTGGAAGCCGGCGGTGTTGTCGCGGTCCACGACGGCCGAGCCGCTGAACATGGTGCCCATGCGGTCGGGCCAGAGGGCGTGGTCGAGCTGCTGCCAATGGATCATGTCGGGACTGACGGCGTGACCCCAGGTCATGTTGCCCCATTCGCGGCCGTAGGGGTTGTGCTGGAAGAAGAGGTGGTATTCGCCGGCGAAGAAGACGAGGCCGTTCGGGTCGTTGAGCCAGCCCTTCTGGGCGGTGAAGTGGAACTGCGGGCGGTGCGTCTCATCGTAGAGCCGGCTGGTGTCCACGGCGCGTTTCACGATTGGCGGCGTGGCGGCCCGGTCGCTGAGGACGAAGTGGTCGCAGTTGATGTGACCCCAGCCGCCGGTGGCGGAATCGACGATCTGGATGCACGCCGTCTTCCCGGCGAAGTCACCGAGGTCGAGCGTGGCCATGTTCAGGAACTCGTCGTCGCGACCGGGCGCCGACCGCACGGCCTGGCCGTCCACCAGCACGTTCACGCAGGTCTCCCCGTCGTGCGCGCCGCCGCCGATGAGGAAGTTCAGGTAACGCTGCGTGAGCTTGAACTCAGGCGACGTCAGCGTGCCGGTCGCGCCGTCACCGCCGAGGTAGGAATTCACCAGGCCGTTGCCGCGGAAGCCGCCGACGTTCTGCTGGTTGGGCAACGGGCCGCGGGCCGGGGCGTTGCCGAAGGCCGTGCCGGTGGCGGTCCACCCCGCGTAGTCGGCGCCCTCGAAGTCGGCGAGCAACGTGTCGGCGGCGAAGGCGGAGGAAACCAACAGCGAAGACGCGAAGACGCAGAGCGAGGCGGCAAGGCGGGGTGACATGGCTGCGAGGTTGAAAGGCGACCCCAGGCGAGGCAAGCACCGAGGCGGTCAGCCCGTCAGCTTCCGCAGCGCGGCCAGGTTTTCCGCCGGATCGAACAGCGCGCGCACTGGCACGACGAAGCCGGACACGGTGAGGCTGCGGAGTTCGCCGGAGTCAGCCTTCACGCGGAGTTGGTATTGTTCGCCCGCCAGTTCGTATTGCTCCACCCGTTCAGTTTCGGGATCGATTATCCAGTATTCCCGGACGCCATGGGCCGCGTAATCCTCGAACTTGGTCGTGCGGTCGGTGTGCTCGGTGGATTCGGAAAGGACTTCGGCCACAAAGTCGGGAGCCGGGAACTTCATCTGCCGGCGGGTGAACTGGGCCGCCTTTTCGGCCGTGAAGAACACCACGTCCGGCTCGTAGTCATTGCGGGTCAGGCACACGAGCACCTTTTCGCCGCCGACCCAGCCGAGTTGGTGTCGCTCCACGTAGGTATCAACGAGCTTGAGGAGATACTTGGCGGTGTTGGTATGCTGAAGTTTGGCGGGTGAATGCATGACAACCTGGCCGTTGATGAACTCGGCCTTCATCTGCTCGGTCACTTCGTCGTAGAAGCGTGCGCGCCGGACATGTTCCTCGGTCAATGCCCGCTGAAGCTGCTCCAGATAGATGGGCAATCTCGGCGACTTGAGGGCTTCTTCCACCAGCGTGGTCATGGGTAACGAGTAGCCGGACCCGTGCGGGCCAGCAATGGGTTTGTCTGCCAGCGAAGTTGCCGGCAGGCGGTCCGGACGAATCACTCCGAGTGCTTGAGCCACCCCACCAGCCAGCCGAGCAACAGACTGCCCACAGCCACGGAAACGGGGAACTGCCAGGCGCCGGCGGAGACGGTCTGGCCATCGTTGAGAGTCAGCATCCCCACCGTGAGGCCGGCGGCGTAGCAAAGGTTGAAGGCGAACCAGCCAAGGGAAAACATCCGCGCAATGCCGACGGTGGCCATCGGACCGAAGGCGAGGAACGTCACCAGCACCAGCAGCAGGGAATGCCCGACGACCCAGCCGGCACCAAGTCCGAGGAGAAGGAAGAGCCCGGCGGTGCCGAGGTAACCCAGGCTGAGGCGGGGATTGTCCGGCAGCACCCGGGCCCAGCCGCAGTTGGCGCAAGGAGGCAGCGGATCGGGCCGGGGATCGTCCGGGGTGCCGAGCGGCTGATTGCAGCGCGGGCAATGGAAGACGGCGTTCATGGTGGAACTGCTTCCGCGACAGTCCCAAAGCGGCCGACACTTGGAACGGGAAACTTGCCCGCTGATTTTCAGCAACGGGATCCGGCCTCTCGCCGCTCAGTCTTTCGCCGGGGCCGCAGACTTCGCGGGCGCTTCCGCGGCGCTGAACTTCCGCCACTGCGGATACACCGCGGCCGCGATCTGGAGCACCATCACGATCCGACGCAGCCAAGGGCGTTTGCCAACGAAGCCGCCGGCAGCGAAGGAGCCGGCGAGGGGAAGCAGCCGCAACCACGGCGACGCACCCGTGCCTTCCGCGCCGCGGATAGGCCAAGGAACGTGCCGTCGGATTCGCGCCAAGTCTTCAGCCAACGCCAAGCGGTTCAGTTCGCTTTCGAGCAGCAGAGTCTGCTTGGTGAGGCGCAGCCGGTTTAGGGTCGTTGCAGCCATTGGCGGTCCTTCTTCAATTCGGTCAACGTGGCGGAGAACGATTCCCATTGCTGGATGCGCAGGAGCAGCCGCCACGACAGCCAGCCGCCGGCAGCCAAGTAGATGCCACCCATGGTCAGCAGCGCGGCGGTGCGGTGGGTGTCCCAAAAGAGGGCCGCGACGGTGATGGTCACCAGCGCCAGGGCCAGCAGCAGAAAGACGAACGCTCCGGCGGCCAGCAGGAGGGCCGACAACACCTGCTGCCGTTCCTCCTGGAGCTCAACCAAGAACAGCTCGACGCGATTCTCACCAATGGCCAGCAGCGTGGACGCGGTCTGCCGCAGCGAACCGGTCAGGGTCTCCGCATTTTCGTCGGGCGGGTTCATCCGGCTCATTTCCGGCCGAGCATCCAACCGACCAGCAGTCCGATGCCCAACGCGATGCCGATGGACTCATACGGATGCGCGCGGATGACGTGATCCGCCTTCTTGGCCTGTTCAGCCGCCTTGGCTTCCAAGTCGCCGCAGGTGGCGCGGGCGCGTTCCAAGGCCGCGGCGAGCCGACCCCGCAGTTCCTTCACGCGTTCGCCCGCCTGATCGGTGGTGGCCCCGAGTAGTGCTTCCGCATCCTCGATGACGGTCCGGACATCCTGTTTGAGCTTACCGGTGGTGACAGCGTTCTCGTTCATAACCTTCCTTCTTTTGGGGCAACGGCTCCATCGCCGTTCCCACGATCACGGTCGTGGTTGGGGCACCCGTCCGCTAACCGTGGGCTGGCCGGCGACGACCCAATTTTGGCGGTCCAGACGGATGTCAGCGCGCCAGCAGCCAGGCCAACAGACTCGCAAAATCAGACTGGCTCAGACCGGCTTCCAAACCTTCCGGCATCAGCGAATGACGTTCCTGTTTGAAGTCATTGAGTTGGCTGCGCGGAAACACGCTGTCGGCTCCGCCCGCCAGCTTCAGCGTGACGGCGGCATCCGTCTCGCGAACGAGCAGGCCCGTCACCGTTTCGCCGGCCTTGGTCTCGACGGTCCAGGCCGTGAAATTCGGCGCGACTTCGCGGTTGGGATCGAGGATGGAGACGAGCAGTTTCTCCGGGCCATTGGCGACCACCGAGGCTAGGTCCGGGCCGAGCACGGTGCCTTCGCCGCGGAAGGCATGACAGGTGGCACAACGCTCGCGGAAAATGGCCGCCCCGCGCTGTGAGTCGCCCTTGAGATCCAGCGCGGGCAGGAACGAGGCGATGACCGCGAGCCGGTTCGTGTCGAGGACGCCGGTGGCAAAGGCCTTTACGGGAGCCGGCCGGTTGGTGGCGCGCTGCCACGAGGTAGCAAGCAGGGTCGCGTCGGCTGATTCCAAGCCAGCCAGTGAATGTCCGCCGCGGGCCAATCCCCGGGCGAAGGCGTCGGCGACCGCCTCCAGACCGGGCTTGCCACTCCACGCGCGAAGTGAGCCGGCCACCAGCGCGGTGTCTGCCCGACTCCCACGCCGGCCCAGCACTCCAGCCAACTCGCCGAGCGCGGCCATGACCGGCTCCGGCCGCGGAACGGACACTGCCATCCACAGTTGCGGCTCCGCGCCGTAGCCGGCGTGAACCGCCGCGGTAATCACGTGGGCACCAGGCGAACGCAGCAACGGGACGAGTGGCTTGACCTTTTCGGTCACGGGCAACTGCGCGAGCGGGAAGGCGAGTTCCAGTTGGTTGAGCGGGTCCGATTCCGTCGCGGCCAACGCGATCACGGCCTCGCGGAGTGTTGGCGTGATCACGCGAACTTGGCCGTCCGCGCTCCGTTGGGCAGTGAGTTGGATCGCGTGCCGACGCACGGTGGGATCACGGTCCCGCAGGGTCGTGGCCAACTGGGTATCTTCCAGACCGTTAAGGACCGCTAGCACACGTAAGGCGTGCAAACGGGCGAGTGGTGACCCAGCGGCGTGCAGCAATCCACGGAGCTGCGGCACTGTGGCGTGATCCGGCCGTTCAACGAGCAGGCGGCTCGCGGTGTCACGATGCCAGCTATTGGAGTGCGTGAGTAGGAACCCCAACGCAGTCGTGTTCGTGGTGGGCAATTTGAGTCGAGCCCGTTTTAGCTTAAAGCCCTGAGGCGCGATCCGCCACAGCCGGCCGCGCTCGCGCCCGCTGTCGAGGTCGAGATGCTTCTTCAGGTTCGCCGGCAATGACCACGGGTGTTCGATGGTCTCGCGATACATGTCCACGACCCACAGGCAGCCGTCGGGCGCGTTGAAGAACTGCACCGGGCGAAACCAGTTGTCGGTGCTCGCGAGGAACTCCGACTTCTGTTCGTCCGCCGCGCGTTCGCCAATCAGCCAAATCCCATCGGGCGCCGGACGCAGCTTCTTGCGGTGAACGAGGTTGCTGCCGCAGTCGGCGATGAAGGCGTCGCCCGCAAAGTCGCTGCCGTAGGCGTCGCCGCGGTAGATCGTCACGCCGGTCGCGCCAGTGAAATAGCCGCTGGGCCGGCCGCCGCCCTCGATCATGCCCTCGACCACACCCGTCACGCGCCAGCGCGTGCGGAGGACGCGCCACGGTTCGTCGGGACTCAGCCGGAAGACCTCCGCGGCTGGACCGTCGGCGGCGATGCTATGCCGGCCGGCAGGGAATTCGTGGAACGGATTGGCGGGGGCGGCGAGTTCGTTGAAGGCGACGAACTGGAGGTGATCCGAGTTCGAGCAGACGAACTTCCGCCCGGTGTCGTCGAACGACATGCCGTGCTGGCCACCGCCAGGCTCGGCACGGAGTTCCAGCGTGCGCGGGTCGAAAGAAAAGTCGCGCCCCCGGAGGTCCACGGCATTCGTAGGAGCCGACGTGAGGAGGCTCTGGTTTTGCGGCTCCACTTTCGGATCGGGTCTTGGCGAAGGAGAAGTGAACCTCCTCGCGTCGACTCCTACGGATTCAGTCAGCCACCCACGGGTGAACTCACTGTCCACGAGGCGCACCTTGCCGCCGCTCATGCTGGTGGCGCCGTGGATCCGGTTGTCGATGCCCCAGTGGAATGAGTTCATCAGCGCCTGGACGTTGAGCTTGTTCGTCGCGTAGGGCGCGTAGTCGCTGGCGAAACCGGTGAAGACGGTTTCACGCACATCGGCCACGCCATCGCCGTCGGTGTCCTTGGCGTAGAGCACGTCCGGCGTGGAGCCGATGAACACGCCGCCGCGCCAACAGGTGATGGCGGTGGGCCAGGCCAGGTTCGCCAGGAAGACGGTGGCCTTGTCGTAGCGGCCGTCGCCGTCGGTGTCTTCGAGCCGCTTGATGCGGCCGAGCTGTTCCGGGCGGCGCTCGGAATAGTCGCGCATCTCGACGACGTAGGCCCGGCCCTGTTCGTCCACATCCAGCGCGACCGGGCTGCCGATGAGCGGCTCGGCGGCGACCAGTTCAGCCGTGAAACCCGGGCGCAGGACGAAGGTGGCGGCGGCCCGGTCCGGCTCCGTCGCCGGCACGCGGGGCATCCGGTCGGCCGAAACGTCGGGTTCGGCGGCGGCCCCGGAGAAAGCCACAGCGGCAAGCAAAGCGAGGGTCCGGATGCACATGGCGGAATGGAAACGGCGGAACGCGGGTTGCCGCCAGCCACGAATTGGGGGAGCCGTCCCGCTGAGTCAGATTCCCTCCGCGAAGGGCGCATTCCCAAGTTCGGCCCGCAACCGGGCCGCAAGTTCGGGGAGGCGGAAGGGTTTGTTGAGGATCGGAAACTGGTCGCCCACCCGCGCGAGCTGCTCGAAGGCGGTCTGCCCATAGCCGGTGGCGATGATGATCGGCAGTTCGGGCAGGAGCGCGCGGACCGCGAGGGCGAGGTCCACGCCGGATTGTTCGGGCATCGAGAGGTCGGTGAGGAGCAGCCGGAACCGCTTCGGTTCCCGCTGTAGGCGGGCCAACGCAACCAGCGGCGACGGGACGGCGGTCACCCGGTAGCCCAACCCGACGAGCGCCCGCTCGACGAAGCGCAAAACGGAGGCATCGTCATCGACCACGAGCAGTTCCTCACCCGCTCCGGGCGGCAATTCCCCCACGGAATTGCCGGTCGGGCGCGGAACGCTCACACCGGTATCCACCGGCAGCACGACGTCGATCGTGGTGCCCTGGCCAACCGCGGATTCGATGAAGATCCAGCCGCGGTGGACCTGCACGATGTTGTGCACGATGGCAAGGCCCAGCCCGGTGCCGCGCCCAGGCCCCTTCGTGGTGAAGAACGGTTCGAACACCCGCGCGAGGGTCGCGGGGTCCATGCCTGAACCCGTGTCCCGCACGCGCAGCCGCACCGCCGGGCCAGGCTGGAGCGGTGGGTGGGCGGCGGCATATTCGGCGGACAGGTGGATACCCTCCACCTTCACCTCCAGGTCGCCGCCCTTCTCCTCCATGGCATGGGCGGCATTGGTGCAGAGGTTCATCACCACCTGGTTCAGCTGGGTGGGATCGCCACAGACCGCGGGTTCACCGGCTTCCGCAAGGAAGTGCAGCCGAACTCCGGGAGGCAGGGCCTTCGAAATCATCCGCAGGCTGTCGTCCACCACGGAGGACAACTGGAGGCGGGCCCGGGACGCGGGCTGGGGCCGGCTGAAGCTCAGGATGCGGCGGACCAGGTCAGCGCCCCGTTGGGCGACGGCGGAGATCTCCTTGGCATTCTCCGCGGCGGGGTGGTCGGCCGGAAGATCCAGTTGGATGAGTTCGGCATTGCCAAGGATGCTCGCGAGGAGGTTGTTGAAGTCGTGGGCCACTCCGCCGGCCAGCGTGCCAAGCGCCCGCAGCTTTTCGGAGTGGCGGAGCTGCTCCTCGAGCCGTTGCCCCTGCTGCTCTGCGGCCCGGCGGGCGGTGACGTCGGCGAAGGTCGCGATCACGTGTTCGGTCTCCCCGCGCGCATTGCGGGAGAGCACCCGGCTGTTGACGGAAACCCACCGACGCACGCCGTCGCCGGCAATGAAGCTGAATTCGACGGCGTCCACCGGCGCCCCGGTCCGGAGGGTCAGGATGATCGGATACTCCTCGGGCGGCAGCGGGGAGCCATCTGGACGCAGGCACTTCCAGTCAACAGGCAGGATCTGGCCGATCAAACCGTCGCGCTGCAGGGCGAGGATCCGTTCCGCAGCCTGATTGGTGGAAAGTATCCGCCGTTCCCGATCGATGACGATCATGCCCTCGGCCATGCTGTCCACGATGGCCCGAAGCTGCTGCTCCCGATAACCGAGTTCGCGTTGGACCCGGCGATTGGCCGTCACATCGGAGACCAGCGCCGTGACCCCGATGAAGCCGCCGCTCCGGTCCAGCAGAGGATTGTTGAACCATTCGCACTCAATGAGCGCGCCCGGCCGGGTCAGGTTCAGATTCACGCTCCGCAACACCGTCGGGCTGACGTGGATCCGCTGGAAGACATCCCGCTGGGCGGCGGGCACCAGCGTCTCCCAGGATTGGCCGATGATTTCCGAGGCATGCCAGCCAAAGATCCGTTCGGCCGCCGGGTTCCAGGCACGGATGATTCCCGTCGAGTCAAACTGCACGACCCCCAGCGGAGTTTGCTCGATGTGCAGGCGTTGCCAGAGCTCGTTTTGGTCGGCCAATTCCGCAACCCGGCGGCGCTCGGTGAGATCCCGGCCGATGCATTGGAGTTCAGTGTCGTTGAGCCGCCGGAGCAGCACCTCGACGTCAGCGGAAGTCCCGTCCGACCGCACCAGCCGGAGCTCAAACGGCGGAACCTCGGTCGCGGCCGGAGCTTCGGCCAGGGCCGTCCGCCAGATCGCGCGCCAGTCGGACCCGATCCAGTCGGCGTATTCCCGGCCGATCACGCTGACGTCGGGCTGGGCCAAAAGGCGATGTCCGGCGGGATTGATCGAGGTGATCCGCCCGTCATGACTGAGGGTGATGATCTGGTCGCTGGCGGTTTCGGCAATCAACGCGAACCGGTTCTTCAGCTGGTTCTCGGTCTCCAACTGCACCTGTCGCAGCCTGCTGATGCGCGTCGCATGCCACCACCACGCCGCGCCCACCATCGAGCAGGCGACCGTGAACACCGTTGTCAGGATCAGCGCCACGCTCCAACCGCGGGAGAGCGGCGGCGGGTTCACCAACCGGACGTCGGCTTCCGTGGCGACCAGGAGGTAGGTGTCGGCGATCCGCCCGGGCTGGTTGGAATCCTGGCGCAAAATCCCCGTCACCGCCAACGTGCTGTCAAAACGAATGCCATCCAGACGACCGGAAGGGCGTTCGAGCGGCAGGATCACCCGGACGGATTCCGACTGCTCGGGCCGCGCCAAGACCCATTCCTCGCCCGCAGCAGAGCCTTGATGGTGCACGAACCGACCACGGAGGGTCACCCGGCGCCCGTTCAGCGAGGGGATTTGGAGGCCGTCGGACTCCTGAAGTTGGATGGGAGGCGGCAGACGGCCGATCCCGGCGGACGTGATCGTCATGGCGGCGAATTCGAGGCGCGAATGCGTCCGGCGGACGATGCCAACAACGTCCGCTTTCGTCTGGAACGCGACCGGCGGCGAATTGGTCGTTCGCACCATGATGCCGCCCGATTCATCCGCCAGAAAGAAGCCGTCGGGCCCAGGCCAGGTCACGATCCCGGACAACCGCACCGGCCGGTCAAGCCACGCGGCATTGGTGCCGGCGAGCAGGCCCCCGATCGGAACCAGACCGGGCTCGGGCAAATCTCCCGGCTCAATCCGCACCGCATCCCACGAGTCAATCAGGAGGGAACAGTCCACCAACTGGCGCTTCACCACGCCCAGGCTGGAAATACCCGTGACCGTGACCCTCCGGGGCGACGGAGGAAACGGGGGCTCAGTGTCCGCCCCCTGCAGGCCGATGGCCACGCCGTCCGTCAGGAGCCGGAATTCCGGCTTGCCGTCACTGCTCCGGGTTTGAATCAGCGTCCCCGATACCGTCAGGCGAATGCCGTCCCATTTGCCCGCCAACTGTTCCCTTCCCAAGACAGAACGCGGGGCCGGCAGTGCGTTGGTTCCGAGGATGACAGCCTTCGTCAGTTGGATGGCGGGAGTGTAGAAACCCGGGTGGGCGGCTCCCCGCACGCGGAGCCGCGAACCGGGCTTGGTTCCGCCGGGGCGGAGGCCGTCCACCCAAACGGCAGTTGCCCCATCGTCCAAGAAACAACCCTGCGGGCTGGCATCAATCCAGGTCACCACACCAGTCACCTCAACGGCGGGCCCAAGCTGGGCTTGGGCCGTGGTCAGGTTGCGGACGGCTGCGACGTTCGTGAGCACTGCCGGGGGCTGCGGGGGCACGTCCGCCGCCCAACCCGATTCCAGCAAAACCGCTGTCAAAAGGGGGAGCAGACAGGCCGTCCAACCGGTCGAAAACCGCCACCGCCTGCGGGTGGTAGCTAACATCATGCGACAAAAGACGGATGTGGGTATGCACGTTACTCAAGTTGCCCCCACCGGCGGTGGTTTGGCGGGCGGAGCGCCGCGCAACACCCGATACGGATGGGGTTCAATCACGGC
>JAYUSF010000264.1:0-12996 GCA_043755815.1 Verrucomicrobiota bacterium
CGAAGGCGAAGTCTTCAACGCCCTCGACCGGCTCGGACACGAGCAGGCCGCGCTGGAAATGGCCGGCTTCACCGTCGATCCGCACCAGCTCCTCGGCCTGGAGGTGAACCCGCGCGCCGCCGCCATCGCCGAGCTGGTCCTGTGGATCGGCTACCTCCAGTGGCACTTCCGCACGCGCGGCCGCGTCGCCCCGCCCGAGCCCATCATCAAAAACTTCCACAACATCGAGTGCCGCGACGCCGTCCTCGCCTACGACCGCACCGAGCCCGTGCTCGATGAGCAAGGCCAGCCCGTCACGCGCTGGGATGGGCGCACGATGAAAAAGCATCCCGTCACCGGCGAAGACGTGCCCGATGAAACCGCGCGCGTCCCGCTCCTGAGCTACGTGAACCCGCGCCCCGCCGACTGGCCGCAGGCGGATTTCATCGTCGGCAATCCGCCTTACATCGGAGTGCGTCGGCTCAAGCTGAGCATCGGCGACGAATACGTGGAGACGCTGCGCACGGCCTATCCCGACGTGCCGGAGACGAGCGACTACGTCATGTATTGGTGGGAAAAGGCCGCACTCGCCGTGGCTTCGGGCGCGACTCGTCGGTTCGGCCTCATCACCACCAACAGCATTGTGCAGGCTTACTCGCGGCGGCTGTTGGAGAATCACATCGGCGAGGGTGGAAAGATGATGCTCGCGTTCGCAATCGCGGACCATCCGTGGGTGGACGCCGCAGACGGCGCGGCCGTCCGCGTTGCAATGACCGTCGGCTGCGCAGTCAGCGAAAACATCGCCAGTGCTCGACTCGGTTTGGCCGGAGATGGCGAGAATGACCCGGTGACGTTTCGTGAGGTAGCGCGCATCGGCACGTCGCTTGATGCCGTCTCCGTGCATGAAAAGATTCAACCGCTCGAATCGAACGCTGGCATGTGTTTCCAAGGCGTCGTGCCCGCTGGCGATGGTTTTAAGCTCGATGCCGACGAACTCGCCGCGCTCGGCTACACCGCCGACTCATTGCCGCCAGTCATTCGCCGCTACATCATCGGCAAGGATTTGGTTCAGCACCCGGAAGCGCGCTACATCATCGACTTTTTCGGGATGAGCGTCGCGGACGCGCTCGACCGCTACCCACAACTTTACCAACGACTCCGAGACCGCGTGTATCCCGAGCGGGAGGAGAACAAGCGCGCCTCGTATCGCGAGAAGTGGTGGATTTTCGCCGAGCCGCGCCCGGCAATGCGCCGCGCTCTCGCAGGACTTTCGCGCTTCATCGTCACGCCCTACACCGCGAAATATCGCCCGTTTGTTTTCGTCAGCGGCGACACCATGCCGGACGCGATGGCTTACGCCGTCGCCTCGGATGACGCGGCTATCCTCGGCGTGCTTTCAAGTCGCGCTCACGCGGTTTGGGCTCTCGCAACCGGCGGCACACTCGAAGACCGCCCTCGCTACAACAGCAGCGCGACGTTCTTCCCGTTCCCATTCCCCACCTCGACCGAAGCGCAGCAAACGCACATCCGCGACCTCGCCGAGCGCCTCGACGCCCACCGCAAACGCCAGCAAGCCCAGCACCCGAAGCTGACCCTCACCGACCTCTACAACGTCCTCGAAAAACTCCGCGCGCTGGAATCGTCCAGGCCGCCCGTTCCCCCTCACCCCAGCCCTCTCCCCCGGGAAGAGGGAGCCGCCAATCATCGCCCAGAACCTCCACAGATGGGTCGGCCGAAGACCGCGCCGCGCCTGGCTGAACCGGCGCCAACCGCTAGTGGAGACATCCGGCGCCGTGACCTTCCCCCTCTCCCTGAGGGAGAGGGCCGGGGTGAGGGGGAAGCCCGCGCCACCGGAGAAACCGCGTTGACCGCCAAGGAACGCCTGATCCATGAGCAGGGCCTGGTGTCCGTGCTGCGCGAGCTCCACGACCAGCTCGACGCCGCCGTGGCCGCCGCCTACGGCCTGCCGGTGACCGCGAGCGACGACGCCATCCTCACCCACCTTTGCGCGCTCAACGCCCAACGCGCCGCCGAGGAAAAGACCGGGAAAATCCGCTGGCTGCGATCGGAATTCCAGACAAGGGGCAGTGATCAGTCATCAGTGATCAGTGAACCGAACACGCAGGCCGCGCTTGGACTTCCTGCCACCCCAATTCCGAATTCCGCACTCCAAATTCCGCCTTCCAAGGCCGCGTGGCCGAAGACGCTGGCGACGCAGGTGCAGGCGGTGGAAGCCGCCTTGCTGGCCGCCCCCGGCCCGGTGACGCCCGCCACGCTGGCCAAGGCCTTCACCCGCGCCCCGGTCGCGTCCGTGGCCGAGATCCTGGACACCCTCGCCACCTTGGGTCGCGCCCGCCGGGGTGACGGCGGCACCTACACTCGCTGAGGGAAGTCGCGAAGCGTCTTGGAGTGCGGCGGCTTGACGCCGCTTTTGTCCGCCGGACGCGCTGGCGACAAGCACATGCCTCTGTGTGCTTGGGTGGCTTCCGAAAGCGGTGGCCTGGCTTCGCTCTGCCACCGCTTCCCCGCCGTTCCTGCCCAAAGCGGCAGCTCCGCTCCGCTGCGCCGCCGCACTCCAAGACGCTGGCGCGCTCGCCCGGCCGGTGCCCCGGCAGCGGCTCGGTTGGAGTCAAAATTTCCTAAAAAAACGCTTGATCCGGTGGGACGGCAATTTTGCCCCTATAAACCGTTAACGGGTCGTTAACGACCCGTTAACGACCGTTAGAATTTAACCACCCGTCTCGGGTTTTTCGTAACTCGTTGGAAATCAATGGAGGCGTCGTGCGTGCCCGGATCCGAACCGGACCTGATAGGATGCCAGCGCGTTTCGGTCGCCCATTCCGGGAACCACGCACACACGACATGGAAACGCACTACTTCGAATCTGAGGCCATCGCGGCCATCGGTTACGCCGGAAGCACCCTGCGGGTGGTTTTCCGGAGCGGACGAACCTACGACCATCCCGGGGTGCCCCGGAGTTTGTTCGAGGCATTGCTGGAGGCGGGATCCAAGGGCGCGTTTTACGTGCGCCGCATCCGCGGGAGGTTCCGATGAGCCGGACCGGAAAAATCGCCCGCCTGCCGCAGCTGGTGCGCGACGAGCTGAACCTGTCGGACTGGCGGCTGGGCGGGCACCGCGATTGGCTGCGCCACCAGGAGACCCGCGACCTCGTCCGCAGCCTGGCCGAGCAGGATGAGGAACTGAGGGACGAAGGCGACGGGGTGGAGGTGGGCGACCGGCTGGCCGGCGTGCTGGCGGCGGAGCTGGTCCGCACCGCGCAGGCCCTCATGGACACCGTGGCCGACCCGGTGGAGCGCTGGCCCCGGCTCCGCGAGTTGCTCCAGGAACTGGCCCAGTTGCGGCGGGATGACCACCGGGCGGCCCGCCTGCGCATGGACCGGGAGGAGGCGGAGCGACTTCAGACCGAGCGGGATGACAAGGCTGAGGCGGACTGGTTCTATAGGCAGAAGGCGAAGGTAATCGCCCCGGTGCAGGCACAACTGTTGGTCAAGCCCTTTGCAGATGCCATGGGCGGGAGCGCGACGGCGTGGGAAGCCGCCAAGTTGGCGATGGAACTGAAGTTTGACCTGCCGATCGGGAGCCTAGGCCCGAAATCCAAACCGGCCGCGACGTCAGCCCCGGTCAAGCCCAGTCAAGGTGGGTCAAGCCTTGGCCGAAAGGCGGGCCCATGATTCCGTCCGGCCCGCGAATTCTGAATCCCCACGCGGTCGAGGTAGGGCAGAGGTGGGCAGTGGTTCCGCGTGCCCCGGTGGCCTCAGTTCCGAAACTGCTGGTGGCAGGCGGCGCAGCTTTGTGCGGCGGCTTTGAACAACTCCTCGGCCCGTTTGCCGGTGGTGCCGTCGAGCGTGGCCGATCGCGCTTTGAGCAGGGCGTGGAAGTCTTTGGCGCGGGTTTCCGCCTGCCGGAGGTGTTCGAGGAATTGGTCGCCCTTCGCCTTCGCCTCGTTGCCGCGCAACAGCTCGGTGTAGGCTTCCAGCAACAGCAGCGCCTCGCTCGCCGGCACCAGGTCGGGCTGATTCTCGGGCACGCGCCAGCCGGCCTTCTGGATCGCCTTCAGGTGGTCCCAGCGATGCTCGAGCTCGATCATCGCATCCACGAGGCCCGAGACGGCCGCGCGTGGGGGGAAGTGGGGCGGCACCCGGGCGACCTCTTCCGGCGTGGGCGGACGAAACTCGGAGTTCGCCCGGAACAGCCCGACGTAATCGGCCGCCGTGCCGGCTTGCTTCAGCCAGGCGATCGCCTGGTTCGTCGTCCACCCGGCGGTCGCCTGACAGATGACCCCGACGGCCGCCGGTCCGCGATGCTGGCCGTGATGGCAGTGCACGAACAGCGGTCCCTCCAGCACCAAGGCCGCTTTCACGAGGCGGGCGACGGTGTTGGCCGAAACGCCGTCGTAACCGTGCGGAATGTGGACGTAGCGCAGGCCAAACTTCGCGGCGCGGTCCACCTCGGGCTTCGTGCCATCCACCGAGAGGACGGTCTTCACGCCGAGTTCCCGCAGGGCGGCAAAGCCAGCGTCGCCCTGTGGTTGGCCACCGGAAAAGATGCGGTCGGTCACCCGGAAGAGGTTCTCAATGCCGGGGACACGCAGCCGCGTCGGCACGGAGTCCGCCGACCTGGCAAGGCTTAGCCAACCGCAGGCCGCCAACAGGCCGAGGCAGATCCATTTTTGGGTCGTTAATCCGGTCACGGAGATTGCTCGGACCACGCTGCCGGCCGTTCGTTGCAAAGTCCATCCCTCCGGCGAAGACTGTCGCGGGTCCTCACCGGGCAACCCGATGGCGGCGGCTCCCTCAAAATGAAATCTGGCGGCCGCGGGCGGTTCTCCCGGCGATTCGCGAATCTGCGGCATTGAACCTTGAACCCAGGCCGGTGGTCTCCAACCATGCCATCTCCGCACGGCCGGCTTTCCGGACGTCGGAAGGCACAAGTCGAAGTGAAGTTCGCGCATCCATATCTGGTGTTTGCCCTGCCGCTGCTGGTGGGCGGTCTGTGGCTGCTCCTGGTTTGGGCCGACCGGCGTCGAGCCCGGCTTTTGGCGAAGTTTGCCGGTGACGGCACTCGGCCCTGGGCACGAGCGGGGTTTCACCTTGGGGCACGGCGCGCCGATCGCGCCCTCGCGCTGGCCGCGTTTGCCGGCCTCATCCTGACCTTGGCCCGCCCGCTCTACTTCGACCGGGATTCACAGTCGGAATTGCAGGGCGTGCCCTACCTGATCGCGCTGGATTCATCCCGCTCGATGCTGGCCATGGACGTGAAGCCCAGCCGTTGGACCGCCGCGACGAACGCCATCGACCGTTTCCTCGAACGGACCAAGGCGGACCGGATCGGGCTCATCACGTTCAGCCAGGTCGCGTTCCTCAATGCGCCGCTTACGTTCGACACCTTGGCACTCCGCACCACGGTC
Source organism: Verrucomicrobiota bacterium (assembly GCA_043755815.1). GTDB lineage: Bacteria > Verrucomicrobiota > Verrucomicrobiia > Limisphaerales > UBA9464 > CAIWAH01. Next base: position 5,408 of record JAYUSF010000264.1, read on the forward strand.
CATTATCTCGACCCGGAACAGTTCATCGACCTGACGGGCAGCGCGCTGTCGTCGGCACTCGAACGGGCCGGCCGCTATTTCACGAGCAACCAGGTGCCGCAACGCCTGCTGATCCTGGTCTCGGACGGCGAGGATTTCAGCGGCGCACCCCTGGAGCTGGCCCGCCGGCTGAAGCGGCAACTGGGCCTGACCGTCTGCACCATCGGCGTGGGCACGACGACCGGCGCCACGGTGCCCATGCATCAATACGGCGGCGGCACGGCCAAAAACTCCTTCGGGCAGCAGGTCATTTCCCGGCTCAACGAGAGCAATCTCCAGCGGCTCGCGGTGTCCACCGGCGGGCGTTATTTCCGCCTCGGCGAGGGGGGCGCCGGGTTGGAGCAGCTTCGCAAGGAAGTCCTCGCCCCGCTGGCCGAAGCCGCGGCGCAGGAGGACCTGAAGAACTACCGCGAGCTGTTCCAGGTGCCGCTCGGCCTGGCCGTCCTATGCCTGCTCGCCAAGGTGCTGCTGGCCGGCGAACGGCGGTTCAACCCGCGCAAGCTGCCCGCGGTGATGGTGAAACCGGCGGTTCAATAGCGGACGAGGAACAACCCATGACCCGTGACCCCTTTCCAAAGCCGCCCGCGCCCTGGGCACGAATCCTCGCCCTCGGTTCCCTGTTTGTCGCCGCCGGGGCGCTGCCCCTTTCCGGCACCGCCAGCTCGGGCCCGCTCGACATCGCGCCGCTTCAGGCCCTGATCACGAACGGCCAGCCCGCGCAGGCCCTCCAGCAACTGGCCGCGGCGCTGGAAAAGGACCCCAACAACGCCCGCCTGCTCTACAACCACGCCGTCGCCGCCTACGCCGCGGGGCGCTACGACGACGCCCTGCTGTCCCTGGACCGGGCGGAGTCGTCCGGCAACGCCAAGCTGGTCCGGCGCGTGAAGTTCCAGAAGGGCAACGCCGAGTTTCGGGTCGGGTTGGCGGCCCGGAAGGCCAACCTCGAGGAGACGATCGCCCGGTGGCGCGATTCCATCCGGCACTACGCCGACGTGCTGAAGGGGGCCGACGACCCGGAAGCGGCCGCCAACTTCGACTTCGTCCGCGCGCAGCTCCTGCGGCTGCTGCTCGACGAGGCGAAGAAGAACCTGACCGAGGCCGAAAAGCCGGGCAATTCGCTGGCCCAGAAGCTCGAGCAGCTTCGCAACGGGTTCGAGAAATTCCAGCAGGCCACGGAACTCGCCCCCGAAAGTTCGGAGGCGCAGCAGGGCGAGCAGAACGCCCGGAATCAACTGGCCGATGCCCTCGCGAAGGAAGGAACCCGCAAATCGTTGACGACGCGGATCGTCAATCCGGGCCGCTTCGAGGCGCCGATTCCGCGGCTCGACTATAAGGAGATCGAGGAAGGCGTCGCGATGCTCGAGGACGCCCAGCAGCTCAAGCCCGACGACAAGGACATCGCCGCCATGACGGAGCAGGCCAAGGACCGGCTGGCCGACGCCCTGACGCAGCACGCGCAGAACCTGATGCAGATGGAGCCGAACATGCCCTGGCCCAAGGAGCGCCTGGCGGTGCTGCGCATGGCCAAGGAAAAGGCGCAGGACGCCCTCGACAAGCGCCCCCAGCACCAGCTCGCCCAGCTGACGCTGGACGAGGCGAACCGCCGCCTGGCGAAACTGATGGAAGATCTCGCCGACCAGCTCGCGATGCAGGCGGAGGTGAGCAACGTGGAAAACCAGACCCAGCAGCTCACGCAGGCGCTCGATTTCTACCAGCAGTCGCAGGAACTCCAGCCGCAGAACAAGACCATCCCGCCCAAGGCTGAACGCACCCAGCAGAAGCTGGAAAAAGCTTTGGACAAGCTGGCCGACAAACTGATGCAGGATCAGGGCGACAAGGAATCCATGGAGGCCAAGGCGGCCCGGCTCGAAGGGGCCGAGCAGGCGCTCAACCAGCTTCAGGGACTCAATCCGACCGAACAGACGGGCAAGAAGGCCGAACAGGTCGGCCAGCAGCTCGAAGGTTTGCGCCAGCAGCTGTCCCAACAGGCCGGCAAAGACGGGAAACCCCAGCAGCAACCCGGCCCCGGCCAGCAGCAGGTCGCCCAACAGTTGCAGAATTCCGGCGTGCCGATGGACGCACCGCCCAAGGTGAACACCCCGGGAGCCAAGGGGCCGTATCAGTCCTCCGCGATGAACAAGGGGCAGGATTACTGAGCCAGGGAACGCGAGTGTTCAGTCACCAGTAATCAGTAATCAGTATTCAGTGACCAGCCGGGCGCCCGGTTCGAAGGTCGGCCACGGCTCAAATGCGGTGACTTGCTCCCTGACCACTGACCACTGATTACTGACCACTGATTACTGACCACTGATTACTGATCACTGATCACATCCCCCCGCCTCACCGCTTCACGAGCTTCAGCGAGCCAAGATCAAACCACGCTTCCCCCTTCGTCGCGCGGAGTTCCAGCACCAGGGTGGTCTCACCGTCATCCGGCATCTGGAAATCGAAGGTCAGCGGCGTCCAATCGGTCGTGCCTTCCAGCCTTTGCGGGCGCTGCATGCCGGTCACACGGAGGCCGACGCCGGCCCCCAGGTTGCCGCTGTAAACTTTCACGTCCTTGGTCGCTGCCCGGCCGCTCAGGCGATAGCCGCCCGCCGGCACCCGGACCGACGTGCGATACGACGCGATCACGTCGCCCTCCAGGGCGGCCAGGTGCAGCGCGGCCGGATCGTCCTTCTGCCGCGGCTGACGGTCGAATTTCGCCCGCCCGTTCTGCTGCAGCGGCTCCCAGTCACCTAGCTTGACCACGGTCCCCGCCGGCAGCGGCTTGAGCGGCTCAGGCCAGGTGCGGATTTCCTCCTGCACAAACCGGACCCGCTCCATCACGTCCCGGCGCCGGTGCCCAATCTCGCCGTCCACCTGCCGCCAATCACTGCCGGGCAAGCCGGACATGCCTTCCCGGATGCGCCCGCGGATCTCCGCGATCTTGTTGGTGAGGGGCTGCATCTGGAACGCAGTCGCCGCCATCTCGGTCATCCGCTTGCGCAGGCGTTCCCGCAGCTCCTGCAATTCGAAGACCCGGTAGGCGACCAGGCTGTTCCAGCCGTCCCGCACCTGATCCTCGGTGCGGCGAAAAAGTTGGTCCATCCCGTGGGGAATGAAGGTCGCCCGTCCGCTCGGGTCGAAGTAGAGCCGGTAGTTGTTCCGGTTCCGCACGTAGCCATCCCAGTCGGCCGTGAACATCTGGAGCGTCACGTAGGTGAGGAACCGGTCCACCTCCAGCACCTGGTCGAGTTCGGCGAGCCGCTTCTCCGGCGGCAGCGCCAGCACCTCCCGCAGGCGCCGGAGATCGCTCCAGTTGGTGACGCCCTTCCCCGCGTCGCGTTCCAAACGGGAATCAATGTCCCGCACAAAGCCCCCGTCGTAGAGGTTGCCCGCGGCGTTCGTGCCCCCGGTGAAGTTCCGCCGGATGAACTCGTTGTCGTAGCCCTCCTTGAGCACGTAAAGCCCGAGGAACCGGCCATTCAGCGCCACCAGCGCGTGGGTGGCCCGCGCCGTCGGCACGCCGGCCGAAAGGTAGAGCCAGCTCGCCAGGTTTTCGTCGAGGTAGGACGGGTCCTGGACCGAGTTGTTGAGGTGCAGCTTGTCGAGGCCGAAGCAGCGTTGGCCGGGCTTGAGCTTGTCGAAGTTCAGCGTCAGCGCCGGATTGTCGTCGATGCTTCGGGTGCTGCCCGCGGCGCCCTTCACATGCACCGCCACGGAGGTGAAGACATTGGTCCCCACCCGGACCGTGGCCGGCCGGCTTTCGCGCGGACTCTCCCGCAAACCCTGCAACGAATCCCGGTTCAGCGTGATCTCGAACCGCCGGATCGGTCCCGCAAAGAAGGCCGCGGCCTCGCGATCCCAGTCCAGGCGCCGCCCCGCGGTCGCGGGGACCGGGGTCACGTCGGCCGCGCGAAGATTGCCGGAGGCCAGCCAGAGCAAGCCCAGCAGCGCGAAAGAGAGTTGGCGGCGACGCATCGGCGCTAGTGGACGGGCACCGGCCCCGGATGTTCAAGGCGCGGTTGCCGGAAACCGGTTAATTCGAGGTGGCAGACAGCGATTCCCGGCCATGCCGGTGGGTAGACCCCAGATCGCCCTTTTACCGCATCCACCCACTTGATCGATGCACCCCGCACCCGAACCGTTGCCGGTTACTGTCGGACTCGATCCTGCGGTTCTGGTTCCGTCGGCGTCATCTGGGCTAAAATGGCACCAAGCTCGACGCACCCGCCCCGCTCGCCCAGTTAGCGCTCCGCTTCGAGGGGCGCATTTTTTCATCGTGGCTGCCGGACCTCCCCGGAAATGAAGCCGGTGGCGCGAGGTTCCCGCCGAGCCGGTAGGCCAACCCGCTCGGCCGGAGCCTCGCGCCACCAGAGCGGATTCCGCCAGCCTGACTTTTCAACCACGGTTAAAAGTTGCGCCCGAGGGCCTAAATGAACCGGAATCCGGCCTTGACCTGGGGCGGTCTCACTTGCAAATTCCGTGTGGATTTGGAGGGGGGAAAAAAGATCATGACCAAAAACAATTTTTACCGACGCGCCATGGGGCTGGCTGTGGCGGGAGCTTTCGGATCGACGGCTTGGGCACAGCAGTCCATCGACGCAGCCCATTACTTGGGAATTTCCTACGAGCAGGATTTTGACAACACGGGGGGCTCGGGAAACGGAGGTTATGGCAACACGCTGAACTCTACGGGCTCGGGCCAGACTGCTTTACCGACTGGCTGGCAACTCTCTGAAGACGGAGCAAACACAACTGGCAATTACAACACGACCAGCGCCGGTTCAAACGATCTCTATAGTTATGGATCGACTTCCGCGGAGCGCGCGTTGGGGTCATGGCGCGGCAGCAGCAACGCGGGGAACAACATCATCGGTGTCACGTTCAAAAACGACACCACCGTTAACATAACTCGCCTTTACATCCAATTCACCGGAGAACAGTGGTGGGGAGGAAATTCGGCTGCCGATAAGTTGTCATTTTCGTATAACCTCAATGCTGCATCCATCGTAGCGGGCACTGGCACGTGGGTTACCCTGACCTCTCTGGATTTCAATTCGCCGTCCACCTCGAACGCGGGGGCTATTGATGGAAACGCTAACAAGACAACTGTGGGCGTGGCCATCAGTTCGATAAATATTCCAGCGGGTCAATCGTTTTCCATTCGCTGGCGAGATTTCGATTCCGCAGGGACCATTGGCGAGGATGGTCTGGCAATTGACGATTTGATCGTGATGGTCCCTGAACCTTGGCAACCGTCGGCTGTTGTGGGAGCGGGGTTGGTTGGCCTCTTGGCTTGGCAGCGGCGGCGCTCGAAGCAAACTGCACATTGAGTTGAGCAGTCATCTTGAAACGGAAATTGAAAGAGCCGTATGAGAAGTTCATGCGGCTTTTCACTTTCTTCAGCGCAGCCACTCTTTCACCAACCCGAACTCCGCGGCCGAAAGCTGTCCGGATTTAAAGCCAAGCAAGGCGTCTCGCGCCTTCGCCGTCTGGCCCGAACGACCCAGCGCCGCCGCCCGGACGACCCGCCACAGGCGGGGTTCGCCCTCGCTGCCGCCCGTCATGGCTTCTACCGAGCGTGCCGCTGAATCCGGATCCTTGTCCAGCAAGGCCGCGAGTGCGGCGGTGATCCGGAAGAAGTTCTTGTCCGGAAATGCCGCCTCCCCCTCCGCCAACGTCCTGCGGGCGTCGGCTTCCCCCACACGAAGAAGGAGCTGATGAAGGGCAAGCTGGAGCCTGAGGTTGGCGTCACCCGGACTCAGCCGGGAGAGCAGCCGGTAGGCCTGATAAGCCGATTCCAAGTCGGGAGAATCCGCGGTGAGGCGGAGAATGTCCTTCGCCGCCCGCGAGCCTGATTCGGCAAACGACAGCAGTTCGCGCCGGGCCAGGATCGCCTCCGCCCGCGATCCGGTGTATTCCGCGCGTTCGGCGACAATTTCCAGCACCTGAGGGCTGCGCTGGCTGGCCGCAATGGCCGCACGCCAGAGGTTGGGCAACTCATTGGTCCGGCCGTGGGCGTGGCCGACCATGGCCCGGTAGGTCGCCGCAACCGGCTTTGAAACCTTGGCATTCTTCCGGTCCAGCAGGCTCTCCACGCTGGCCCAGTCATCCATGCGGAAAAGTGCTTCAAGCCGGACCGAACTGAGATCCTCGGCCCGCACGGCCAGGTCTTCCGTGACCAGTTCGGAGACTAGCGGGAACTCCCGCAGCGAAACAAGGCCCAGCACGACCGTCATGAAGCGCGGATCGTCCGCGTTCAGTTTCCGGTCATGGACAAACGCGCGGGCCATCTCCCTGGCTTTGGCCGGGGAAGCGGCCCGACCGCGGGCGACCAGTTTGGCCAGCGCACAGAGCGTATCCGCATCCGGCAATCCCTCAATCAGCCGGGCGATCAGGCGGAGATCGACCCGGTTGGAGGCCGCGGGTTCGAGGAAGGCAAGCGCCGCCGCACCGGCAACCGGATTGGACTCCACCAGCAAGGACATGAGCCTGGCCTGGCCAAATCGCGAAATCTGCGGATCGGCATTGGCGAATTCGATCCTGCCCAGATGTAGCAGGAGGTCGGACCGGTCCGGACGGAACTGCCAGGCGGCGAGGGCGGCCTGCCTTGCGGAGTCCTCCTTTCCCGCCGCGAGATAGAGTTCGGAGAGAAGTTTCAACGCATCGGGATCCTTTGAGTCGGTCGCGGCGAACGGCGCCAGTGCTTTGCGGGCAACCTCATAGGATCGGCAATCCACCGCCAGTCCGGCCCACTGGAGGCGATCTGCGTCAGTCATGGCACCGGTGGCTTCCAGTTGCTCCCACACTTGCAGCCCGTAGGGGCGACCCAACCTGGTGTAATGCTCCGCCGCCATCCGGAATACCTCGGGGTGGAACGGCGCCAGTTCGTAGGCCGCAAGCAGATTGGCCTTCGACTCCACGAAGTTGGTCACCGCCATCGCCGCACGGGCTTTGGCCACAAATACCATGGCCCGGCGGTCCTTCAGCGAACGCCAGGCGGGCCTGACCCAGAACGAGCCCGCCAGCAGCAATCCGAGCACGATCGCCACGCCCCAGAGGAAGGGACGCGACCGATCCTGGAAGCCGCCGTGGGCAAATGGATTTCGCACTCGGCCAACCTAGCCATGGGCGCGAAAGCGCTCAAGCCCCGTCACATAAGACCTTGGCGACGATCTTGTGATCTCCGCTTTGGAGTGCGGGGGGATGACCCCGCTTTCCCTTCGCGGCCGTTCGGAGGCGGCGCGTCGGTGCCGGCCACGACAAAGGAAAAGCGCCGTCCTGCCGGCGCACTCCACATCACGAGGGGATCCGCGACCGGCGAAGGAGCGGGTCAGCCCGCGGTGCTCCGGGGGCCTCGCCCGGGCGGATTTCGTCGCCGGACGATTTGGAGTGCGGGGGCATGACCCCGCATTCCCTTCGCGGCAGTTCGGAGGCGGCGCGCCGGTGCCGGCCACGACCAAGGACAAGCGCCGTCCTGCCGGCGCACTCCATATCACGAGGGGATGCGCGATCGGCGAATGAGCGGGTCAACCCGCGGTGCTGCGGGGGCCTTGTCCGCAGCG
>JAYUSF010000265.1:0-12986 GCA_043755815.1 Verrucomicrobiota bacterium
CATCAGGCGCCCCGCCAGCCAGGTGGGGTCAGCCCCGCCGATGGCGTTCAAAGCCCAGAGGGCGCGCAACCGTTCCCGAGTTTTTCGTTGGGCTCCAAACTCCTGTTTCAGCCGGCCGATCCCGGGCCAATTGGTCTGCCCGGCGGCTTGACGGTCCACCAGCACCCGGCGCGCTTGCCGGGAAACCCATTCATTCGGGTCGGTCAGCAATTTCAAAAGTTCGTCGGCAGTGACTTTGGTCAAATCGCGCACGGAAGGCGGATTCGGTTCGCCGTAGGTCACCTTGTAGATGCGGCCGGAAGTGCGGTGGACGCCGTCGTGGTCGTGGCATTCGCCCGTGTCGGACCAGTCGGCGATGAATACGCCGCCGTCCGGGCCCTGGATCAGGTCCAGGCCGCGGAACCACGGATCGCCGATTTGCAGGAAGTCGTTGTCGTGTTTGCCGACGTAGCCGGAGCCCTGGCGTTCGAGGCGCTCCGTGTTCAGACGGCGGCCGTGCAGGTTGATCGTGAAAAGTTTGCCGCGGTATTCGGCGGGCCAGTTGTCGCCCTGATAGATCATCAGGCCGCAATGTGCGTGGCCGCCGCCCAGTTCATCGCTGCCCGTGGCGAAGGTGCTGCCGTCAAACGCGGCGCGCGATTTCTGCCAGCCGGCGCCGGTGTCGAAGTGGTAGTGGTCGGCGTGCTGCCCGATGAGCGCGTAGGCATGCGGATCCACGTCGTCTCCGTGCATCCGCTGGAAGTGCGCGCCGGGAATGGCGTGCCAGAGGTGGCCGATGACGGTGTTGATGAAGAACGGTTCGCCGACCTCGTTCCAGTCGAGTCCCCAAGGATTCGTGGTGCCGTGGCTGACCGCTTCGAAGACGTGGCGTGTCGGATGGTAGCGCCAGATGCCGCCGCGCATCTCGACACGTCCAGCGTCCAGCGTGCCGGGCAGGCCGATCTTCGCGCCGCTGGAAATGCCGATGCGGCCCCAGAGCCAACCGTCGGGGCCCCACTTGAGACCGTTGGCGAAGGTATGGCGGTTGCCGCTGGTGGTCGTGACGCCGTCGAGTAGGACTTCCGGTTCGCCGTCCGGGATGTCGTCACCATTGCGGTCGGCGAGGAAGAGGAGCTTGGGCGGACACAGCACGAACACGCCGCCGAGTCCGACCTCGACGCTCGTGAGGATCTTCGCCTGATCCCAGAAAACCGTCCGCTGGTCGAACCGGCCGTCGTTGTCCCGGTCCTCGAAGATCAGCACGCGGTCGTTGAAGTTGGTGGCAAAGTTCACGCCGGCCTCGGCGTAGGTGTAATTCTCGGCTACCCACAGGCGTCCGCGCGGGTCGAACGTCATCGAAATCGGCTGGCTGACGTGGGGTTCAGCGGCGAAAACGGACACCTTGAACCCGGGCGGCAGCCGGAAGCTCGCGGCGGCCTCGGCGGGCGACATCAGGCCACCCCGTTTTTCAGAACTGAAGGGATTGGGGAATCCTGCCGATAGGTCGGAAGTGAGGAGCAGACCCATCAGCGCTCCCGCCAAAACACGATGCAGAATCACGAGCCAAGATTTACCGTCGGCCGCTCCGGTTGGCGACGTCGGAATCCATCGGTCGGCATTTCCGCCGACGAGACTCCGGCCGCGCCGACGCGCTTGACTCCCGCGGGGGGGTAGCGTCCTTTTTTACGCAGTTTTCAACCCAGCCAGAGAGCAATATGGCGAAAGTATTGGTCGTTGATGACGAACCAAGCATCCGTCGGGTGGTCCGGCTTGCGCTGGAGGCACTTGGCCACTCGGTAACCGAGGCGGGTGACGGCTACGAGGCCGTGGCGCAATTCGAGGCGCTGGGCGCCGTCGATCTCGTCATCACGGACATCGTCATGGCCGGCAAGGACGGCATCGAAACGATCGTCGAGCTCCGCCGGCGTCGGAAGGACCTCAAGATTCTCGTCATCTCCGGCGGCGGACAGGTCGGCGCCTCCACCTACCTTCGCATGGCCGGCATTTTGGGCGCGAACAAGACGCTGGAGAAACCGTTTTCGATGACCGACCTGCATCAGGCGGTGAAAGAGCTCCTGCCGGCCTCCGTGTAGTCTCCCCCTTCGGCCATCGGACGTCGCCGGCAAAAACTCCGCCATGGATGGACAGCGCCGGCACCCTCCCGTTTCATCCCGCCGTGCCCGTTGGTGTCCTTGAACTCGCCCCCGACCTGATCGCCGACGTCCGTCGGGCCATCTGGTTGCCCCGGCACCGCACCCTCGTCGTGCCGGATGTTCACCTTGGGTTTGCCTGGGTCCAGCGTCGCCGGGGACAGTTGCTGCCCGTCAGCGCGGCGGACGATGCGCTGACCCGGCTCGCCGAGCTCCAACGAAACTACCGCGCCGATCAGATCATCTTCCTCGGCGACCTGGTCCACGGCGCCTGCGAACTCGAGGCCCTCCGGCAAGCGCTCGTCGAACTCGCCCCACGCTTGGCGGACGCCTCCGCTTCCCCGCCGGAGCTCATCCTCGTGTTGGGCAACCACGACCACCGCCTGCCGCCGTTGCTGGCCGGGTGGCACGTGCCGGTCCGGGTCGTTCCGTGGCTGGATGTCGGCCGCTTTCGCCTGCTGCACGGGCACGAAGCGGCGCCCGTGGAGGCGCTCGAACCCACCGACCGCCTGCTCGTCATCGGCCACGAACATCCCAGTGTGGAGCTCGGCGATGGCGTCGCAACCCGCGCGCGGTGCCCGGCCTTCGTCCTCGGCGAGAACACGCTCATCGTGCCCGCGTTCTCCGAATGGGCCGCGGGCTGCAACCTGCATCGGCGCACCTTCTTTGGCCCGGTCGCGCAGGCGGCCCGCTTTCACACCGTCGTGGCCTGCGTCGGCCCCCGGCTGCTCCGGATTCCCTTTTCCCGATTGCCACAAGATGCGGCTTCCGCCGGGGCCGGCTTTCACGCTAGAAATCGCCCGTGCAGTTCCACGAATTCGGATTCCGTCTAGCCCTGCAGGACGCCATCAACGCCCTGGGTTACAAGGAACCGACCCCGATCCAGGCCGAGGCCATCCCCCTGTTGCTCGCCGGCAAGGACGTCATCGGTTCCGCCCAGACTGGGACCGGCAAGACCGCCGCCTTTGCGTTGCCCATCCTCCATCAGATGGCCACGCACGCCCACGATCCGCGCTGTCTCATCCTGGAGCCGACCCGCGAACTCGCCGTCCAGACCGAGGAAAATTTCCGCAAGTTCGCGCGCTACACCAACCTGCGCTCCGTCGTCATCTACGGCGGCGTCGGCTACGAGACCCAGCGCGCCGCCATGAAGGCCGGCGTGGATGTCATCGTCGCCACCCCGGGCCGGCTGCTGGATTTGGTCGGCGACCGCACCGTGTCGCTCGGACAGGTGAAACACCTCGTGCTCGATGAGGCGGACCGGATGCTCGACATGGGTTTCCTGCCCGATGTGAAGCGCATCCTTGAACGCTGCCCCAAGGAACGGCAGACCGCGCTCTTTTCCGCCACCATCCCCCCCGCCCTCGCCACGCTCGTGAAGTGGGCCATGACCGAGCCCGTGCGCGTGGCCGTGGACATCGAACGCTCCGCGGCCTCGACGGTGAAGCACGTCATGTATCCCGTGGCCGAACGCCAGAAGAACGATCTTCTCCTCGCGCTGCTGGAACATCTCCACTGGGAAAGCGTCATCATCTTCTGCCGCACCAAACGCGGCGCCGATGACGTGTTCTATGCGCTGCAGCGGGCGAACCATAAGGCGACCGTGATTCATTCCGACCGTTCGCAGATTCAGCGGGCCCAGGCGCTCGAAGGTTTCAAGAAAGCCCGGTTCGAGGTCCTCGTGGCCACCGACATCGCGGCGCGCGGCCTCGACATCGCCGACGTCTCCCACGTCATCAATTACGACGTGCCCGAGCATCCTGAGGATTACGTCCACCGCATAGGTCGCACCGGCCGGGCCATGGCGAGTGGCGACGCCATGACGATCATGACAGCCAGCGACGCCCAGTTTGTGGCCGCCATCGAACGATTCATCGGCCAGAAGGTGCCGCGCGAAAAGCTGGAAACCTTTACCTACCAATACACCGCCATCTTCGACGAAGCCCGCCTCGGACCCCTCTCCGAACGGCGGGTCCGCGGCGTAAAGCTGTCCGGCGGCGGTTATTCGATCGGCGGTTCGCGCCGACGAAGGTAGGCGGCCCCGCCGCCACCTCACCGGAACACCGCTTCCGGCAGGCTAGGGGCCCGCGTGAACTCCCGTTTCGCCACCTTCAGCCGGTAAACGGAGCGCGTGAAATCGAACCCACCCGCCGGCTCCGTGACAAACGTGATCCGTCTCGGCGCGAGCGCGGCGGCGACTTCCGGCAGGTCCGTCAAGCGCAGCACGTTCAGCAACGCCGGCCGCTGCCAGTGCGAGGCGGGCGGGTCATCGAGCACCACCTCGCTGATGCGTTCGTCGAACAGCGCGGCGTAAAGCGCGAGCGCGGCCAGGTCGCGCTTGCCGTGAAGAATGACGCGCGACGGCTTCAACCCTTCGTCCGCCAGCGCCCACTCGACGGTGCGGAGGATGTCCCACACCTGCATCGCGGCGATGGTGCGCCCGAGCCACGCGGCGGTGCGCTCGATGTCGGTAGATTCGGCGGCGCTGAGGCTCGTTTCGGTGAAGCGCGGTTGCAGCACCAGCAGATGACAGCGCCCGAGCAGCGGCATCACCTCGTCGAAGTCGCTGCCGTAAACGTTCTCGCCCGGTCCCTTCACCCGGATGACCAGCGGCGCATCGGCCAGATTTGTCTTCGCCAAGAACAACTGCGCATAGACGCGCACGCCCGGCTCAGTCTGGAAGGTCACCTGCTTGCCTTCGGCGTAACGGCCGGCCCAACCGGCCGGCCCACCGATCCGTCGCGTATTGAACGGCGCGGCGTATGTCGGGAACCAGCGGAAGACCTTGTCACGAAGCTGCGGCACCAGTTCCGCCCGGCGCTTGTCCCAAGCCTTGGCCGAACGCGGAGCCTGGAGTTTCACCGGTGACGTGAACTCGTGCTGGATGCGGAAGTTCGCGGCGTCGGCGGGAAGCTGCTTCAGCACGGCCAACGCCTCCGCTTCATCGCGAGGCGGGGCGTTCGTGCCGGTGACGGGCGTGGAGTCCCCCTTGAGCCAGCGGCTCATCCATTCGCGGCTGGAGTTGAGGAAGAGCGGCGGGTCGCTGTGGCCGACATCCGCGTCCACTTCGCGGATCCTCTCCGTCGCGCCAAGCAGTCCGTAGATGCGCCGGCCACCTCGGAAGACTTCGTGGTAGCCGTCGGGCGGGAAGATGGTGTCGCGCCGGCCGCTGGTGATGAGCAGCGGGCGCGGCGCGATGAGCGCGGCGACGACCGGGAAATCCCAGCCGTAGGCGTTGTGGTAGTAGATGCAGTCGCACTGGCCGGCGGCGAGCCAATGGGCGGCCTGCGAGCCGTAGGTGAAGGTCGAGCACGAGGGCGCGGCGGCGGCAATGCGTTCGTCGAGCGCGGCCAGATACCACGTCATCGCACCGCCGCCGGAGATGCCCGTGAGACCGACGCGCTTCATGTCCACCTCGGGCCGGGTGGCGAGCCAATCGAGCGCGCGCATGGCGTTCCACACCTCGACGCCGGCGGGTGTGTAGCCGAGCGAAAGCCAGTGCCACATGGCGAGGTTGTGCGTGCCGTGGTGGATGCCGGGGACTTCGCCGAACTCCAGCGAATCGAGCGCCAACACGCAGAAGCCGTTCGTCGCGAACCAGAGCGTCCGGTCCTGATACTGCGTCTTCGCGCCGAGCGGATGCGCGCTGTGGCCGCAGAGGTAGAGAATCGTCGGCGCGGGCCGGGACACGTCCTTCGGCACATAGAAGTTGCCCGTGACGTAGAGGCCGGGACTGCTCTGGAACACGACCTTCTCGACGCGGAACCCCGGCCGGTCGACCGTGCCCGTCACTTCGGCGCGGAGCGGCGTGCGCTGGGGCAACGGATCGAGACCGAGCATGTAGGCAAGCTGACGTCGCAACTCCGGTTTCTCACGCTGCCAGTCCGCGGCCGAACCGACGTCGGTCAGGCAACGCTCTGTCATCGCGGCGGCAAGCTGCTGGAGCTGGTTGGTCGCGGCGGCGTGGCGGGCCACGGCGTCCTGCGCGGAGCCGATGACGCAACCCGTCAGCAGCACGAAGCCGAGCAGGAACCGGCGGAGGGCTTTCATGGGAATGAATCTTGGGGGCCGAAGCGGATTTTGCGATTGGAAACGAGGCGAGGAAAGAACTCGGGGCCACGACCTGTCGCGTCAGCGCTATGGACTGCGGGGGCACGCCCCCGCTTTTCCTTCACCGTGATTGACACAGGGAAGCCTGCGTGATTCTCAACCGCGCAGGAAAAGCGCCGTCATGCCGGCGCATTCCAAAACCTCGCGGACTCCGCACCCGCGTTCACGAACCGCTCACTCCAGATTGTAGGCCAGCTTGTGAGTCGGCTGATACAGTTGGATGTCGTCCGCGCCGGGCACGAGCAGCATGACGATGCGGCCGTAAACCTCTTCCACAACCGGGCCCCGGAACTGCGCTCCTTTCGCCCGCAGTTCGCTGATCGTCGCGTCAAGGTCGTCGCACATCAGCGCGATCAGGTGGTGGCGCGGGTGGACGTAGGTCTTGCCCTCCCATTCGCTGCGCGTCGGATGCACGCCCAGCTCGCTCGGCCCGGTCTGGAAGATGAGCCAGTTGTGGTCGAACTCCTCGGCGACCTGCTTCCAGCCGAGCACGTCACGCAGAAACGCCCGGGTCGCGTTGGCATCGTCGGAGTAGATCAAGGTGTGGATGGAGGTGATCATGGGGCGTCAAGTTGGGTTCCCTTCAGCTTCCCGGTCAGGTCCGCAATATCTTGTCCATCGCCTTCCCCTTGGCCAGTTCATCGACCAGTTTGTCCAGATACCGGATCTCCCGCATTGTCGGTTCCTGGACGTCCTCCACCCGGACGCCGCAAACGACGCCTTTGATCAAGGCCCGTGCTGGATTCAGCTTCGGCGCCTCGCTGAAGAAGGCCTCGAAGTTCGTCTGCTTCTTCAATTGACCTTCCAACTCCCGAGGGCTGTAGCCGGTCAGCCAGCAAATGACGGCATCCACCTCGGACTGCTTGCGCCCCTTCTTTTCCGCCTTGGCGACATAGAGGGGATAGACGCTCGCGAAGCTCGTCGTGAAAATCCGGTGCTTGGTTGTCATGCGAAGGGAAGGCCTAGCAACCAAGCTTAACGCCCGCGATCGGAAACACCCGACTCCACGATGGGGAGTTTACAGGGCGGAATTGAACGCGCCAGCGTCTTGGAGTGCGGCGGCGGAGCGGAGCGAAGCTGCCGCTTTCGGGCGGGAACGAGCGGGGTGAACGACGTTGGCAACCTTTCGGGAGCACGTCCGGCGGACCAAAGCGGTGGCAAGCCACCGCAGTCCAAGACGCGAAGCGACCACGGATGCCACGGGCTATCCTGCACGAGCCAGACTTGCCGCAACGAGGCCCCGCTTCATAGCCTCCGCCCATGCCCTCACCGCCGTGGCCGCACGCGCCGACACATCAGCTTGCGGAGGGCGGCACCTACTTCGTCACGGCCAGCACGTATCAAAAGGAGCATCAATTCCGGGGTGCGCGCCGGCTGGCGGTGTTGCAGCGCGGGCTGCTGAAGCTCACCGCGCAATTCGGCTGGCACCTCGAAGCGTGGGCGGTCTTCTCCAACCACTACCACTTCGTGGCGCACTCACCCCGCAGCGCCGCCGATGCGGCGTCCCTGACGGCGATGCTGACCGAGCTGCATTCCAAGACCTCCATCTGGGTGAACCGCCTTGACCGCGTGCCTGGCCGGCAAGTTTGGTTCAACTTCCGGGACACGCGTCTGAGCTATCAGCGGTCGTATCTCGCCCGGCTCAATTACGTGCATCAAAATCCGGTGAAGCACGGGCTGGTGCCGGTAGCGAGCCAGTATCCGTGGTGTTCCGCCGCGTGGTTCGAGCGGACCGCCAGCCAGGCGCAGGTGAAGAGCATTTACCGGTTCAAGACGGACCAGGTCCGGGTGGACGATGACTTCACGCCGGACGGCGAGTGGTGAACCGAAGGCGCTGGCATGGGAACGGGCATGGTTGAACGCGCCAGCGTCTTGGAGTGCGGCGGCGGAGCGGAGCGAAGCTGCCGTTTTCGGACGGGATTGGTTCGTGCGAACGCCGCTAAGGGTTGTTCTTGGGTGCGTCCAGCGGGCGAAAGCGGTGGCAAGCCACCGCACTCCAAGACGCTTCGCGGCAGCAAGCAGCTCGAGTAGGTTTGCCGCGGCGATGTGCTTCCAGCCAAGCACGTCACGCAGGAACCCCCGCGTCGCGTTGGCATCGCCGGAGTAGAGATGGAGGTGATCATGGGGCGTCAGGCTGAGTTTGTTGCTGTGCGGAGCCGATGACGCAACCCATCGGCAGCGCGAGCGTGAGCAAGAGCCGGCGGAAGGCATTCACAAGGCTGAACATCGGAGCCCAAACTCATACCTACGCTGAGAAATGCGGACATTCCCAAGACCGAGTAGTCCTAATCCCAAGCGACGACTGCTCCATGGAAAGCGAATGCACAAACCGCAACTCTCAATCTTGCCTAGGACCGTCCTCGTCCGAATCCAATCGGAAAAAACGGCCAACCACTGGAAGGAGTGAGCAATAGACTCGTGCTTCCGAGAGCGAAGACCTAATAGCTTCGACCAGCGTTCGGTTTTCAAATGCCATTTTCTCAGCAGTTTGCCGAACCATCCAACCCAAGCTGAAAAGCCACCCAATGGCGGCGATCAATCCCAAAACCTCCACCGGCCACCAATTGCGATGCGCTTCTACAATGGAGCTCAGGTAGTGCAAGATCAGCAATAGCGGTGTGCTCGCCAGCAGAAACAAGAACGTCAACCCGACGCGCAGGATGAGGTATTCGATTGCCTTCATATTGTTTCCAAGCCTGTTCGAGAACGAATAGTTGCCGCTTGAATGTCAGCGGCTGCTGATCCAGTCACACATCGCAAATCCCCACGCCCTGCTTGAGCGACGCCAGCACGTCGGCGCGCGCGGGGATGAACTCCTGCGCGACGTGGCCCTTGAAGCCGGTCTCGGCGATGGCCTTCATGATGGCCGGGTAGTGCAGCTCCTGCGTGTCATCAATCTCGTGCCGGCCCGGCACGCCACCGGTGTGGTAGTGGGCATACCACTTGTGGTTCTTCTTGATCGTGGCGATCACGTCGCCCTCCATGATCTGCATGTGGTAGATGTCGTAGAGCAGCTTGAAGCGTTCGCTGCCCACGGCCTCGCACAGGGCCACGCCCCACTTGGAGTTGTCGCACTGGTAGTCGGCGTGGTTCACCTTGGAGTTCAGCAGCTCCATCACGAGCGTCAGCTTGTGCTTCTCCGCAATGGGCAGCAGGCGCTTGATGCCCACGGCGCAGCTCTTGATGCCCTCCTCGTCGGCCTGGCCCTTCCGGTTGCCGGAGAAGCAGATGACGTTCTGGCAGCCGACCTTGACCACCTCTGGCGCGGTGGCCTCGAACCACTCGGCGATCTTGTCGTGGTTCTCCACGCGGTTCAGGCCGCTGCCGATGCCGCCGGGAATGCCGCTGACCATCGCGCAGGTGAGGCCGTATTTGTTGACCGTGGGGATCTCCTTCACCTCAAGCAGCTCGATGGAGCTCATGCCGAGTTCCTTGGCGAACTTCGCGAGGTCTTCGAGGCTGGTCTTGGGATAACACCACTTGCAGACCGAGTGGTTGATCCGGCCCCTGAGTCCGGAGGCAGCATCGGCGGCCGCGAGGCGGTGGGTGAGCGAGGCGGCAGCCGCGACGGCGGTCGAAAGCAGGGCGGAACGGCGGGACAGTTTCATGGCGGTGGAATTGTGTGGGCAAAGCAGAGGCAGCGACCGGCGGGGCGGCAAGGTGAAAGTCGAAAAAGGCGAGTGGATCGGACGCAGCGGGCCATTCCCCGTCGGGGCCGGCGGGACGCCGGCGATACGGCAAGCCGGAGGATTGCGCTACGGCGTAGCGCCGGCCTCTGGCCGGCCGTGCCGCAAGCGTCCCGCTTGCCCGCGGGAAAACTCAGGCGGAGCCGGCTCGGGGCACGTCCCGGCGAACAGGAGTCGCCCTTCCAAACCGGTGCGGGCTGCCGCCAAACACCTGCGCACCGATGATCTCCCCAATTCACTTGCGCCAGCAGCGGCTCCAGAAGGCGTGGGCGGCCAACCGCACCACGGTTCGCGACCAAGGTCTCAAATCCATTCTGGACGGCAGCTCCACAGGCGGCTTTCCGTCGGTTCCTGCCTTCCTGCTTTCCAGATTGCGACTCCCCCGCCCTGCCGGAGCCCTTGACGCCACCTGCCCCGTTCCCTTCCATGCCGCGTCTTCTGGACAGAACTGAGTAACGAACATGACCAAGATCACTGACATTGTAGCCCGCGAAATCCTCGACTCCCGTGGCAACCCGACCGTCGAAGTCGACGTGCAACTCGAATGCGGCGCGCTCGGCCGCGCCGCCGTGCCCTCGGGCGCGAGCACCGGCGAACACGAGGCCATCGAGCTCCGCGACGGCGACAAAAAGCGCTATCTCGGCAAGGGCGTGAGCAAGGCCGTCAAGAACGTCACCAACGTCATCGCCCCGGCCCTGCTCGGCGTGGATTCGCTCGACCAGCTCACCATCGACGCCGGCATGCTCAAGCTCGACGGCACCGAGACCAAGTCGAAGCTCGGCGCGAACGCCATCCTCGCCGTCTCCCTGGCGAACGCGAAGGCGGCGTCGACCGCCCTCGGCCAGCCCCTCTTCAAGTATCTCGGCGGGCCCAACGCCAAAGTCCTGCCCGTCCCGATGGCCAACGTCATTAACGGCGGCGCCCACTCCGACGCCCCGATCGACTTCCAGGAATTCATGGTCATGCCGCACGGCTTCCCGACCTTCACCCTGGGCTTGCAGGCGATCACCGAGATCTTCCACGCGCTCAAGGGCGTGTTGAAGAAAAAGGGCCTCAGCACCGCCGTCGGTGACGAAGGCGGGTTCGCTCCCAAGCTCGAAAGCGCCGAGGCCGCCCTCGACGCCATCGCCCAAGCCGTCAAGGACGCGGGCTACAAGCTCGGCAAGGACATCTTCCTCGCGCTCGACGTCGCGGCTTCCGAATTCGCCAACAAGACCAAGGACGGCAAGCCCGACGGCACCTACACGTTCAAGAAGAGCACCGGCCAGAAGCTCAGTGGCGATGAGATGGTCGAGTTCTACGCCAACCTCTGCGCCAAGTATCCCATCGTCTCCATCGAGGACGGCTGCGGCGAAGGCGACTGGAAGACCTGGAAGAAGCTCACCGACAAGCTCGGCGCGACGACCCAGCTCGTCGGCGACGATCTCTTCGTCACCAACGTGAAGTTCCTCCAGCAGGGCATCGACTCCGGCACGGCCAACTCAATTCTCGTGAAGGTGAACCAGATCGGTTCGCTCACCGAGACGCTCGACGCCGTCCGCCTCGCGCAGAACAACGGCTACACCGCCGTCCTCTCGCACCGCTCCGGCGAGACCGAGGACAGCACCATCGCCGACATCGCCGTCGCGACGAACTGCGGCCAGATCAAGACCGGCTCCCTCAGCCGCACCGACCGCACGGCCAAATACAACCAGCTCCTCCGCATCGAGCAGTTGCTCGGTAAGAACGCCGTGTATGCCGGCCGCGGTGCGCTGCCCAAGGGTCGCTAAGCCATGGTATGACCAGTCGCGCCGCGGCTGGCCTTCCAGTCCCAGCGCGCCTCGCCCCACCTTCATTCAAAGCCCCGGAGGCCGACTCTTCCGGGGCTTTTTGTTTTCCGATCCGTCACCTGGCTGTGCTTGGTTCGGGACCAACTTCAGTGGCCATGCCCGCGACGCGACGAAGCTCAAAGGCGCACCCGGAGGTGCGTGCCGATCACGGATTCCGCCTGCCAGTCATCGTGGGGGCGCGTGGAGAGCAGCAGGTAAAACACGTCGAGGTCGGCCTTGGCGCCGAGCTTGAAAGTGAGGCCGGCCGGCACGAGCCGGTTTTCGGACCATCCGCACCCGTGCGGGTCCACCAGCCATTCGTTGCTGGCAAAGACGCGGGTCAAGGGGCCGAGCGGTTGCGGCAGAATCCAGGCAAGTTGCAGGCGATGGCGGCTGCGGTTGGGCGTGGGACGGGTGCCCTCGTTCCAGCGCCATTCCATGCGGTTGCGCCAGTCGAAGCGGAGGTGCGACGCGAGCATGAAATGGGGATTCAGCTCCAACTCCGGCCGTCCCTGGAGGTGCTCATCGTTCACGGCCGGCGCATCGAGGTTGAGGAGTGACATCGCGACGCCCGTATCGAGCCACGGAGCGAGCTCGTATTTCAGGCGCGGGGAAACGATCTGGACCACGGCGCCGTCCTCGAAGTCGAAGCGGTTGCCCACGAACAGGGAGCCGGTGAACGGTTTGGCCCGCCAGAATTCCACCGTGGACCAAGCCCACCATTCGTCAGCGTGGGTGGTCAGGGAAAGCAGCAGCAACGTCAGGACGAAAGGGCGAAACATATCGGTAACCGGATCGCGAGGAGGTCGCCGTGGAACAGGCGGACGCCCTGGAAAGCCGCTCGCCTTTCTGGCTCGGTCAGCCAATCGGTGTCAATGCACGGTCCGGACGAACCCGTTTAGCCGAAGGTGGCGGCCGGTTTCGGGGTTGCCGGACGCGCCCGGGCTTTGCACGTTTCGCCCATGATCTCCAAAGTTTCAGCCTTGGCGACCGCCAGCCTTCTGCTTTCGGGTCCGGCGACGGCGGCGTTGCCGGTTTGGGCGCTCAACTACAATCAGTCCATCAACTTGGTGAAGGGCGCATCCACATACCGTGTGCGGCCGTGATTTGGACTGCGCCGGCATGACGGCGCTTTTCCTGCACCGGCCAGAATGATTCGGTGCCTTTGGAACTGACACGGCGCAGGAAAAGCGGGGACATGTCCCCGCAGTCCAGAGCGCGGGTCGGCCAAGCGCGCACACGGTGAAAAGATG
>JAYUSF010000266.1:0-12948 GCA_043755815.1 Verrucomicrobiota bacterium
GTTCCCCAAAGAAGTCGATGACCCGACTGCAACCAGACGTCCGACTCCGCCCGTCCGACTCCGCCCGTCCGACTCCGCCCGTCCGACTCCGCCCGTCCGACTCCGCCCGTCCGACTCCGTCACGGATAAACACTGGGTGGCGCGAGGCTCCGGCCGAGCGAGTCGGCCCCCTGGCTCAGCCGGAGCTTCGCGCCTCCGCCGCCACCTCCGGGATCGGCGCGACCACACTGCGGAATTGCTCTCCCGCACCCGCGAAGCGTTCCACCGGGCGGATGCACCTGCCCCCGGAAGGTGGCGGGTCTCGTCGGCGCGGCGGCGCTCCCCGCCCGTCCGGTCGCACGCTCCGGCCACACCGGAGCAGACCGCCCGCGCACCCCGGCGGGCCGCAACCGCACTGGCGCAGACCGTTCCCGCGCGGAACTGCCCCTCGCCCGGACGGGCGCCTCGTTTTCCCGCGCGGCCGGGAACTTCCCCCGCCAGGCAGAACCCCTCAACCGCACGGCAGAATCGTTCCACCGTGGTTTCTCGTCCCTCCATTTCGCCGATCAAACAGTTCATCCCCAACACGTTATGCCAAAACAGGACTATCTCCCCGCCACGCAGGCCGATTATCTGGCCTGGCACAACCGGTTTACCGCGAAACTCGCGGAACTGAAGGCCGCCTACGACGTCACCGACGCCCAGTTGGCCGCGCTGGCCACCGAAAAGGCGGCGCTCGACGCCAAGTTTACCGAGGCCAACCGGTTGAAGGCGGAGGCCAAGGCCGGCACCACGGCCCTGAACGCGGCGCTGGGTGCCAGTGAAAAGGGCCTGCGCCTGCTGGTGCGCCGCCTCAAGGCTCACGCCGCCTACACTGAGTCCGACGGCGCGGCGCTGGGAATCATCGGTCCCGACGACGGCAGCGACTCCGCCACGGCCAAGCCGGGCCTGAGCGTGCGGGAACTCAGCGAGGGCCGGATCGAACTCGGCTTTGCGCGGCTCGGCTACACCGGCCTCCGAATCTACAGCCGGCGCGAGGGTGAGGCGGGCCTGACGTTCCTCGCGGTGGACACCGACCCGCCCTACGTGGACACCCGCCCGCTCGCCGTGGCCGGCAAACCCGAGGTGCGCGAATACCAGGCCCGCTACCTCGACGGCGACGATGAGGTCGGCCTCCCCTCCGACATCGTCGGGGCCGTCGCCAGGGCGTGAATCACTCACCGCATTTCGTTAACCCCTTCACTCATTCACAAAGCGAAACGTTTCAAACTCCTATGCAAATCCTGCCTGCCAAGCCTTCTCGTGCTCATCGCCTTTGGAGGTGCCGACTCGCCGCGTGCCTTGGTGCGTTGAGTGTGGCTTTCCCATTGTCGGCGACCGAATACTATGTTTCTGCCACAGTAGGGACTTACGCTGGAACAGGCGCGGCGGGCAGTCCGATCAATCTGGCCAAAGTATTTGACCTCCTAAATTACGATAACATTGCCAATGAGGATCTGGTTTTCCGTTTTGAAACGGGGACTTACAATCTTGCGCCACCCGAACTGATGTCCGCCAGTGCCTCCTTGATGCCGGTCATCGGCACGGCAGCGTATCCTAAACGAATCGCCTTGATCGGCAATGGCACCATTCCCAACCAAGTGATACTGCGTTGGGGTAACGACGTGGCGCCGGCACTGGTAGCCGACGATCAAGTGCCCCAGCACTCCATGCTAGGGGCACATTCCAGCCATGTTCTTGACCGGTTTGTGGTCGAAAACATGACCTTGGATGGTAACTTCGCTGGGCAGACCCTGACAGTGGGGCCGCAGAACCGGGAAGGTTACAAATCCTTGGCCATCAAAGTGGCCGCAAAGACCGGCCGCGTTCGCAAATGCGTGATCCGCAATTTTGGCGCTCAGGGTTTGGTTCCTTCGAGCAGCGGAGTCATTGCGGGGGTGGAGTCGTTTCCCATCCTTATCGACATCCCCGAACCCACCGGCGGAGCCACGACTTGGCCCGCTTCCAATTGGCCCAATACCAGCACTCCGCTGGATGGCGTTCCGTGGTTTAGCGCCGGCATTCCGTGGCTGATTGCTGACAATGAACTTTATGGCATGAACTATCCGCTGGGAGGATATGCTACCGCCGTTGCCGTCAATCCGGGGTTCAATTCGGCCCCCTCAACCAACCCTGACGTCAACAATCGACTGGCCCTCGTCCGGGGAAATCTGGTGCGGGACATCCCGATTGCCTTCGGAGTGGCGGGCGTTGGAAGCACTTGGTGCGGCCGGGTGCGGTTTGAACAAAACGTGGTCTTGAACTGCAAAATCGGCTTCAATGCGGACACCTTCGCGATCAAAGAGTTGGACTACAGCAAGAGCTTGCTGCTGGACGTGGGTGGCATTGGCGTCTTCGGCCAAGCCGGGGTGAGTTCGTCCGGGGTAGCACCTCATGACTACCTAAACGTAGCGGACAACACCGTGCGGCTGCGCGGCAGCACCAATTTCCAAACCTACAACGACTATTATTGGACCAACCATATCACGCAGGTGGATGCGAATGGTGTCCCAGTAGCCTATGTAGAAGGAACGGTTTCGGAGCCCACACTGCCGCTTGCTCGCCTGCTCAAGACCTTTCCTGCCGGCCTGACTCTGCAGGGCCGAGCTGGCCATGTGAACTTTACCGCAAACCGGTTTTCCACCTGGGATGCCAGCCGCTTTAATGGCGTTGCTCCGCTGCCCGCGGTGGCTGAAGACAATCAATGGCGCCCGGTCTTTGTAGTGGAACCTTGGACCGCCTATGCAGAAGATCATTTTAAGCGCTTCCGAGCCTACTCTACCGAGGTGACCGTGGCGAATACCCAGGCCTCAATCCGCCCTTTTGATTTTGCCGAGTTCACGGCGCTCACGGACAACGGCGGAAACCCCCTTTCAACCCTGAATGCCAGCACCGCCCCCAACAATACGGCATTGCGCAGTTCGTTGGCCGCGGGCGCCAACGACATTACCCCGGTTGGGCGGTTGGGACGCGTTGGGCCAATTTTCGACACCACCGCCAACGCAAACCTGGTCGGAGCGGTGGAGGCAACGATCACCAGGCTGGCTTACACTACCGGTTCAACCGGCAAAATCTTGGTCAGCGTCCGGGTCGCTGAACAGCGGGTCCTGCCTTTCGTTGTCGGGGGCACAAGTTACTACACGGTTGCCCGGCCGGCGACCGGCTCAGAGAAGGTCCGGCTGCAGTTTCGCACGGATGTCCCGGGAGCGTGGAACGCCGATGCTCAAATCTATTTACAGGCAGCTGACGCGACTGGGTATGCCCACTTCACAATCCCGGCCGCCAACTTGGATACCCAGAACTGTGTGCTGGCGGTGCGGGCCTGGGTGTCTTCGCCGAACCCGTCGGGGAACCAAGCCACCGGCAATTTTTCCGCACTTACCGCTGGTTCCTATCCCACACCACCGTTGCCGAATCCCAGCGCTCACACGGTTATCACCCCCACGGTGAGCAATGTGACGCTCAATGACCTGACCTTTCTGACGTCCGCCTGGGCGGAAGCCCAGTTGCCGGTGGGGCAGACCGTATCGGTTTCCACCTTGCCGTCCGTCGCAAACGAAAAGTCAGCCAACCGGGCCAAACTGGTGTTCACCCGCACTGGCAGCTTTGCGGGTGACCTGTGGGTCAATGTGACATTGCCCACCACCGGCACGGGCATCGTGAGTCCTGGCACCTATGGCACCACCGGTTCCGCCGACTACTACTTCCTGCCCACCGGGACCGCCGCCCTCAGCCCCAGCACCGGCATTCCCAGCATGGTGAAGATTCCCAATGGTGAGGCTCAGGCCGTGATCGACGTGGTGCCCCGTGCCGATGACCTGTTCGAAAAGGAGACCGTATATCTGCAGCTCAATTCGGGCACCGGCTACACCCCCGCCGGCCAGACCAGTGCCCAAGTCATCCTCTACGACGGGCCGACTTGGAGCCTCATCGAACTGACTTCCATGGTTTACGACGCCTATCAGTCAACTTACCTGCAAGCCACCGGCTCACAAGCGTGGGCCATTAACCATGAAACAACCCCAAAAATTGCCGGCTGGGCGCAATTGCCGGCGGTGTATGGGCAGACTGCTTACCAAAAGCTTGGCTGGTGGAATGGGACCGTGCCCAACTATATCAACGAAATCTACCAAGCGCCCACTTTGGATGCCAACGGCCTGCCGATCGATCGCTGGTATGGGTTGAGCACCACCACACCGACCTTGGTCGGACAATTCTACCAGCGGGCAGCAAAATGGGTCATTGGCAGCGGATTGAGTTATCTGAACGTGCAGCCACCTGTCCCAGAGCAAAACCTTCCCGGCCTTCCTCCTCCGGTCTATTTCCAAACTGGTAGCGGAAGCGCAATTTTCGGTGTCAGCGTCAACAACACCTACATGGTCGGCAAGGCGACGCCGACAACCTCGGGGGCGTTCGCCCGGCCGATGCGTTGGGATAATAGCAACCCGACTGACCTTGTGGGCAGTAGCCCAAATTTTGCCAGCGGCGAAGCCCGGGGAGTGGATGACAGCGGAACCACCGTCGGCCATGTCAACCTCAACTATTCCAAACGGGGCTTTCGGGTATCAGATGGCACGATCAACACATCGGAGGTTCTTCCGCCTCACCGGCTCGGATTCCCGCCACCAAACAACCAATTGGACATTCTCTGGGACAGTTGGGCCTATGGCATCGCGCCGAGGGTGAATGGAAACGTCGCTATGGAGAACGTAGTGGTTGGTTCGGCCTCTATCCTAAATCGGAATTCGAATGGAACTAGCGATCTCGGTGATGATTATTGGGAAGAAATTGCCGACGAAATGGCAGTATACTGGGTTCAAGGTGGACTAAACGCTGGTTTCATTGGCGTCCTTCCTGGACACAGTATATCGCGTGCGCTTTCAATCAACGATGTTGGCGAGATTGTGGGATGGTCAGGGATTAGTGAGTCAGCTTTAAAGGCGTTTCTATGCCGAACGCTTGGCGGAACGTTAATTGACTTAAATGACAAACACTTTGTTCACAATGCAAGTGGCTGGAGCCTTGAGAAGGCAACAAGCATCAATAACGCTGGCTGGGTTGTCGGGGACGGAAAAAAAGGCGGTCAAAGGAGGGGTTTTATGCTCAAGAAGTTAACTTCGCTTTAATCCAAAAAATATGAAAAAAGGAAAATCGTGTGTAATCGCCTCGTTGCTCAATTTGCTGCCTTTGGTTGCGATTGCTCAATGCTTTCACTCCAGTCAGCAGCTTAATCGCTTTGATATTGATCACAATGGGAGCGTTGATTGGAAGGTTAACATTGTGGCATTCCGCGACATATCGTTCCCATCTCAGACGTTCCCTGAATATTATTTGGTCAGAGTCGATCTGGATGTTGGATCAACAGCGCGAGTTCTTAGGAATGAAACAAGTGGTCGAATTGATTTTGAGGATGGGAATCTCATTTTGACAAATCAACCTGCATACCTATCTGAACCGTATCATAATCTTTATCTGACGCTTTTGCAGTATCGTTGCAATGATTTAACACCCAGTGAGGATATCCAAGGTGAGTTCATTGGTAAGCGCTCTGCGATTCTTGGGGCTAGATTCACAAATCCTGATAATGGAGACGTAACTTTGGGATGGTTCAAATTTAGCCGGACCAACACGGCACCAGGGACGGTGTTCTCGCTGGAGTCATGGGCCTATCACCCCATCCCTAACGAACCCATCCGGGCGGGTTTCCCGCCGGAGCTGCCGGAACCTCACTTCGCCTTCGGCGGGGAAAACCACGAAACCATCGACGTGTCATGGCCGGCCAAAGCCGCCATGCTGCGCTTGGAAACCACCGACAACCTCACGCCACCTGTGCAATGGAAGCCGGTGGAAACCGATGGAGCCACCACGGTCACGCTGGCCGCCAGCGAGGCGCAGGGAGCGTTCTTCCGCCTCGTGGCGCCGGAACTGTGAGGGTGAATAGCAAATCCACAGGCCGGAGCGGCGGCTTTCAAGCCGCCGGGATTGGGTGCCGGGAAAGCCGCCCCTCCGGGGCGGTGGGTGCAGCGGACTGGAAACTCCGTGCTCCCGGGAGGGCGGACTTTCCAGTCTGCCGGGCCTTCACGCTGATCGAGCTGCTGGTGGTGATTGCCATCATCGCGATCTTGGCAGCAATGCTTCTGCCCGCATTGGGCAAGGCCAAGGCGCGGGCGCAGGGCGTGGTCTGCCTGAGCAACCTGCGCCAGCTCGCCCTCGCCTGGCAGCTCTACCCAATGGACGATCACGGCCGGCTTTCACCCGCGTGGGCGGACTTCAACGGGGTGGGCCAGCTTGGTAACAGCGCCTGGACGATCGGCTGGATCAGTTGGGACGGGCCGGCGTCCTATTTTTCGCACATCACCAACAAGGCGCTGCTGGTTGCCCCCGGCTCCGGCCGCCTGGGTCCCTACGTGCGGAATCCGGACGTGTTCCACTGCCCGAGCGATACCAGCCGCTTCACGCGCAAGGGCAAAGGCCCGGCGCGGGTGCGGAGCTATTCGATGAACAACGCCATCGGCGGTCCGGCCTATTTCACCGACAGCACCCGGAACATCCGGCGTTTCTTCAAGGAGTCCGATATTGCGCCGCACGGACCCAGCCAGTTGTTTGTGTTCATCGACGAGGACGAGTTCACGCTCGGATCGACCGCGTTCTTCATGGTCGAGGATCGGACGCCGGACCAAGCCGTGTGGGAGGACTTGCCGGCGGCGCGTCATGGCCGGCAAGGCAGCCTGACGTTCGCCGACGGCCACGCGGAGCTGCATCGTTGGCTCGACGAAACGACGAGGCCGCCCACGAAGCACCTCACGGATTCCTTCATCGTGTTCCCCGCGCAGAACAGCCACGACTGGCAGTGGCTGCTGGAACGCACCTCCAGCCGGGCACCCGCAAATTAGTGTTACTCGGCACTGGAGAGGCACAATGGAAACTCATGGATTCTGCTGCCGTGGAGTGGTGGCCGACGTGATTTTGGGATTTACCGGCGGGGCCCGCAAGCAAGTGGGTCAGTGTTCAGTAATCAGTTAAACGGTGACTCCGCATGAGTGACGCTTCCTGAATACTGAATACTGAACACTGGACACCGGCGCGGTTCACGGCGCCAGTTCGGCTTCGGTTTCCCGCTCCGGGCTCGGTTCGGGTGGCCGCACGGGGAGGATGAACCAGAAGGTCGAACCGTGACCGCCTTCGCTGGTCAGTCCGATCTGCCCGCCCATCTTTTCGAGCAGCTGTTTGCAGATGGCGAGGCCGAGGCCGGTGCCGCCGAATTTCCGCGTGGTCGAGGTGTCGGCCTGGCTGAAGCGCTGGAAGAGGCGGTCCTGCTTTTCGGTCGGGATGCCGATGCCGGTGTCGGTCACCTCGAAACGCAGGTGGCCGGCGACGTAGGGCGCACACCGGACCGTGACGCCGCCGGCGGCGGTGAATTTCACGGCGTTGCTCAGCAGGTTGAGCGTGATCTGGCGCAGCCGGCTGCGGTCGCCGCGCAGGGTGCCCACGCTGGGATCCATGACCAGCTCGAGGGTGAGACCCTTTTCCCGTGCCCGCGGGCGGACGATCTCGATCGATTCCTGAAGCACGGCCGGCACGGGGAAGGTGCTGTATTCGAGGGTGAGCTTGCCCGCCTCGATCCGGGAGAAATCCAGCAGGTCGCTGATGATGCCGAGCAGGGCCTCGCCGGCGGTGGAGATGAAGCGGATGTATTCGCGGTCGGACTCGCACAGCTCCGAATCTTCGAGCAACTGGGTGAAACCCAGGATGCCGTTGAGCGGCGTGCGCAGTTCGTGGCTGACGGTGGCAAGGAAGTCGCTTTTGGCCTGGCTCGCGGCCTCGGCGGCCTCGCGCGCCTGGATGAGCGCCTGCTCGTTCTGCTTCTCCACCGAGACGTCCTGCAGGGTGCCGAACACCCGCACCACCCGGCCGTGCCTGAGTTCCGCGCGGCCCATCGTCCGCACCCAGCCGGGCCGGTTCGTGGCCGTGACAAAGGGCAGCCGCAGATCGAACGGTTCGCCGATGGCGCACGTGCGGCTGAAGGCGGTGCGGACCTTGTCCGCCGCGTCGCCCGGATAGAATCGGATCGCCTCATCGACGCTGGGCTGCTGTCCGGGCGGAAGTTCGTGGAGCCGGAACACCTCATCACTCCAGAGAAGCTGGCCGGTCTTGGGTTCGTATTCCCAACCGCCGATGCGGGCCATTTCTCCCACCTGCTGGAGGATTTCGGCATCCTTGCGAAGGTGGAGGCGAGCCTCGATCGATGCGGTGATGTCCTGATACACGCCCACCAGCCGACGGGGGGTGCCGGCGGCGTCGGTTTCCACGAGGGCGTCGCCCTTGATGTGCCGGGTTGCGCCGGCGCGGGTGAGGATCCGAAACTGGACGTCGTAGTGGCAACGGCCGGCGGCGGCGTCGCGCAGGGCGCGTTCCGCGGCTTCGGCGTCGTCCGGGTGCACGCGGCTGCGCCAGACGTCGCGGGCGTTCGTGACTTCGGCCGAAGTCGGGTGCGGCATGTCGAAGAGCTCGAACATCCGGTCGTCCCAAAGCATGCGGTCGGCGCCCACGTCCCAATCCCAGACGCCCAACCGGCCCGCGCGCTGGGCGAGCATCAGGCGGTCGGACATGCTGACCAGCGATTCGGACGCGAGCTGCTGGGCGGTGACGTCCGTGTTCACCCCGATGACCCGGACCGCCGCCCCGCTGGCGGAGCGTTGGATCGTCGCGCAACTCCGCACCCAGCGGATTTGCCCGTGCGCGAGGCTGATGCGGAAAAGCTGATCCAACTGCTGGGTGGCGGGATTCGCGAACGCCTGTTGGCGCTCCTCCCAGATGATCTTCTGATCCTCGGGATGCACCCGGGCGAACCAGGCGGTGCGCGCGTCGCCGAATTCAGCCCGCGTCAGGCCAAACAAGGCCAGAGTTCGGTCATCCCAATGTTCCGCGCCGGTGACAGGATTTGACTCCCAGATGCCGAGCTGCAGGGCGCTGGCGGCGCTTTGGAGCCGGCTGGTCGTTTCGCGAAGATGTTCCTGCAGCGCCTGCTTGTCCGTGACGTCCTCATTGACGCCGGTGACCCGCGTGGCGCGGCCAAACGAGCTCCGTTCGATGAGTCCGCGGCTGCGCAGCCAGCGGATCTCGCCGCCGGGCCGCCGGATTCGGAAGAGCTGGGTGAAGCGGGCGGTGACGGAATCGCGCAGCGCGTCCTGCAAGGCGACGCGGGCCGCGGCGAGATCATCGGGATGGACCCAGCGTTCCCATTCCCAATCGGCGGGCCCGTGTCCGTCGGGGAGGCCGTAGAGTTCGGCCATGCCGGCGTCCCATTCGACCCGCTGGTTGGCGATGTCCCATTCCCAGACGCCGAGGCGGGCGGCCTGGATGGCGTGCTGCAGCCGCCGGTTTAAAAGGTCCGTGGGCTGGGCCAGGGAATCACTGCTCGCGAGCAGGCGAAGCACGACGAGCACCTGCTGGGCCTGCCCGGGGCTGAGCGTCGTTTCCAGGGGCGGAGAATTGGCGGAGGCGGGCTGGGTGCAGGCGAGAGGTGCGGCGTGACCGCCAACCTTCAGCGTTGCCCACAGCCCTTCGGCCAGAGGGACCACGGACGCGGGGAGCAATTCCCGGAAGGTCAGGCCTTGGAGGGGAGCCGCCTTCCGACCGAGCGTTGCCGGATTGGCAAGCAACCCGTCGACGCACACGCCGGCCGAATCGAAAAGGAACCACCCCACCTCCAAATGGGTGTGGGGTGTCCCCGGCGGGGCGGGTGAAGCGTATTCGCCGGGATGGCAGAGTGGACGATGCATGTAGCCGTTGAGGCGGCGACGCCCCGTGCCCGGTGGCCCGGCGGCGCTACCCCAGTGGCTTATCGGCCCGAACGCGGGGAACTGAAATGGTGGCCATCGAAGCGACCCGCCAGTGGGGTGGGCGGGATCCGGTTGAACGTTCGGGTCAGGCTTTGCGTCGGGCGGTGGCACCCGCCATCCTCAGCGGGAACGACATGGGCAGAATTCGAACAGAAGGTGGTCGGTCGGGCGCCCGCAGGCTGGCCGCCGGCATGGCGCTGCTCGCGACCTTTGCCGCGGTGGCGGGGACCAATGCCGTGCAGTCCGCCGTCACGGTGATCCACGATCCGGCCGCCGTCGTCGCGTTTGAGCCTAGTGCCGGCGTGGTCCGGCGGATGGTAGACCGGGGACTGTGTGCCTTTGCCGGGCTGGCGGACACCGGCCTGGTTTGGCGGTCGCTCGTGGCTTCCAACGATGTCGTCGGGTTCAAGGTCGTGTCGGCTCCTGGTGCCCTGAGCGGAACCCGTCCGGTCGTGGTCCGCGCCCTGGTGGAATCGCTGCTCGCGGCCGGTCATCCGGCGGCGAACATCGTCATCTGGGACAAGCGCGAGGTGGATCTTCATCCGGCCGGGTGGTTCAGGCTCGCCGCTGAATTGGGGGTCCGTTGTGCGGCGTCCGAGACCGTGGGTTGGGACCCGGAAAAAGCTTACGAATCTCCCGTGCTGGGGCGGTTGGTGGCCGGTGACCTCGAATTCGACCGCACGGACAAGACCAAGGTCGGCCGCAAGTCGCACGTCACCCGGCTCTTGACCCGCGAGGTCACGAAGGTGGTCAGCGTGGCGCCGGTGCTGAGCCATAACGTCACCGCCGTGAACGGGCACCTGTTCGGCCTGGCCTGGGCCGGGGTCGACAACACCCTTCGCTTCGTCAACGAAGGCGCCCTGCTGGCGGAGGCGGTGCCGGACATCTGCGCGCTGGACGACCTGATGCCGCGCGTGGTGCTGGGAGTCAGCGATGCCCTGATCTGCCAGTATCGCGGCGAAGACCAGCCGCTGCTGCACTATGCCGTCTCCCTCAACGAACTGCGGTTCAGCAAGGACCTCGTGGCACTCGATGCCCTGGCCCTGGCCGACGTCACCAAGGCCCGCGAAGGGCTGAAATACGAAGGGGAAAAGCCGGTGAAGACCGACCTCTACCTCAACGCGGAACTCATCGAGTTGGGTGTGGCCGACCTGAAACAGATCCGTGTCACCCGCGTTCCGTGATTCACCCGCCACCGGCACTGCCAGCTTCATGGGACCAGCGCGGGCTTGCCAAGGTGCGGCGCGGGTCTCATTACCTTCGCGGTGAATGTGGTTTTCCCCGCGCCATGAAATCATACCCCTCCCCCCACCGGATCACCCGCCTTGGTTTCACCCTGATCGAACTGCTGGTGGTCATCGCGATCATCGCCATCCTTGCCGGGATGTTGCTGCCCGCCCTCTCCAAGTCCAAGACCAAGGCGCAGGGAATCGGGTGCATGAACAACACCAAGCAGATCATGCTCGGCTGGCGCATGTATGCCGATGACAACCTGGATCGGATTCCCTACGCCTACGTGGCGTCCGGGGCTGCCAACTCACCCTATGCCTGGATGCAGGGGGATCTCGATTTCGACGGCGCCAACCGGGCGAACTGGGACGTGACGTTTAACATCCAGAAGAGCCCGCTCTGGTCCTACATCAGATCGGCGGCGGTGTTCCGCTGCCCGGCTGACACGGCCACCGTCAAACCCACTTCGGGCGAGCTGAAGGGCCGGGTGGTTCCCCGCGTCCGGAGCATGTCGATGAATGCCTGGGTCGGCGGCAACGAGGGGCAGCACACCTGGTTTGGCGGCAAGGAATGGCGGATGTATCTGAAGACCGGCGACATGATTGATCCCGGACCGTCCCAGACCTGGATCCTGTTGGACGAACGCATGGACAGCATCAACGACGCCTTCTGGGTGGTTTGGATGCCGGACTACCCGAACCTCGCGAAGACCGTGATGGTCGATTATCCGGCCAGCTATCACAACCGGGCGGCGGGATTTGCCTTCGCGGATGGCCATTCCGAAATCCACCAGTGGAAGGATCCCCGGACCATGCCGCTGCTCAGGAAGGGCGCGCAACTCACGCTCAATCAGCCCCAGCCCAACAACAAGGACATCCAGTGGGTTCAGGATCGGACCACCCGGCGGGTGGACGGCAAATAGGCTGAATTTTGAAGCCTCGATCCAATCGTCGGAGCCATACTTGTTTCCCATCGCCATGAATCAATTCCTCCGCCCGTCAGCCTTGGGGCTGCTGCTGCTCGCCGCGGGCTGTGCCAAGCGTTCTGAGCCCGTCTGGGAACCGCTCTTCAAGGCCGACGGCGAACCCGAAGGCTGGGTGGTGCGGGCCTGGGACGATGTCTCCAAAACGGCGCCGGACGGCGCCCGCTGGCGGGTGGCGAACGGGGTGCTGACCAGCGACGGTCCCCGGAACAACTGGCTCATGTGGACGCGCGAAGTCGGTGACTTCGACCTCGACTACGAGTTCCGCCTCGGTGCCCGCGGCAACAGCGGCCTCGCCCTGAGGGCCCCGCTGGCCGGCGATCCGGCCTTTGACGGGATGGAACTGCAGATGGCCGACCAACGCTACAATCCCGAAGCCAAACCGGCCGAGCTGACGGGCGGGATCTACCGCGCCTTGGCTCCCACCGAACAGGTTTACAAGCCCGAGGTGTGGAATCGCTACGAGGTTTCGCTCCGGGGCACCCGCCTCTTCGTCCGGCTCAACAGTGTGCCCATCCAGGACCTTGATCTCACCGGTCAGACCAACGTGGTGCAACGCCACGACGGTCGGGACGTCGCACCCCTGAGGGACCGCCCGCGGCGCGGGCACCTGGGCTTCCAGGAACTCAGCCGCGACCAGGGCCACGTCGAGATTCGCCAGGCGCGGATCCGCGTCGTCAACTGAGGGAATCTTCCCCCTGCTAAAGCCCGGCGCCCTGGTCGCCGTTGAAGCAGCGGGTCCCGCAGCGCCTCGGCCGAGGCCATCCGCATCCTATTCCGACTCTAACCAAGTTTTGTAGCTATCGGAGAGCCGCCCCCGCTGACCTCTTTGGACCACTCGTGGAAACGTATTCTGGCCAGCAACACGGTTGGCGG
>JAYUSF010000267.1:0-12866 GCA_043755815.1 Verrucomicrobiota bacterium
AAGACCGGCCAGCATCCGCGCGTCACGACGGAGGCGAACATCGCGAACTTCACCCGGCAGATCAGGTCGCTCGGCTTCAGCTACGACTGGACTCGTGAAGTGGCCACGACCGATCCCGAGTATTTCCGGTGGACCCAGTGGATCTTCCTCCAGATCTACAATTCGTGGTTCAACCCGGCCACGAACAAGGCCGAGCCGATTGAAACCTTGAAGCCGCTTGTAGAGAATGTTGTGGCAGACGCCGTAGCGAACCGCCAAAGCAATCCGGGTCCCATTACCAGCCTTCATTACGAATTGCTTTGGGAAGCTCATCGGCTGGTTGCAAAAGGCTGGCCTGATTATGTCGTTCGTCGTGTTTTGATCGACTGGAAGCGGTTGGCATACGTGCTTGATGCCCCGGTGAACTGGTGTCCGGAGCTGGGCACCGTCTTGGCCAACGAAGAGGTCATCGATGGCAAGAGCGAGGTCGGCGGGTTCCCCGTCATCCGCAAGCCAATGCGCCAATGGATGCTCCGCATCACCGCCTACGCCGAGAAACTCTTGGCCGATCTCGACACCATCGACTGGTCCGATTCGCTGAAGGAAATGCAGCGGAACTGGATCGGGAAGTCGGAAGGCGCCGAAGTGAAGTTTTCAGTCGTCAGTAATCAGTGTTCAGTGAGCAGTGGGAACCCGACGGCCGCGGCACTGGATACTGACTCACTGAGCACTGAACACTCCATCACGGTGTTCACCACCCGGCCGGACACGCTCTTCGGCGCGACCTACATGGTGCTGTCGCCCGAGCACAAGCTGGTCGGTCAAATCACCACGCCCGAGCAGGCGGCGGCGGTGAAGCAGTATCAGGAGTTCGCCGCCACCAAGTCCGACCTGGAGCGCACCGAACTGGCCAAGGAAAAGACCGGCGTCTGGACCGGCGCCTACGCCCTCAACCCGGTCAACGGCGAGAAGATCCCCATCTGGATCGCCGACTACGTCCTCGCGACCTACGGCACCGGCGCGATCATGGCCGTGCCGGCGCACGACGAGCGGGATTGGGAATTTGCGAAGAAGTTCAATCTGCCAATTAAGGCTGTTGTTTCGCCGGCTGATGAGTGGTTGAAAGCCAACACTTACGAAAAGGAGCCCGGCTATCCTCCAACTGCTTGGACTCCGGAATTGTTGCTGACTCATCGAAGCTATTACGCAAAGCACCCCGAAAGCTATCCGACGGCAGTTGTCGAAACGGGAGACTCGATCAACTCAGCAAATGCTGAAATCTCGTTGAACGGCCTCCCCACCGCCGAAGCCAAGAAGAAGATCACCGCGTGGCTGGAATCCAAGGGGCTCGGACAGAAGACGGTCAACTTCAAGCTGCGCGACTGGCTCTTCAGCCGTCAGCGTTACTGGGGCGAGCCCTTCCCCATCATCTGGAAGAAGGACGCCGCCGGGAACCTCTACCACGAAGCGTTACCTGAGAGCGCGCTGCCGTTGCTCCCGCCCACGCTCGAAGACTACAAGCCCACGGCGAGCGGCGAGCCTCCGTTGGCCCGCGCCAAGGACTGGCTTCATTTGCCCGACGGTTCCGTCCGCGAGACCAACACGATGCCCCAGTGGGCCGGCTCCTGCTGGTATTACCTCCGCTACCTCGACGCCAAGAACGGCACCGCCTTCGTGAACCGCGAGGTGGAGAGCTACTGGATGGGTAGCCGCCGAGGTAACGAGGCGGATCGCGCGACTTCGGCCAATCCGCCTCCTCACGTCGGCGGCTACACGGCGACACCCGGCGTCGATCTCTACGTCGGCGGCACCGAGCACGCCGTCTTGCACCTGCTCTACGCCCGGTTTTGGCACAAGGTTCTCTTCGACCTCGGCCACGTCTCCACCGCCGAACCCTTCTACAAGCTGGTCAACCAGGGCCTGATCCTCGGGGCCGACGGCCAGAAGATGTCCAAGTCGCGCGGCAACGTGGTCAACCCTGACGACGTGCTCGCGGAATACGGCGCCGACGCGTTCCGACTCTATGAAATGTTCATGGGCCCATTGCAGGAGACCAAACCGTGGAACACCCAAGGCGTCGAAGGAGTCTACCGCTTCCTCGGCCGCGTCTGGCGGCTGTTCGTCGATGAGAAATCTTACGACGAGTTCGAGCAGAACCTCACCGCCCAGCCCGAGCGGGGCGAGGAGTTCCTGGCTCAGGTCCGGCTCAACGCCGCCGTGCAGGAGGTCGCCGCCACACCGGCGCAGGCGAAGACCCAGCACGCCTGCATCAAGAAGGTGACCGACGACCTCGAGGGGATGCGTTTCAACACGGCGATCTCGGCGATGATGATCTTCGTCAACGAGGCCATGACCTGGGAGATAAAGCCGGCCGCCACCCTGCGCGCGTTCCTCCAGTTGCTCGCGCCGTTCGCGCCGCACCTCGGCGAGGAACTCTGGCACAAGCTTCATGGACACCTTGGGCGGGCGACCCCGAGCCTGACCTATGATCCGTGGCCCACCTTCGACCCGGCGCTGCTGGTCGAGGACACCCTGGAAATCCCCGTCTCCGTGAACGGCAAGATGCGCGCCGTGATCCGGGTGCCCGCCGACGCCACCGCCGCGATGCTGGAGGCCGCGGCGCTCGCGGCCGAGAAGGCCAGGCCATTTTTTGAGGGCAAAACGATCAAAAAGGTCATCGTCGTCCCCAAGAAAATGGTGAACATAGTGGCGGGCTAGGCGCGCGACGCGGGCGGCGGATTCACGAAGCGAAGCTTTTCCGCTACAGTCCACCCCGGTGACACGCATGACGAAACAGGAAATCTGGGTTCTCTTTGTCTTTCTGGTGCTTTTGGTCACCGGCTTGGCAGCGAAGGCGTGGTTGCGGCTGCGGCCACCCGTGCCGCTGCCCCCGCTGCCCGGTCAGGCCGGAGAAACCAAACGTTGAGCCATGTCCGTCCTTGATTTCGATGCTGCGCTGGAACCGGTGCTCGCGCGGGACCCGCGTTACGGCCGGGGCGCCTACCATTTCGTGCGCGATGCCCTGGATTTTACCCGCGATTCCCTGGAAGGCGCTGCCCAGGTGGCGGTCAGCCCGCGCAAGGGGCACCACATCACCGGACCGGAACTGCTCGACGGCGTCCGGCGGTTGGCGCTGCACCAGTTCGGCCCCATGACCTACTGCGTGTTGGATGAATGGGGCATCCACCGCTGCGAGGACATCGGCGAAATCGTCTTCAACCTGATCGAGGCGGAAATCTTCTCGAAGACCTCCGAGGATAGCCGGGATGACTTCCGGGGCGGCTACGATTTTGACGAGGCTTTTCGCCGGCCGTTTGCGCGGGCGGGCTAAGCGGTAAGTCAGAGCACGTCCGGAAGGTGTTGGGATTGAGCTGTGGGCGAGCCGCACCGGCAACCACAAGAACAACGCCCACGCGGGACCGTTTTTCTCCGTAGATGACGAGGGTTTCAGGCCAGCGCCGTCACTGCCGCCTCCAAACTCGCGACGTCGGCCACGTTCAGCATCTGGACGGACTTGTCGATGCGCTTCATGAAGCCGCTCAGGGCGGTGCCAGGGCCAAGTTCGATGAAGCGGGTGAATCCGTGGGCGAGCAGGTAACGCATCGAAGCCTCCCAGCGAACCGACGAAGTCACCTGATCCACGAGCACAGGCGAGATCGCGGCGGTGGCTCCGTGGGGTTGGCCCGTCACGTTGGCTATGACCGGCACCACGGGGGGGCGAAGTTCAAGCTTGGCCAGCTCCGCCGCCAGCTTGGGCTGCGCGCTCGCCATGAGTGGTGAGTGGTAGGCTCCGGCGACGGGCAATGGGATGGCCCGCTTCGCTCCCCTGGCCTTGGCGGCTTCGACGGCGGCAGGAATCTTGTCAGCGGCACCGGAGATCACGATTTGCCCGGGGCAGTTGAGGTTGGCCAGGGTGACCCCGGTGGCTTCACATACTTCGCGGGTCGGACCTTCGTCGAGGCCGATGATTGCCGCCATGCCGCCTTGGGTCGCTTCACACGCCTCCTGCATGAAACGCCCGCGAAGCCGGACGATTCGAAGCCCATCTTCAAAGCTCATGCCTCCGGCCGCCGCAAGTGCGGTGAATTCGCCCAGGGACAGTCCGGCGGTGGCCCCGAAGGTCAGGCCGGGCACGCGCTCGCGCAGCAGGCTCATCGCGACCCAGCTCACGAGGTAGATGCCGGGCTGGGCGTTTTCGGTCTTGGTCAGTTCAACTTCGGGACCGGTGAAACAGATCGAGGCAAGGTCGTAGCCCAACGCGGCATTGGCCCGGTCGAAGAGGGAGCGCGCGGAGGGAAAGGCTTCCGCCCAGTCCTTGCCCATGCCGACGGCCTGGGCACCCTGGCCCGCGAACAACAAAGCGGTCTTCATTCGTGAGGCGACAGCCTATTCCAGGAGCGGCGGCAAACAGAAGTGGGAATTCGGGCAGCCCGCTCCGCTCTCCCAGGCAGTTTCAGGCGTCGCCGCCCACCGACGTTTTAGGGCTGGAACCGGGGCTCACACGACCTCCGGCGGAGCTTTCACCGTTCCTTCTGGGCGCCGGTTCCAAGGTCCGGCCGCGGGCAACGCCAGAGCTGGGGCCGCCGGTCATTCTTGTCCGCGACGCGGTAGAACTCGTTGTTGTCCACGGTGAGCCAGATGTTTTCCGCCTCGACGTAGAGCCCCTCCAGGAAACCGTAGGGAAAGGGGTGCGCGTAGGCATTTTGCGGATCGCGCTCGATCGCCTCGTAATCGAACGCGGCGAGCACCTTCTCCTTCGCGGCATCCACCCGGAGCACGCAGCGGCTCTCGCGACACAACACCCAGAGCTCACCGGCGTGCCAACAGAGGTCGGAATAGTGGACGTCGGCCGCCTCGACCCCGGGCGGACTGACTTGGAAATCGCGTTCGACCTTCAGGGTGGCGACATCCACCACCACGATCCGCCCACGGCTTCGCTCGTTGGCCAGGAAAAGTTTCCCGCTGCCAACGGCGATGCCTTCCCAAGACGCGTTGACGTCGGCAGAAAACCATCGCTTGACCGGGGTCCAGTCGATTTCAAGCCGCGCGGCCGTTTTGGTGACGGGATCGTAACGGAAAACCTGCCGCTGCGATTCTTCGCAGATGTAAACCCGGCCTGCCTCATCGACCGCCAACCCTTCCGGGTCGGGCCGTGATTCGGCCTTACCTACCGCAACGCGCCTAGAACGTTTGGGCAGGAATTCGTGTTCGGTCGGAACCAACCGCCCACGGTCGCCCTCAAGCTCGATTCGGAACAGCCGGGTCGTCTTGTCGTCGATCGTGATCCAAGTTCCGTCCTTCATCCGCTGAAGTGCCGAGGCATCAAAACGTTTCGGGTTTTCGCAATCGAGCCGCCAGACTTGGGCGGCCTTCAACTCGAACTCTGGTGGCGAGTTCGTCGATCGAAGGGCGATCGGGCCCGCCTGGGTCCAGGCGGAAAAAATGACCAGGAGCGCCAGCCCCAAGCCCGCGCGAGCCCGAAGGCGGCATAAAATGAATCCAGTCTGGAATGGGCGCACGCACCGCTTGTAGCGGGCGCGCCCTCCCACGGCAACGGTGCGGCCGGGACGAAAAACCGATTTACACCCCGGCGACCGACGTTACGGTGCGGTTACCGAAAGTTGTCGGGTAGTGCTATGGGCAATGAATCTGACCAGCGGCGCACCGCGCAGGCGCTGCTTGCAAATACGACGCTCTACCGGGAGTTCCAGGCAGAGCGTGATGAGATCCTTCGGCATAAATGGATCGAGTCGGAAAAACTGGGCCATGACATCGGGTTTGAGCGCGCCCTGGTGGACTGGATCACAAAATACCGCGCCGACTGGCGGCGCGGACGGCAACACGCGGGGGGCTGAAGCCCTCGCCAACTAACGGCACCTTTAACGCGGTCCTGCGAGGCTGCGAAGGCGCATGAAACACGACACAAATTCACTGAGTTCAAGGCCGGTCCCCATTGGGCGACCGGCTTTTCTTTTCCCGACATGAGCGCCCTGCTGCTCGATTCAACGACCCTCCATCGGACAATCGCCCGCATGGCCCACGAAATCGCCGAACGAAACCCGGCGGGCGACGGCCTCGCCGTTGTGGGCATCCAAACCGGAGGCGTGTTCCTCGCCCGGCGGCTTGCCCAGCAGTTGGGAGCGATCTTCGGCCAACCGGTGCCCTCGGGGCTGCTGGACGCCTCGCTCCACCGGGACGACCTTCACCAGCGTTCGGCGCCACTCCTTCAAACGACCGAAATCCCCGTCGACATCACGGGCCGGACCATCGTGCTGGTGGACGACGTCCTTTTCAGCGGGCGGACCGCCCGGGCGGCACTTGACGCTCTCCACGATTTTGGCCGACCCAGCCGCGTCCAATTGGCGGTCTTGATCGACCGGGGGCATCGCGAGCTCCCCATCCGTGCCGACTTCGTCGGCAAAAACGTGCCAACGTCGCGAATGGAGCGGGTGGAAGTCTCGCTCACCGAGGACGGCGGCAATGACACCGTCACGCTGCAGGAGTCCAAGCCATGACCTGGAACCGCCGCCATCTGCTCGACCTCCAGTCACTTTCGACGGAAGAACTCACGTTGATCCTCGACACTTCCCGGCACTTCAAAGCCTTGGGCGAACGCCCCAAGAAAAAGGTGCCCGCGCTGTTGGGGAAGACGGTGATCAACCTGTTTGTCGAGCCCAGCACCCGCACGCGGATCAGCTTCG
The DNA here is from genome assembly GCA_043755815.1 of Verrucomicrobiota bacterium. GTDB lineage: Bacteria > Verrucomicrobiota > Verrucomicrobiia > Limisphaerales > UBA9464 > CAIWAH01. The sequence goes on from JAYUSF010000267.1 coordinate 6,681, forward strand.
AACTGGCGGCCGTCCGGCTCAGCGCCGACGTCGTCAACGTGTCGGCCGAGGCCAGTTCGCTGAAGAAAGGCGAGTCGCTGAAGGACACGATCCTGAACCTGGAAGCGCTGCAGGCGGACTTCGTGATCCTGCGACACAGCGCGAGCGGCGCGCCCCATTTTCTCAGCCGCTTCGCCAAGGCCCACATCGTCAACGGCGGTGACGGCGCCCACGAACATCCCACGCAAGGTCTGCTTGATGTCTTCACCATCCGCGAGCGGAAAGGCCCGATCGCGGGCCTGAACGTGACCATCCTCGGTGACATTCTCTACAGCCGGGTGGCGCGCTCCAACATCTGGGCCCTGATCAAACTCGGGGCCAAAGTCACCCTGTGCGGCCCGCCCACCCTGGTCCCGAAGCAACTGGAGTCGCTCCACCCCAACGTGAGGGTCACCTGGAATCTCGAGTCGGCCCTGCGCGGCGCCGACGTGGTCAACCTGCTCCGCATCCAGCACGAACGGCAACGGGTGACCATGTTCCCCGGCATTGGGGAATACGCCGCACTATTCGGGCTGAACCCCGCGCGGATGGGGTGGGTAAAACCGGACGCGCTCATCATGCACCCCGGTCCGATCAACCGTGGCGTCGAGATTGAAAGCGACGTCGCGGACGGCGATCAGTCCGTGATCCTGGAACAGGTGACCAACGGACTGGCGGTGCGGATGGCCGTGCTCTTCCTCCTCAATGGCGGCCGTTCCGGCGAATTGAGCTGAGCAACCTTCTAGGCCTCAACAGGATGGACTTTGGCTGTGTGCCTTCAATCAGTTGGGTGTTCACCCAGTCCTCCTGAGCGGACAGCGGAGAATAACCAGTTTTGAGGGGCAGCCAGCCGGTTCGTTCTGTTCCAGTCTGCGCCCAAACTAGGAACCTCGGATGACGCCTGCTCCAGTCAGGTTGACCCATTGCCAATTGGCGCGTTGCCCGGCCCCGCATCTGCTATCACTCTCTTCCAGAATCCGTATGAAACCAAATTGGTCGCACTCCAGGTTGACCGCCCTTTCCCTTTCTGTCGGATGGCTGTCCGGTTTCGGCACATTGCCCACGTGGGGAGCGGAGACTCCCGATATCCTTGCAATCGGCCTGCTGAATGGGCGACCCGTGGTTGATTTTTCACCGGCACCGGCCGCGGTCGAATACCGTCTCCTGCAGGCTTCCGCCCCAACGGAGAACTTTACGCCCGACAGCGGAGGAGTTCTTGCGGGCTTCCGGCTCACTGGCGGCTTGTTGGGCGACGACAACCGCTTTTTCCGGGTCGAGTCAGTCCCGCTTTCAGCCGAGGCTCTGGCCGCCACCACCCTGCTGCACCGCATCGCCTACGGGCCAACTCCGGACGAACTGGACCGGGTCCGTCGCCTCGGGCCGGCCGCCTACCTCGAGGAGCAACTGGCGCCGGAGAAGATCTCCGAAACCCTCGACCTTGCGGATGCCGCCCCGAAGTGGAAACAGGTCATCGTCACCGGAGTCGCCACGACCTCGGGCGGTCAGACGCGGATCTACGTCTATCTGGACGGGCCCGGTGACGCCTATCTCGACAACCTGCGGTTGGTCCAAGGGACGAGCGACAACGGCACCCAGGCAAATCTGCTGCGAAACGCCGACTTCGAGACCGGACTCGCCGGCACTTGGACGGTATCGGCCAACCTGGCGGCGTCGGCCGTTACCACGGATTACGCCCAGTCCGGTAACGGCAGCCTCCACCTGGTGGCCTCGGCGGGTGGCGATTCGCAGGAAACGTCGATTTATCAGGTTGTCACTCCGACAGTGCCGTTGGGAACCCCGTTGACGGTGAGCCTCTGGTATCGCACCTCGGCGGAGGACAGCAAACTTGTGGTTCGCTTGGGCGGCAGCGGCGTCACCAGCTTCACGAGCCTCTCGGGCCAGGACAATTCCCCCGCCCCCATCTTCGCGAAACTGCTCAGCGGTGAAGGCACGCTCACGGATCTTCGCGCCTGGCACATCCTCCACGCGGTTCAGGCCAAGCGACAGTTGATGGAAGTCATTCGGCAGTTTTTGGAAAACCACTTCGTCACCCAGATTTCGAAGACCCGCGACTACTTTGACAGCCGGGGTTACGACGGCACCCAGTCGGACCGCATATCGACCCGCGCCGAGTTGGTGGAAAACCTCCGCTGGCAGGAGGCCCTGTTGCGCCCCGACTGCACGTTTCTCGACCTGCTCAAGATCAGCGCCGAAAGCCCGGCCATGATCATTTATCTCGATACGGTGGGTTCACGCGGAAACGGATCCAGAATCGCGAATGAAAACTACGCCCGGGAACTGTGCGAACTCTTCTGCTTCGGGGTGGACAACGGTTACGACCAGCAGGACATCGTGCAAATTTCGCGGGTTTGGACCGGTTGGACCACCGAACTGGTCAACACCAACCAGGAATTCAACCCCTTTGCCGCCCGTTCAACCAACTACATTGACCCCGCCCTGACCAATCAGACCGAACTGACCGCCAACCCAAATCTCCAGGGCCTTTGGGCATTCAACTACAAGGGCAGCCGGCACAACGTCTCGGCCAAATACCCGTTCTACCAGACCAAAGCGGACGGCTCGGTCGACACGACCAAGCCGAAGGTGGTTCCAAACCGCTTCGGTTCGCGCTGGGCCGGCAAAGCCTACGGTTTGGTGCTTGCCGCCAACCAAACCGGCACCAACGGCATCAGGGAGGGATACGAACTGGTCAACCACATGGCAAACCAACCCTTCACCATGGAATTCCTGTCCGTGAAACTCTGCCGCCTGCTGGTCCACGACGGGTTTCACCTGGGCTACGATTTCAGTGACGACCAGCACACCCCCGAAGAAGACCTAGTCTACCAGTGCATGCTCGCGTGGGACAATGGTTCGCCCAAAGGTCAGGTCCGCGATGTGCTGCAAGTGATCGTTAACTCGGAGCTGTTCCGCTCCAACGCCGGGTCGCTGCAAAAGGTTAAAACCCCGCTAGAATTTGCCGTCAGCACCGTCCGGGCGCTTCGCTCCCAGAATGAGGACGGCTCCTTTACTGCCGATTCCGACGGCTACGCCCTGGCCGGCATCATCAATCGCGCCGGCCGGCTCCGGCTGTTCGACCGGGCCGAACCCGATGGCTACGCGGAGGATGCGCCAGCCTGGATCAGCGCGGGCACGCTGACGGAGCGGATCCGCTTCGTGCAGTCGGCGCTGATGCCCGCGGGGATGACCGGCAAGTCCGACGCGGGCGCCGCCACCGTCACCGATCCGGTCGGCCTCGTGCGCAAGAAACTGCCGGCCGCCCAACTGAACGATGCCAACGCCGTCGCGGCTTACTTCACCGAACTGCTCTTCCCGGCAGAAGGCGCCGCCAACCTCGCTGAATTCAGGGAGTTGGCCGTGAAGTATCTCAATACCGCCGATGACGGCATCGCCACTTCGGCCTTCAGCAGCCTTGCGGTCGGGACGACCAACTACGACCTGCGCCTTCGCGGCATGGTCGCCCTGCTGATGTCCACCCAACGCTTTCACGAACAGTAAGCCCACGACCGGACGCAATCGGAGTCAACCGCCATGAACATCATCTCCCGCCGCTCTTTCCTCTCGCACTCGGCCGCCCTCGGTTTGGGCACAGCGCTCGCCACCCTCACCGATGTCCCGCTCGTCATGAAACGGGCCCTCGCCGAAGGCAGCATCGGTCTGCCCGGAAGCAACGGCCGCGTCAAAAAACTGCTCTTCATCTTCCTTCGCGGGGCCAATGACGGACTGAATACGCTGATCCCTTTTGGCGATTCTGCCTACGGGCCGCCGAACCGGATCGATCTCGAGATCAAGAAGGATCCCCTCCAACCTTATACGGCAACCGGACGGGCTTTTTTCCCGGAAGCGGGCTCCGCCGCCGGGACCTACGCGCATCCCTACGGGCTGGGCCTGGGCAACGGGTTCGCAGCGCTGCACCCGTCGCTGAAATTCCTGGCGCCGATCTACAACGCCGGCGATCTGGCGGCAATCCACCGCGTCGGCTACCCGAAACAGAGCCGCTCGCATTTTGACTCCCAGAACTACTGGGAATCCGGCGCCCCCAACAACAACAACACGAAGGACGGAATCCTTTACCGGGCCATGGTTGAATCCGGCCTCGCCAATACCGCCCCGCTCACCGGCGTCAGCATCGGGTCTTCCCTGCCGCTGATCCTGCGCGGTTCAAAGGCCGCGATGACCAACGTCAGCGATCCCACGCGCTTCAACCTGCTGGCGGTGCCCAATACGCCCCAAGGCAATGCCAAGGCGGATGCCTTCCTGGCCGCCGCAAACCAGGCGAAGTTCGCCGACAAACGCGACCGTGAATTCCTCGAACTGCAATACGGCAACCTGGCGAGTTCGCTCCAGATCTTCGCCAACATCGACTTCTCGGAAACGGGAAACACGTTCCGCGACGATATCGCCACGGACGGTGACACCGACTACGCCAACGCGAACGGTGGCGGCTATTACCTCTTTCCCACCACCAACGACAAGAACGGCGGCTGGCGGCGCAGTTCAACCACAACCCGCGCCGACAAATACGTCGTGCCCACCAGCAGCTACGAGCTCTTCGCCCGACTCAAGGCCGCGGCGCTCGTCCTCAACAAGACGGACGCACTGGTCTCAGGAATCTCAATCGACGGCTGGGACACCCACAGCGACCAAGTGGACCAACCCAACGCCACCAACACGACGGGTTCTCACACGGGCGCACATGCCAACCTGCTCCGCCGCGTCGGTTGGGCCATGTATGCTTTGAACAAGTATTTTACCCGCTATGCGGACAAATGCCGTTGGGACGATGTCGCGGTCGTAACGCTTTCCGAATTCGGCCGCACCTCGATTGAGAACTCGGACAATGGCACCGACCACGCGGAGGCCGGCGTCATGTTCGCCGCCGGCGGTGGCCTGAAGGGCTTCGAAGCGGGCCCGCTCGGCGAAGTGAAACGCACCGGCGTCTTCAACTGCGGTGGGATTGGCGACCAATCCGTGCCGTGGCAAACCGGCCCCACAGGAACGCTGTTCAAGGCCACCGGCCGGTATCTCCAACGGAACACGGACTACCGTTCGGTGCTTGGCAAACTGATCCGCGATCACCTCGGCTCCACGCAGGAACAGCTCAACCGGATCATCCCCGGATACACTGTCGGCTCGGAAAGCCTGAAGTCGAAGGGCACTCAAACCCGGGACAATACCCCGGTCATTGGCGAACCGGATCTGGTCTGATCGGTGCACCGAATCGTTCCCGGGGCGCGCGGCCCCGCTCCGGCAAAAAGCAAAACGGCGCAGGTCAAAACCTGCGCCGTTTGCTCTGAGAAGATGCTCCGGTTACTTCTTGGCCGCCTTCTTGGTCGGCAGGGGCACCGTGGCGATCGTCTGCAAGATGCGGCTGGCAATCTTGTAGGGGTCACCCTGCGAATTCGGACGGCGATCTTCGAGGTAGCCCTTGTAGTCGTTGTTCACGAAGCTATGGGGAACGCGGATGGAGGCACCGCGATTCGCCACGCCGTAGTTGAACTTGTCGATCGATTGGGTCTCGTGGAGGCCCGTCAAACGCAGGTGATTGTCCGGGCCATACACGGCGATGTGCTCGTTCTTGTATTTGTCGAACGCCGCCATGAGCGCCTCGAAGTATTCCTTCCCGCCGGTTTCGCGCATGAACTTGGTCGAGAAGTTGGAATGCATGCCGGAGCCGTTCCAGTCCACGTCCTTGCCCAGGGGCTTGCAGTGGAAGTTCACGTCCACGCCGTATTTCTCGCACAGGCGGACGAGGAGGTAGCGGGCCATCCACACCTGGTCGGCCGCGCTCTTGGAACCTTTCCCAAAGACCTGAAACTCCCACTGGCCCTTCGCCACTTCGGCGTTGATGCCCTCGTGGTTGATGCCGGCGTCAAGGCAGAGGTCGAGGTGCTCCTCGACGATCTTGCGGGCGACGCAGCCGACGCTGGAGTATCCGACACCTGTGTAGTAAGGGCCTTGAGGGCCGGGATAGCCGCCTTCGGGGAAACCGAGGGGACGGCCGTTCTCGTAGAGGAAATATTCCTGTTCGAAACCGAACCAAGTGCCCACATCGTCGGCGATGGTGGCGCGGGAGTTTGAAACGTGAGGGGTGCCGTTGGCGTTGTAAACTTCGCACATGACAAGCACGCCGTTGATGCGGGTCTT
>JAYUSF010000268.1:0-4019 GCA_043755815.1 Verrucomicrobiota bacterium
CGCGGACGAAGACCGTCCGCGCTCCGACTGCATCGTTCCGGCTTAGCCGGTAGAAGCGCGGCACCGCAGTGTCGGTGACTGTGAACGGTCCCGTGGTGATGGAGCCGGCCACGTTGTTCCACGGACCGGCGGGTGAGTCCGACTGCTGGAGCGTGAAGCTGCTTCCGGTCCAGTTGAGCACCGGCTCGCCGTTGTTCAACGCGATGCCGAGCGTAGGCGGCGTGCTGGGGATCAGTTGCTCCAGAGTCACCGTGAAGCCGAAGGTGATGTCCGGGCTTCTTGCGCTGTAGTTGTGGACCTCGACCGCCAGCACGTTGTCCCCGGCGACGAGGTATTCACTGACGCCGTCCTTCACGGTGAACTCGTCCAAACAGTCCGCATCCCCGCTGCACGGGAATCCGATTGCGAGGGTGCCGTCCGCGATCACTTCCGGACTTTCGGGCATCCGCACGCGGTGAATCTCGTGACCGTTCAGGTAGAAAACGGCGCCGTCGTCGAGGTAGCCGGAAAAGGCCAGTGAGGTTCCCGCGCCTGCGACGGGGGCGTTGAAGTGGGTTCGGAAGTAATAGGTCACGTAGGGGTAGCCGGAGGCCGCATTGCCGTCCATCCGTTCGCCCAGCAACGCCGGATCGAGCGGTGAAGCTCCCGCCCGCGTGAAGGCCCAGAGGAGGCCGGCACCGGGTCCGTTCCAGCCGGAATCGTCGAAGGCGGGTTTGGCCCAGTTGGCGTTGTCCTGGCTGGCCGTCGCATGGCGCCATGGGGCGTTGAGCGGAACGACCGGGGTGGAGGTGACGCTGCGGGTGGTGGTGAAGAGCTGAATCGTCGACTCGTGTCGGGTGCCGTTGGCGGTGGAGACGGTCCGGAAAAAATAGGCCGTCCCCGGCGCGAGTCCGCCCAGTTGAACGGAGTGACCGCTGGTCAGTGCCGGCTGGAACGGCGAGGTTAGCCCGAGGGCCTCGGTGAGACCGTATTCGACCTGGGACGTCGCCGGCGCGGTGGTCGACCAGGTGATTGTCGCCGTCTCGTCGCTGGCGGTGGCGCCGATATCATTGATGAAGGCGGACAGCGGCTTGGCGAAGACCCCGAAGTGGCTGCCCACCGTCCGCTCCCTTCCGGAATCGGCGACGGCACTGGGCCGGTTCAGGCGCACGGGCTGCCCGGTGCTGCTCTGCCTGACCATCGTCGCGGAGCCGCCGCCATCCATGTTCACCGCATCGTGGGCGCCGAAGAGGAGCATCCACGCGCCGGTCTCGTAGTCCAAGGCCCCTTCGCTGTGACTTTGGCGTCCGTCAATGCACAGGAGGAAGAGCGTCTTGCCGTCCTGGGAAAGGCCGATGGCGGTGCGCGGATTGACCTGATGGATGAACCCGCCCTGATTGAGATACTGGCGGCCGATGTTCACACCCCGGACGAGGATGGGATAGTCGCCGGCGACCGCGTTGAGGACGCCGTTGGTGCTCACGGCCGGCCAGTTGGTGTAAACGATCCGGCCGACGTTGTTGGTGTCAAAGAGGACACAGGCCGCCTTGTCGAAACTGGCCGGCGAAACGAGATGGCCTTCGCTGATCTCGAGGCCGTTCAGGGCCATCGGTGTTCCTTCCGCGAGGTAGTATTCCTCCGGGGAAAAGAAGTTGGCGTTGACGGCGACCTGGACTCCATAGGCTTTGACGAACTGGCTGACGGTCCGGCCGGCGGTCTCGCGGCTGGAGCCGACGAAGTTGGCGATGCGCGGGGTCGGTAACAGCCGGATGTCCGGGTCGGTGAGGTTGATGCGGAGGACGTGAGCCACCATCAGATGATTGAAATCACCGCCGGCCGACTGGTTCGTGCCGCTGAGATAGTCGATGCCTTTGTAGAGCGGAGTCCATCCGCCCAACACCGGGGCGGCGACGAGGCGCGAAGCGGCGGTCAGGAGGCAAAGCAGCAGGGCGATGAACGGGAGGCGTGGCATGGGGAAATAGGGTCGGCTCATGGCGATCAGTTTCCGCTGTAGCGGTAATCGTAGCCGGGAATGGGATCGCGGGTGTAGGCGGCATTGAAGCCGTCGTAGTAGATCCGGGTCAGGCCGGCCCCGCCGTCCACGAAGCCGACCACACTTTCCGCATCACGGTAGAACGGGGCGTTCCGCTGGCCGGTCCGGCTGCGATGCCATGAAAGCGGGGCGTGCGCGGTCCATTCCATGACCGACAGGGTGCGCCTGGGTTCCCGGATCGCGGCGAGTTTCCAGCCGGCAATATTCGGAGCGCCCGGGAGCAGCACGCCGTTGAACGGGTAGCTGCCAAACGCGAACCGCTCGGTCTGGTGGAACGGTTTCGGGTCGCTGTAGCCGCGGTCGGATGGGCAGGCAAAGGCCGAGTCGTTGGTCGAAGCCGGCCCCTTCAAGCCAAGGTAACCTTTGACCAGTTCCTTATACCACCACTGGAACTCGCCGGGACTGTCGGCCGGACCGGGCAAGGTCCCGTCATGTTCCCCGGCAAACTGCTGCACGGCCCGGTTCACCCGCTGGAGATTGTGGAGGCATTGCGAGAGCCGCGCATTTTGGCGCGCCCGCGTGATGGGAACGAGCACCACCGCGGTGAGCAAGGCCAAGACCGCCAGCGTGACGAGCAGGTCGGTCAGGGTGAACGCGGCCCGGCGGCGGCACGGAACGTTGAGCTCTGCTCCCGCAGGCGCCTGGGCCAAGGTGCGGACCGATTTCAACGGCTGCCTCCTCTGACTGCGTCGGCATTCAGAAGGTCGCCGGAGTCCGCCCGCACGTAGAGGGCGTCAAAATGTTCCTGGCTCCGCAGGGCACCCGCCGAATTCGTCGGGACTCGGCTCAGCACGGCGGCGTGCAGCAACTTCTGTTCAGCGAGCAGGCGCAGGTCAACGTAGGCGGGCATGGACCCGGAACAGAAGGCCACGATCTTGGGTTTGATGTCGCCCAGCGCGACCCGTTGCTCCTCGGTCAGCAGTGGCGGTCCCATGAACGACACGATCACGTCGCCGGGACCGGCCCGACGGATGAGTTCGAAGAAGTCGCCTGGTGGAACTTGGACGATTCGCAACGGATCGACCGAAAACAGCTTGGTCGCGGAAACCGTGGCGCCGTTCTTCGTAACCTCGCGGCCGAAGCCTTTCAGCGCCAGATCAACGGCCGCCTGGGGAAACTCGCTCGTGTCGCGGGCGATCAGGGTCAGCTTGCCGCCGGGGCCGAGCAGCGCGACTGCCTCCTGGGCCAAGGTCCGGCCAACCTGTTCGGGCACTTCCCGGGAAACGGCGGACGGAGAGCCGCCCGTGCCCGTGCGGAGGACCAATGCGAGGGCGCCGGCGATGACCCCCGCGGCTGCGGCCATGAGCATCTTGCTGTTTCGCATCGTCGGAAGAATCGTTCGTGCGCCGGAGTGGACGGCTTAGAAGACCGCCCGCGGTTTGGAGAAGACGACGTTGGTCAGTCCGCTGGCGAGTGCCTGGCTGATCGCCGCCCGCAGCGTGGGGGTCTTGGTGTTCTGCACGCTGCCGTCCGCCATCGCGAGGTTGCCGTTGCGGCTGTGAAGGTTCTTGTCCCAGGCCGCGTCGATCGAGGTGCCGAGGAAGATGCTCCACTGCGGGTCATAGCCGCCGCCGCCGCCGCTCACGTTGCTGTCGCCCGTGACCATGGTGAGGGGTTTGGTGTCCTCGGCCTTGGTGCCAACGAAGTAACTGATGTTGGCGAGGCCATCCAGGTTGACCCAGTTCGTGCCGGGCTTGTTCTTGGTCTCGGTCGGGCACAGCAGGATGCGGGGAGAACCCAGTTCATTGGAGCAGACCCGGAAATGATCGGTCCAATCCTCGGAACCGAGGCTGCCACCGCTGTTGGTCGTGAGGTTCCACGGATACTTGTCCCGGTTGTCGCCGGCCCAGAGGCGGAAACCCAGGCTGGTCTGGCGGAGATTGTTGAGGCAGACCGTCTGCTTGGCCTTGGCCTTGGCCCGGGCAAGCGCGGGCAGGAGCATGCCGGCCAGGATTGCAATGATGGCGATGACCACCAGCAGCTCAAT
>JAYUSF010000269.1:0-12741 GCA_043755815.1 Verrucomicrobiota bacterium
CGCGCGCTGGCCAGCGACCCGATCCTGCTGCTCGCCGACGAGGCCACCGGCAACCTCGATTCCGGCAGCGGTCGTGAGATTCTCGGGCTGTTCGACGAACTCAACGCCACTGGAAAAACCCTCGTGATGGTCACCCACGATCCCGCTGTCGGCGAACGGGCCAAGCGGGTGGTCCGTCTCCGCGACGGCGTCCTCGAAAGCGATGTCCGGAGGTGAAATTCAAGTGATTCCAAGCCCCATCCAATCCGGAAAGTTTCGCCGGGCCATCCGGCTCGGGCTGCGGTCGCTTTGGCTCCACCGCCTGCGCTCTTTGCTCACGGTCCTGGGCATTGTCTTCGGCGTGTGTTCCGTGATCGCCATGCTCGCGATCGGCGAGGGCGCCAGCTACGAGGCCCAGGAAGCGCTCAAAAAGCTCGGCTCGCAGAACATCATCCTCCGCAGCGTCAAGCCGCCTGAGGAGCAGAAGGTCTCGAACAACCAGAACAATTACGTCCTCGATTACGGGCTCAAATACGAGGACATCGCCCGCATCCGGGCCACGATTCCGGGCGTCACCACCATCGTGCCGGCCCGCGTCATGCGGGAATATGTCTGGAACATCACGTGGCGGGTGGACGCCGAGGTCGTCGGCACCGTGCCGTGGTATCCGACGATGCGGAATCACCGCGTCGCCCAGGGCCGTTTCTTCACCGACACCGACCAAAGTTCCGCCGAAAACGTCTGCGTGCTCGGCGACCGCATGGCCCAGACGCTGTTCCCGCTCGAATCGCCCGTCGGCAAGACGGTGCGCGTCGGCCAGCAGTATTACCGCGTCATCGGCATCATGGAAGCGCTCTCGACGGCCTCGAAGGATGAGGTGATGCAGTCCACCTCCACCCAACCCGCGGTGGACCGCATGTTCATTCCGCTGGAAACCGCCAAACGACGCTACGGCGAAGTCCTGTTCAAGCGCCGCAGCGGCAGCTTCGAGCAGGAGCGCGTCGCCTTGCACGAGGTGACCGTGAAGGTGGACCGCACCGAGCGCGTGGTGCCGGTTTCGCTGGCCATCAAGGACCTCATGGAGCGGAACCACAAAAAGAAGGACTACGACGTCGTGGTGCCGCTGGAACAGCTCAAGCAGGCCGAACGCACCAAGCAGATCTTCAACATTGTGCTCGGCTCCATCGCCGCCATCTCGCTCGTGGTCGGCGGCATCGGCATCATGAACATCATGCTCGCGACCGTGACCGAGCGGACCCGCGAGATCGGCATCCGCCGGGCACTCGGCGCCAAGCGCAACGACATCGTCACGCAGTTCCTGATCGAGGCCGTGATCCTGAGCGGCGCCGGCGGCGCGCTGGGCGTGCTGCTGGGCATTTCCATCCCGTTCATCGTCACGGCCACGGCCGGCATGAAGACCATCGTCACGCTCTGGTCCCCGCTCGCCGCGTTCACGATCTCCGCGCTGGTCGGGGTGATCTTCGGACTCTACCCCGCGTTCCGAGCGGCGCAGATGGACCCGGTGGAAGCGCTCCGGCACGAATAGGCCCTTGGTGGTGGGCCGGCGCCCGTGAACAACTCGGCTTGGAAACGGCTTTCACGCCGGGGGCGGGATTCTTAGCGTCCGCCCGCATTCATGGGTGAACTCAAGACAGGTTCCGGGCGGGCAATGGTGTTGGGCGTAGGGGCCTTCACGCAGGCGATGCTGCGACGGCTCCGGGAGGAAGGCGCCGCCGTCAGCGCCTACCTGACCCGGGACTACGCGCACTACGGCCCGCAGTCCGAAGGCGCCTGCACCACGGCGGCCGAACTGCCCAACCCTTGCGAGCTCATCCGCCGTGAACGGCCCGACGTGATCATCCCGATGTCGATCGAGTGGGCGCTGAAGCCGTGGACGGACGAGTTCCTCGCGCTGCGGCCGCCCCTCCTGTGCCCAACCGGGGAAGGCCTGCGGTTGGAACGCGAACGCGACTTTGCCCGGGCTCTGTGCGAGCGGTTCAAGATCCCATTCCCGCGCGCCTGGTTCGTGCAGACGGTGGCGGAAGCCGAAGCGCTGGTCCGCCGGGAGCAACGCCCCTTCGTCATCAAGAACCCGCTGTGTTCGCCCACGAGCCCGATCCACACGGTCGTCTGCGAAAGCGTCGCCGACACGCTGGCCTGGCTGCCCCGGCTGGATGACACCGAGGGCATCTTTCTCCAGGAATACCTCGGGCGCCGGGAAGCCGGACACATCGCTCTGGTGAGCGGCGGCGAAATCTATCCGCTGGTAACCAACCAGGAATACAAGCGGGCTTTCGACGGTAATCTGGGCATTGTGGCAGGCGCCCCGCTGGGCGGCTTGGTCGAGCGTGATTCCGGCGACAAATATGGGCTTGTGCGGGAGTTGCTGACCCCGCTGCTGCCCTGGTTCCGCGAAGTAGGATTCCACGGGCCGGTGCAGGTCACCGCCATGCAACACCAAGGCCGTTGGCATGTCCTCGAATACAATGTCCGCCTCGGCGTCACCAGTGGACCGCTGATCGCCCGCATGCTGGAGAATTCATTCGAGACGTTTGTGAACTGCGCCCGCAACGAGCCTCTGGCCCCCCGCTGGCGTCCGGATTTGACCTTTGGCTGTAACCTGACCCTGGCCGGCTACGGCTATCCTTTCACCCAACTGACCGGCCCCCGCGTCCCCGTGACGGTGACCGGGGATTTTACCTGCGATGTCTGGTGGCAGGAGGTCGCGGCCTGCGCGGACGGGGCGTTGGAAGCGACCGGCCACCGGATCTGTGACGTGGCGGCCGTGGGTGCCTCCCTCCCCGCAGCCATCGCCGCGGCCTACGCCAACATCCGCAAGATCCATTCGCTCGGCAGCTACTTCCGGACGGATGTTGGTAAATCTCTCTGGCCTCCCGGTAACGAATGAACCCGTCTTCGTGGCCACGCTCCGCCTGGGTCGAGGTCGATCTGGCCGCGCTCGCGCAGAATTTCCGGCTGATCCGCGAGGAGTTGCCGGTGGAGACCCGGTTGCTCTACGTGGCGAAGGACGATGCCTATGGCTTGGGCAGTGTTGAGGCTTCGCGAGTTGCTTTGAAGAACGGCGCGGACCTCCTGGCCGTCTTCACGCTGGGCGAGGCAGCCGAACTGCGTTCCGCCGGCATCACCGCTCCAATCCTCCTGCTCGGTGAACGGTTGCCCGATGAACTGCCCCATGTGCTGGAACTCGGCCTTGAGCCCTGCGTCGGCCGGTTGGAGATCGCCCGGCAGTTCGCCGAACTGGGCCTACAGCGCGGCCACCCCGTGCCCGTGCACCTGAAGATCAATACGGGCATGAACCGCTTCGGCCTGCCATGGCGGGAGGCCGCCCAATGGAGCCAGGAGTTGGCCGGACTGACCGGTTTGGAGTTTGCGGGCGTGCTCAGCCACTTTGCCCAGAGCGACGAACTGGACAAGAGCTTTGCCAACCTTCAACTGACCCACTTTGAACGCTGCCTCGCCGCGTTGCGGGCCGCGGGCGTCACCCCGCGCCATGTGCATCACGCGAATTCAGGCGGCTTCCTCGACCTGCCGGACGCTCACTTTGACGTGGTGCGGGTCGGCATCCTCGCCCAAGGCGTCTATCCGTCGTCCGTTTGCCGGCGGATTCCCGGCATGGCCCCGGTGATGTCGGTCAAGGCCCGCCTCGTCGCCATCCAGCCAGTGGAACCCGGCGACAGCGTGGGCTACGGCATGCGTTGGCGGGCGGAGCGCCCCAGCCGGATCGGGATGCTGCCGCTGGGTTATGGCGACGGCTACCCGCGCGTGCGCAACGAAGGTTCGGTGCTGCTGCACGGGCGGCGTGTTCCAATTGTGGGCGGAGTGACGATGGATGCCCTGATGGTGGACCTGACTGACTTGCCATTGGCCCAGGTGGGCGACGAGGCGGTGCTGCAGGGAAGCCAGGGCGGGGAAACGATCTCCGCACACGACCTGGCGGCGCTCAAACGGAGCGTAAGCTACGACGTGCTGGTGAACTGGCGTCACCGCCTGCCGCGAGTTTACCGCCATGGTTAGCGCGGCGGCAGGCTGGGGGAATTAAACGGGAAAAACGTTTCCAAGCGGGGCGTCTACCAGGAACCGTGGGCGGGCTGCCCCGCAACCCGCAGCGGTCTCCGGTGGAATTCCCGCCCACAGCTTGGCTCGGTTCCCTTTGCGGAACGGCCAAGCCCGTCGCGCTTACCCACTCGCCGGGACTTCCCGCGACCACCACAAAGCGAGTCCGGCCCAGCCGGCGTAGCCGATTCCCTCGGCGAGCAGCCACCACAGCGGCAGGCCGGCAAACCAGTCAATGCCGACCAGCGTCAGCGCGTGAGCCTGCGCCGCCCAGGCGAGGAACCGGATCACCGGCCGATGCCGCTCGACGTCGGTCGAAAGAAACAGCAACAGCGCCCCGTAAACCGCGTAGAGCGCCGATGCCGACCGGGCGAGGTAGACCACGATGGGCGAATCCGGCATGGCCCCCAGCCCCAGGCTGGCGTGCGCGTGGGCGTGCCAGTCGGACGGCATCGCCACAGCCAACAGCGCGAGCAGGTCAAGGACACCCACCCCCCGTAGCAGCCAGACGAGATTTCGCGCCGGTCGGTTCACGCCGCGAAAGGAGCCGGAATCGGCCGGGCGAAGCAAGCTTCGGGAGGGAATGACCAAGGCCCAATTTCCAATGCCCAAACTGAAGTCACCACAACCGCCGGCCGAGTTGGGCCATTGGTCATTGAGCCTTGGTCATTTTCCCGCGTCAGCCGATGAAGGCCGCGTGCAGGGCGCGCATCGCCTGCTCGCCCTTGGCGAGCTCGATCACGACGCTGATCTTGATCTCGCTGGTGGAGATCATGCCGATGTTCACGCCCTCGTGGGCGAGCACGTCGAACATCTTTGCCGCCACGCCGCTGTGGCTGCGCATGCCCACGCCGACGATGGACAGCTTGCCGATGTTCTCGTCGGTCGCGGCCTCCTTGAAGCCGATCTCCGCCTTCAGGCCGTTGATGACGTTGCTGGCCTTGAGCAGGTCCGGCTTGTCCACGGTGAAGCTCAAAGCGGTGGCCGGGGCGCCGCCGGCGTGGCTCACGTTCTGGACGATCATGTCCACGTTGATGGTGGCGTCGCTGAGCGAGCGGAATATGCGGGCGGCACGACCGGGCTGGTCGGGCACGCCGAAGAGCGTGATCTTGGCCTGGTTCTTGTCGAGCGAGACGCCGCGGACGACGACGTCCTCCATGCTGGTGGTTTCCTCTTTCACAATGGTGCCGGGATTCTCGTTGAGACTGGAGCGGACTTCGAAAATGACGTTGAACTTCTTGGCGAACTCGACCGACCGGAGCTGCATGACCTTGGCGCCGGAGCCGGCGAGCTCGAGCATCTCGTCGTAGGCGATTTCAGTCAGCTTCTTGGCGGTGGGAACGATCCGCGGGTCGGCGGTGTAAACGCCGTCCACATCGGTGTAAATCTGGCAGAGGTCCGCCTTGAGCGCCGCCGCCAGGGCGATGGCGGTCAGGTCGCTGCCGCCGCGGCCGAGCGTGGTGATCTGGCCCTCGTCGGTCTGGCCCTGAAAGCCGGCCACGATGACGACATTGCCGGCATCCAGCAGCGTGTGGACCTGCTTGGGCGTGATGTTCTGGATCTTGGCCTTGGTGTGGACCCCATCCGTGACGATGCCGGCCTGGGCGCCCGTCAGGGAAACGGCTTCGAGTCCGAGCGAATGCAGCGCAATGGCGGTCAGGGCGATGGTCTGCTGTTCGCCCGTGGCGAGGAGCATGTCCATTTCCCGTTCAGCCGGGAGGGAAACGATCTCCTTGGCCAGCCTGATGAGGTTGTCGGTCACGCCGCTCATGGCGGACACGACCACGACCACCTGGTCGCCCTGCGCGCGATACTTCGCGACGCGGCGAGCCACGTTCTTGATCCGCTCGGGGTTGGCCACCGAGGTTCCGCCATACTTCTGGACAATGAGTGCCATCGCGAAAGAAGGCGCGGTTAATGGCCCAAGCGCCCGCGGCAAACAACAAAAAAGCCGGACGAGAAGTGTGCCGGGACGAATCGAGGGGAGCGCCGCCGATCGGGAACAAACCTGGCCTCGCCCCGCGGAAACTAAACCCGCGGAAGTCGGATCGAGCGAAAGACGCGAGCTGAGGGTCGGCGGCCCTAATCTTGGTGACAACCACACGGGTGCTCCGTATTGACACCGCGATTAGCGCATGGCTTCCCCCGCACATTACTCTCCCCCGAGCGGCTTTTCCCCTGGCTGGACGCACCGCTTTGCCGGCTGGGTGGCGGACAGCGTTCTCCTGAGCCACGGGCGCCACCTGATGCGGCGGAACTGGGAGAACTACTTCCTGCCGCTCTCCAAGGTCGGCAAGCTATCCGCCGGTGTTTATCTGATCCTCAAGGACTATTCGGCGGGCCTGTTTCCTCCGACCTTCGCCGACCAGGCCAAGGCCTACGCGGCGGAACGCGACTACTACTCATCCATGCCCGGTGCGAAGCGGGAAGTCGTGCTGGCGGGCCACGTGCAGAAGCCCTTCTGGGACCCGAACAACTTCGCCACCTACATCGGTAAGTTCACCCGGCTGTGGCGGGAATTGGAGGCGTTGGAACTCCGGCCCGGGGCGCGCCTGCTGGAACTGGGGTGCGGCTGCGGCTGGATGTCGGAGTTTCTAGCGATTGCCGGCTATCATGTGCTCGGAACCTCGATCGGGCCGGATGAAATCAGCCTCGCTGAAAAGCGGGTCACGGCCCTGCGGGCCCGGGGCGTGGATGAAGTTCGCCTGAGTTTCAAGGAGGGCCCCATGGAGACGGTGGACGAGGTTGTCGCCCCGGCGCGGGACTTTGACGGCGTGTTTGTTTTCGAAGCCCTGCACCACGCCTTCGACTGGCGCCAGACGATCCATGCGGCGTTTCGCTGCCTGAAGCCCGGGGGCTGGCTCCTGTTGGCGGATGAACCCAACCGGTTGCACACCTTTGTGAGTTACCGCATCTCCCGGCTGACCAACACGCATGAGATCGGAATGAGCCGGCCGCAGCTCGAAGCCGAAATGAAGCGCGCCGGCTTCCGGGAGGTGCGGGTATTGCGCCCGCGCTGGGACAACGGGGTGACGCCGCTCTGGATCGCCGCCCGAAAATAGCGGCGGGGCCGGAGGTCTTACCGCTTGGACATCTTCGAACGGGCGCGTTCGAGCGTTTCCTTCTCGCGGGCGGTCAGGCTGTGGATGCCGTGGGCGGCGATCTTTTCGAGGATCGGGTCCACTTCGCGGGCCATGAAGTCATCCGCGGAAAGTTCCACCGGGGCGGGCTTCTGCGGCCGGCGCTCGGGTTTCTTCCACGGCGCTTCGGCCGGCTTGGGCGGTTGGACTCGGCGGCGCTGAAACCGCTGCGCGAACCAGTGGCCGATTCCTGCCCACGGGAGCGGCCGGAGTTCATCGTGCCAACCGGCGCGGAAGAAGAGGAATGCCGCGATGATGCCGCCGAGATGCGCGGCGTGCGCCACCCCGGGATCGGAGGGAACCACCGTGAAGAACAGCGCGAGTGAGGCTTCCACGATGAGCAGTGTCTTCGCCTTCATCCGGAGGACGAAGAACATCAGGAACTCCGCCTCCGGCTGGAGCAGGCAGAACAGCGCCACCAATGCCATGACGCCGGCCGAGGCCCCGAACACGGGAATCCCGAACCAGGTCGGAAAGGCCGCCGCAAGCAACAGGTGCAGCAGCCCGCCGGCCATGCCAGTTCCAAGGTAGAAGGCCAGAAAACGCCATCGCCCAACCACGTGTTCGACAAACCGGCCGCAAATCCAGAGCCCGAGGAGGTTGCTCGCCAAGTGCAGGAGTCCGCCGTGGAGGAACTGAAAGGTGACCAACTGCCAGAGGAAACCGCGCTGGATGCCTCCCAGGCTGAGCGGGAGGTAACCGGTCCACTCCGGCCGGCCGTAGACCGCATTGATCTGAACGGCGGCAAAGACCGCCACCAGGGCAATCATCAGGCGCACCGTCATGGACATCGCGGGCCTGTCGTCCGGCTCCCTCATGTAGTCGCGGTCACTCAGCACGGGGGCAAGCTAGTGGGGGGCGGCGCCTTTTCAACGGCCGGATTGTGGCGCGGCTTCGTCCTCGATCGGGGGGAGGGGCTTCACGTCCATGAAGTTCAGGGCGATGAGGCCGCCCACCAGGCCGCCAAGGTGGGCAAGGTGGGCGACGTTGCCGAACGGAAACAGGGCGCCGCCCATGGTCACCAGCGCGACGGCGAGGAGGAGAAACTTCGCCCGCATCCGCAGCGGGATCACGTAGAACAGCTTCACGTCCACCTTTTCCTCGGCGTAGAGCGCACAGACCGCCGCCAGGATTCCGCACAGACCGGCGGAGGCGCCGACCACGGGCGACGAAAAGTGGGTCGGGGACAGCCACGCCACGAGGATGTGCAGGCCGCCGCCGAAGACGCCGCTCACGAGGTAGAGCGCGAGGTAACGGCGCGCGCCCAACGTCAGCTCCAGGAGCGGCCCGACCGAGTGGAGGAACAGCAGGTTGAACAGGAGATGCAGCAGGCCGCCGTGCAGGAACTGGAAGGTGAAGAACTGCCACCACATCCCTTGCTGCACCGTGCTGAAGTTCAGGGCGTATTGGTGGAGCAGCGACAGCTTCTGAAAGCTGGTCATCCGGGATTCCCACAGGAACACGAGCACGTTCAGCACGATCAACGCGGTCGTGACCGGCGGGGCGGGCGGACGCGGGCTGGAGGCGGGTTGGCTCACGCGGCTTCAGTCGAGTTTAGCGAGTTCGCACCGGACGAGTTCCGTCAGCGGCTTCAGGGTCTCGCGGCTGAAGTCGAACCGGCAGCCGGCCTTGGCGAACAGTTCCGGCAACGGTCGCGAGCCGCCGAGGGCGAGTCCCGCCTTGTAGTCGGCGAGCGCCCTGGGTTGGTCGGCCTTCGCGTTGGCCCAGACCTGCAGGGCACCGAGCTGGGCGATCCCGTATTCCACGTAGTAAAACGGGTAGAGGAAGATGTGCAGTTGCTTGTGCCAGAGGTTGGCGCGGGCGGACTCGAAACCGGTCCAGTCCACGTCGCCGCCGAAACGGTCCATGAGCGCGAGCCAGGCGGCGCGGCGTTCGGCGCGGGTGTGTTCCGGATGCGTGTAGAGCCAGTGCTGGAACGCGTCCACGGTCGCGATCCACGGGAACACGCCCACGATGCCTTCGAGGTGGACGCGCCGGGCGCGCTTGGCGTCGGCCTCGCTGTAGAAGACGTCGAGGTGCGGCGCGGCGAGCAGTTCCATCGCCATCGAGGCGACTTCGCAGAACTCGATCGGCGCGCCGCGGTAGGCGTAGAGGTTCTCATCACGCGTGGCCAACGCATGGAAGGCATGGCCGGCCTCGTGCAGGATCGTCTCCACGTCCCGTTGAAGCCCGACCGAGTTCATGAAGATGAACGGCAGGCGGGCTTCGCTGAGCGTGCTCTGGTAGCCGCCGGGCGCCTTGCCCTTGCGGTTGTCCAGGTCGAGCAGGCGCAGTTCCCGCATCGTGGCGAAGCCGCGGGCAAGTTCCGGGTCCAGCCGGTCGAAGATGGTCTGCGAACCGCGCTCCATCTCCGCCGTGTCGGTGAATGGCTTGAGCCCCGGCCGGTTCAGCGGGTCCACGGACAAATCCCACGGACGAAGCGATGGAACGGTGAGCTGTTCCTTGCGCCGGCGCTGCAGTTCGCGCTGCACCGGCACGACTTCGGTGGCGATGGCGTCGTGAAAGCGCTCGCAGTCGGCCGGTGCGTAGTCAAAACGGCCACGCATCCGGAAAGCGTAGTCGCGGTAGTTCGTGAAGCCGGCATTCAGCGCCATCTGGTGACGCAGCTTCACGAGGCCATCCATCAGGTCATCGAACTTGTCCGCCTCTGTCAGCCGGCGTTCGGCGACGAGCTTCCACGCCTCTTCGCGGAGGGCGCGGTCGGTTTCCTCCTGCAGGCGGCCCATCTGGGTGAGCGTCTTCTCTTCGCCGCGGAAATGCACCGTCAGCG
Organism: Verrucomicrobiota bacterium; assembly: GCA_043755815.1. Lineage (GTDB taxonomy): Bacteria > Verrucomicrobiota > Verrucomicrobiia > Limisphaerales > UBA9464 > CAIWAH01. Next base: position 9,985 of record JAYUSF010000269.1, read on the forward strand.
AGCCGCTCAGCTTGTTGAACTCGTTCCCCAGCTTCGCGTCCTCGGTTTCGAGCGGGACGTTTTCGGCGCGGTAGAGCTCCACGAGTAGGGCCTGGTCGCGGTCGAAGACTTCGTAGCGGGCCTTCGGCAACTGCGCCCGCAGCGGATGCGCGAGGAACAGTTTGGCCTGCTCGAAGCGGCGTGGCTTCAGTTCCGGTTCGAGCCTTTCGACGAAGTGCAGGTAGGCCGTCTCCGCCTCCTTCGAGTCGGTGTGGCACGTCATCGCGATGTAGCGCTTGGCCCCCTCCTCATCCAGCGCCGCGGCGAGTTCCCCGGAATCGAGCAGCCAGCGTTCGAACTCCGCCAGCGTGAGGCATTGCGGCGCCCGCGCGACCAGGGCGTCGAACAGCGGTGCCACCTGGCTCCAGTCACCGAGATCGATCTGCGCCGGCACAAAGTGGCGCGGGCTGTGGACAGGCAATTCCCCAAACGGCAGCAAACTCATGCGCCGGAAGGTGTGGGAGGCGCGGGCTCCGGGCAAGCGGCTCAGGCCCCGTCATTTCTGGGTCTCGTCGCCCCGGATGTATTTGTGGCAGGCCACGCAGCTCGTCGTCATGCCGGTGTAGGCGGCGGTGGCGCCATCGATGTCCTTCGCCGCGGCGGCCTGCGCAAGATCGGCGGCAGTGCGTTGGAACTCGGTGAGGAACAGGCCGTATTCGGGTGTCTGCCGGGCTATCCAACCGGTGCCCTTGCTCAGCGTCACCAGTTCCTTGGCGTTGGCCTGAAGGACCGCGAAGTCGTGCCGGACCAGTCCCGGCAGCAGCTTCTCGGCATGCTTCAGCTTGCGGCGCATCGCGGTGGCGGTCGCGCCGTCCTTGCCGGTCGGCGCGGGGGTGGCGAGCAGGATTCCCGCAAGGACGGCCCAGCGGATCAGGTTTTTGCGGAGGTGTTTCATAGATTTTGGGCCTTTCGTCCTGGCCCTAACTTCGGCCACCGGCGGCAAACGGCTCGCCAGACGTTGCCGAATAGTGGGCCGAATTTGCGGGGGCGCGATGGAACTGGGGCCAAACGGGGGAAAACTGTTTGCGCGACGGGCGACCGGGAAACTAAGTTCCCCGCCGCTTCATTTCCGCAAAACGAGATAAACTTTTACCATGAGCGATACCTACGTTCCCCTCATCAGCTCCGGCGTCGCCGGTCCGCTGGGCATCCTCCACCTCCCGCGCCTCTGGCAAAAGGCCTCCCTTGAGGCCCGCGGCAAGCTCGCCGCCGGTTACCCCGGCATCGGTCAGGGCTACGACATGATGGTGATCAGCGCCCTCGGCCTGAGCGCCGACGCCGTTCGCGCCTTCCTCACGGAGAGCAAGCCCACCTACCCGCAGTTCGAGGCGTGGATCAAGGCCCAGCCCGGCGTGAAGCTCAACAAGGGCAACATCCACAAGCTGAACGTCGGCATCGCCGGCTACATCCACGACGACGAGACCCGGAAGAAGATCCTCGCCGCCAACGGCCTGAACGACGACGGCTCGGTGCTCCCGGACGCCATCAACCTGAACAACATCGACGACTGGTTCGAATTCCACCAGGCCGTGCTGAAGTAAGCCGGTTGCCACCCAACGCTTTGCCGTCCCAAGTGGACGGACTCGCCAACCGGCGCAGGAGATCCCTGCGCCGGTTTTGTCTGAGGCCCAAGGAATCGTGCGAGTCTCCCGACGAATTGTGGTCAGTCTGGTAGTAATGACCGGCCTGTTGCTCGCTGGCGCGTGGCTGGCGACAGGACGCCTCAATCGCGACCCGAAGGTCATCGTGACAATCTCGGGCGTGGCACAGGTCGGAACCAACGGGTTGGTAACGACGGCGGTGACCAATGCAGGAAAGACCCTGTTCATTTCTGATCCCGGATCCTTGAGCGTTCTCTTGGGCGAAAACTGGACCAGCCTACAGGGCTCAAGATCCATTGGTGGCAACGGGGAGTTTTTTACGCGAGGAACTCGATGACCAATAGCTTTGTCGTGTCCGCCAAGGCGGCGCGAATTCGAGGAGTGGAGCCGATGGCTTCAGCAACGGGACCGAGGTGGAAATGTGTGGCCTTCCTTGTGCAGCATGGACTGTGGAATCGGTTTTATCCCGCCTCGCAACGGGTGACTGGTTTGCTTCCGACCGGGACAATCGACCGCGCGAATTCCAAAGCCCTGAAATGGAACTTCCTGCGCCGACCAGCCATCCCAAGGCGCATTATTGAGGCTCGCGCAATAGGGTGCCAACGGTCGGGTGGTCGCCCCGGCTTTGTGCCTCAGCGCCGGAGGCGCGGCAGAAAGTAGCCCCGGGTGTCTGCCCGGGGTTACCCGGCCCAACCGGCGAAACCCCAGCAGGGCGACAGAGGCGGTGGTTTGCCCGAAGTTGGAAGCTCTGTCGCCCCTGCCGGGGCTGGCTCGCCCTCCGTCCACCACCCACAGCTCGCGCGGTGGGCTACCTTCTGACGCCGCTCCGCGGCTGACTGAGCTGCTTCTCCGGGCATACCCCGAGTTGCCGAGCGGCAGGTTGCCTTGGACCGAGTAGATCAGGCCGGACGAATCCGCGACGTAGAGGATTCCGGCCGGATCGGCGGCGAGGCCGTCGGAAATCACGGGCGAAGGCAGGAATGGCACCTCCGCGTTGCTCACGGCGTTCACCAAGGGGCGCATCTTTTCACCGTGTGCGCGCTTGGCCGACCCGCGCTCTGGACTGCGGGGACATGTCCCCGCTTTTCCTGCGCCGTGTCAGTTCCAAAGGCACCGA
>JAYUSF010000270.1:0-3972 GCA_043755815.1 Verrucomicrobiota bacterium
TCCTGTTTTGCTCGCCCCGCGACAGAAGAAAGTTTCGGCAAGCCAGTGCCTGGTTTCGCGGCAAGGAGGAGCCCAACGCCAGAGTGGACATTGTCGGCGCCACTGGTTCCCCATAGTCTTGCCCCATGCGTTATCGCCGTTTTGGCCGCACCAACTTGCAGATGCCCGTCTTTTCCTGCGGCGGGATGCGTTACCAGCAGTCGTGGTCCGACGTGACTTGGGACCAGGTGGACAAGGCGGGTCAGGCCAACCTCGAAGCGACCATCCACCGGAGCGTGGAGGTGGGCATCAACCACATTGAAACCGCCCGTGGCTACGGCTCCTCCGAGATGCAGCTCGGACCGGTGTTGAAGCAGTTCCCGCGGGAGAAGCTGATCGTGCAGACCAAGGTGATGCCGAAGCCCACGGCGAAGGAATTCCGTGAGACCTTCGAGACTTCGATGAGCTATCTCGGGCTAGACCATGTGGAACTGCTGTCCATCCACGGCATCAATCACCGCGGACACCTCGACGAAACGTTACTGCCGGGCGGCTGCCTGGAGGTGTGCCGCGAACTCCAGCGCGAGGGACGGGTTCGTTTTGTCGGGTTCAGCACGCACGCCACCCCGGATGTGATTTCTGCCGCGATCCGCAGCGATGAGTTCGATTACGTGAACCTGCACTGGTATTTCGTGAATGACCTCAACCGCGCCTGCATCGCCGAGGCGGCCCAGCGCGACCTGGGCGTGTTCATCATCAGCCCCAACGACAAGGGCGGTAAGCTCTACCTCGAACTGCCGAAGCTCCGCGGGCTGTGCGCGCCGCTGACGCCGATGCAGTTCAACGACCTCTACTGCCTCGCGCGCCCCGAGATTCACACGTTGTCCCTCGGCGCCGCGAAACCTTCCGATTTTGACGAACACCTTGCGGGACTCGAACACTACGATCGCGCCGCGGAAGTGGTTGGACCCATAGAACGCCGGTTGCGTGACGAGCTGGAGCGGGTGCACGGCGCGGACTGGATGCGGCGTTGGTTCACCCGGCTACCAGAATTCGTCGACGTGCCCGGGCAAGTCAACGTCCTGGAGATCCTCCGGCTCTGGACCTACGCCAAACCGCTGGAACTGACCGAATGGGCCAAGTTCCGCTACAACATGCTGGGCAACGCCGACCACTGGTTCCCCGGCGAACACGTCGGGAAGCTCGACTGGCAGCTCGTCCGTGCGGCCATTGCGCGGAGTCCGTTCGCGGAGCGGATTCCCGGAATCCTGGAAGAAGCGCACCAGTTGTTTCACGACGCGCCGGTGAAGCGGTTGAGTCAGAGTTTACGAGCGTAAATTACGGCCGGCGGACAGAATCCGGGACTCAAGGCTGGGCACTCGCCGAGTTTGTTTTGGAGCGAAGTGGTTGTGGTGGATGTCCTTATGGGTGGACATCCTTTGAGGGGGAAGTTTGGGCTTGCGGCCATCGGTCAAACTCCTTATTCGCATCATAAGCTTCCAAAAGGTTGTGCGTTCCCGATTCCCCCATCGACCGCCGCTTTGGTATCGCGCCGTGGCGCTCTGGCTTTGCCTTGTGTTGGCGACGCCGGCTTCCATGGCCGACTTCCGGATCTTGGGAGTGTCCATCGATGCCCAGGGAGGGGTGCGGTTGGAATACGAATCGGAACCCGCGTCCTATTATCTCCTTCAGCGTGGAGCCAGCGTTGACGCGATTTCCCAACCGGTGGCCGCGGGTCTGGGCGGCGCTTCGCCCGGCGCACTGACTGACCCGGGACCGATTCCGGCAACGCAGGGATTCTATCGGGTCCAGCAGGTCCCCCGGCAGTCGCCGCTGGATTCGGATGGCGACAGGATGGACGATGTCTTTGAGCTTTTGCGGGGAGATTTTCTCAATCCATTGGCCGCCGCGGATGCTGCGCTGGACTTTGACGCGGACGGAATCTCCAACCGCGACGAGTATCTCGCGGGGACCGACCCGGCGGTGGCGGGGGCGCCCATCTTGACGACGATCCTTACCTCACCGGTCAGTGGGGAACGCACGGTCTCGGTCAACCGGGAAACCGTGGTTCGGTTCTCGCAACCCCTGGGGGAAACTGCGGTTGTTACCCTGACGCAATTTAAGGCGGAGTTTGGCGGTCGGTCATTATTGAGCCGGGTGGAAATGGCCTCTGATCGCCGGGCCGCCACGTTGTTTTATCTGGAGCCGCTGCCGTCGGGAGCCCGCATCCGGGTGACTTTCAACGCGACGGGAATCCACGACCAATTGGGCCGGGAGGTAGATGCCGACGGGGATGGACTGCCAGGAGGGATTGCACGCATTGATTTTGAAACGGCTTCAGGCACGGCTGTTTCTGGAACTGAAGTGATTGGGCGCGTGTTTGCGAGCGAACTGCTAAACGGTTCGGCAGTGAACCGGCCGCTCCAAGGCGTCACCGTCACCGTCGATGGCAAGGAAGAGAGCCTCCGGGCCGTGACCGACAGCACCGGCAACTTCAGGTTGGAGCCGGCGCCGGCCGGGGAATTCTTTGTCCATGTGGATGGCCGGACTTCTCCCGAGAGCAACTGGCCGGGTGGTGCCTACTACCCGTTTGTCGGCAAGAAATGGACGGCCGTGGCGGGCAAGGCAGACAATCTCGCTGGGGGCAGCGGTGAGATTTATCTCCCGCGGATCGAGGCGGATGCGCTCAAACCCGTCAGCAGCGTTGCCGACACTTCGGTCACGTTTCCGGTCAAGGTGTTGCAGGACAATCCCGGTCTGGCCGGCGTTTCGCTCACCGTGCCGGCCAATGCACTCTTCAATGAGAACGGTGCCCGCGGTGGTTCGGTGGGCATCGCTCCGGTGGCCCCGGATCGGTTGCCCGAACCGCTCCCGCCCGGACTCAATTTCCCCCTGGTGATCACGGTGCAGACGGACGGCCCGCAGAACTTCGACCGGCCTGCGCCCGTGCGGTTCCCGAATCTGCCGGACCCGGTTACCGGAGTGAAACTGGCTCCCGGCGCCAAGAGTGCGCTGTGGAGCTTCAACCACGACTTGGGTGCCTGGGAGATCGTGGGGCCGATGACGGTCACGGCGGACGGGAACTTCGTCGAAACCGACCCCGGGGTGGGAATTTTGCAACCCGGCTGGCACGGCACCCAGCAGGGCACGGTTGCGGTCGGCGGCAGCATCTTCGATGAGATCGTAGACTTCTTTACCCCAGATTTCTGTTCCGGCGGTCCCAATTGTCCGCCGCCGGTCCGGATCCGGCTCGACGTTTCTCCTTGGACTTACACCTTTGATGATGACGACGCCGGGGGGAACTACGCGGCCGCGACCGACTTTGCCTACACCTCCCTGGTCTGTTTCGACACGCCCTCGAAGGCTTGGAAGCTCCGGGCGCGTGGCCTGTTCTCCTACGGGAATATCAACCTGACCATCAAGGGCAGCATCGAGCCCAATCCAGTGGTCAACGGCAACGTCAACGCCACGAACTACTGCGAAATGATCCGGGTGTTGAAACGCTATTCCAGCGCGACGCCCGGGGTGGGCGGACGTGGCGATTACCACGTCTTTGCCGCCAGCAAAGCCCACGAGGAACACCATCGCGACGTCGATGTGCCGCGTTTTTTCAACCCTCACTGGTCCAGTGCCCGGGCCGTGATGGAGGCCAATTGTGTGCCTTGCTACATCCCCAAGACGATTGCGGACGTGATCCTGCAACGGTTGGCTGATGATGCCTTTGCCAAGGCGGTCGCTGGCTTCTGGGCCGACTGGAAGCTTTTCTGTCAGGTGCACAACAACCAGACCAGCGACGAGGCGTATCAGATCGGTCAGCAGATTCTCAATGGGATGATCCAGAAGCTCCGGGATTTTGCCACCGCCCAAGGGTTTGCTGCTTGTCCCGCAGGGGCGGCCGCCTTTGCCAACGCTTTCCTCGCGGCGGCGGATCCGACCTGTGGTCCGGACCAGATAGCGGCCCTCCGGCGCGCCGGGAAACGAGTGGGGCCAGCA
>JAYUSF010000271.1:0-12628 GCA_043755815.1 Verrucomicrobiota bacterium
TACCTCGGCTGTTTCGCCGTCTCCACGGGCTTCCACCTCGACGAACTGGTCAAGGGCTACAAGGCCGCGCTCGACGACTACAACGCCATCATGGCCGAAGCCCTGGCAGATCGTTTGGCGGAAGCCTTCGCCGAATACCTCCACAAGCGCGTCCGCGACGAATGGGGCTTCGGCAAGACGGAGAACCTCACCCGCGAACAGTTCATCGCCGAGGAATACCGCGGCATCCGGCCGGCCGGCGGTTATCCCGCCAGCCCGGACCACACCGAGAAGCGCACGCTGTGGCAGCTTCTCGATGTCGAGGCCAAGACCGGCATCCAGCTCACGGAGAGCTGCGCGATGTGGCCCGGCAGCAGCGTCAGCGGCCTCTATTTCGCCCATCCCGACTCGAAGTATTTCGCCGTCGGCAAGCTAGCCAAGGACCAGGTCGAAGACCTCGCCGGCCGCAAGGGCATGAGCGTGACCGAAGCCGAGAAGTGGCTCGGGCCGTGGCTGAACTACTGACCCGCAAGTCCAACCCTTGGCGCGAAGACGGTTGTCGGGTCTGGCTGCGGCTAGTCTGGCGGCAGGTCGCCCCAATTTAATCGCCGCGTGGAGTGAGCGTTTGACAAGGCTCACACAGTTCCCTAGAAGCTTGGCCGGTTCCACACCGCTTCTATGAAAGAATCCAAATTTTCGTTCCTCGCGCGGTCCAGCCGGCGACGGGCATTCACCCTGATCGAGCTGCTGGTCGTCATCGCCATCATCGCCATCTTGGCGGGCATGCTGTTGCCGGCTTTGGGCAAGGCCAAGGACAAGGCCCAGATGACTCTCGATCTGAATAACACCAAGCAGATCCTGTTGGCGAACCACATGTATTCGACCGACAATACCGACTATAACGCCCATCCGGGCTGGGGCGGTGATCTGTCCGGACCGGATTGCTGGGCCTACGCGACACAAAACAAGGGGCGAATCCCTGGCGGTCCAAACACACCAGGTTCGGCGGCGGGCAAAGACGTGAACTCCGCCGCGTTCAGCAATCAGGTGGCGTTCTTCAAGATTGGCCAACTCGGTCCGTTCCTAACGACCTATCAGGTTTGTTGGTGTCCGAAGGATGTTCAACTGCGTCACTCCAGCGCCAAGCAGAAGGCGGCTTGGCTGGGGCGCCCGGTCAAAGTCACCTCCTACTGCTGGACTGGAAACATTGGGGGATACACCGGCTCGCTCGGCACGCCGCCTCCTGACGGTAGGACCTACAAAATCAATGACTTCTTGGCCACCGATTGGCAGCTCTGGGAACAGAACGAGTCGGATCCATTCTTTTTCAATGACGCGGGTAACAATCCTGAATCCATCGGTGAAACCCTCTCGATGCGCCATTCCGGCGTCCCCAACAGCATCGGTTTGCCTTTCGCCAGTGCGAAAAACCTTCCTGGAGGCGCCGTGGTGGGTCGTTTCGGAGGCAGCGCCGATCTGGTCAAGTGGAACAAGTGCTACGAATTGGTGAACCGAAAAGTTCCGGTGCCCAACGATTTGCTTTGTGGGCCTCGCTACCGGAAGTAACCCTGATCGCCAAGCTATGTTGCGTCGCATTGGTTTTAGATTGGTTGTGTCGGTTGCCCTCGTGCTGGGGAGCGGCTGCAAACGGACTCCAGCGGTAGACGCCAGCGCTGTGGAAGCGGCGGCCAAACAACCGGGCGCTTCCGAGGTCATGGCCGCCATCGATAAGAAAGACTTCGACGCAGTGTTGCCGGCGATCGCCAAGGTCCAGGCGCAGGTGACTACGGACGAACAGAATGTCCAGTTCCTGCTGCTGGCCCGCCAGGCGCGCGACAAGATCACGGAAGTGGCTCCCAACGACCCGAAGGCGATGGAAGTTGTGGCGGCGCTCCGGGCTCTCGCTACCGGCGGACGGTAATGGCCCATTCAATGGCTCAAGGGCGCCTGCAATCGCAGGCGCCTTTTCGTTTCGACCTTGGTTCGGAAACCGCTCAGGACTCGCCTTGGCTTAGCCAGTCCTCTAGCCTGTGGTCATGAGTTTGCGCGGAAGAAGGGTTCTGATCACCGGGGCAAGCAGTGGCTTTGGCGCGGCCGCGGCCATTGCGTTTGGGGCGGCAGGTTGTCACCTGCTGTTGGGTGCCCGGCGGTTGGAGAAACTGGACGAGGTTGCAGTGGCCGCCCGACAGGCGGGTGCTCCGGCCGTGCATACCCATCCTCTGGACGTGGCCAATACGGCCAGCGTTGAGGAGTTTGCGACCTGGGTCCGAACCTTTGCCCCACGGGTGGAGGTGCTGATCAACAATGCAGGAGGCGCTCACGGTCTGGACTCCGTGGCGACTGGTCACGACGAGGATTGGGAAGCGATGGTGCAGTCCAATTTCCTCGGAGTATTGCGCGTGACCCGGGCCGTGCTGCCGCTCATTCCGCACCATTGCGGGGGTTACATCCTGAATCTTGGATCGATTGCCGGCCATACGGCCTACGAAGGCGGTGCCGTCTATTGTGGCGTGAAGGCGGCTGCAAAGATCGCCACCCAGGCATTGCGGTTGGAGCTGAACGGAACGGGGATCCGGGTCGGTTCACTTGATCCCGGCATGGCGGAAACCGAATTCTCCCTTGTCCGCTTCAAAGGCGACGCCTCCCGGGCGGCGAAAGTCTACGAAGGCGCCATCCCCCTGACCGCCGCTGACGTGGCGGCCGCGATGGTTTGGATGGCTTCGCAACCGCCCCATGTATGCGTGGACGAGGTGATCCTCAAACCGACCGACCAGGCGGCGGTCCACAAGGTTTATCGGCGTCCGAAGGGTTGAGCGTTGATCACTTCACCAGCAGCAGGATGGCTGCGCCGACCACGATCCGATACCAGCCGAACGCGGTGAACGTATGATGGCGCACATAGTCCAGCAGCCATTTGACGACGATGAACGCGGTTATCGCGGCCACGAGCGTTGCCACAATTATCATCATCCAGGGTTCGTGCGGCTCGTGACCCTTCAGGGCGTCCAGCGTCTCCTTTGCGCCGGCGGCCAGCAGAGTGGGTATGCCGAGCAAGAACGAGAATTCGGTGGCGGCCGACCGGCTAAGTCCAAGCATCAAGGCCAGCAGGATGGTGGTGCCTGACCGGGATGCCCCGGGAAAGCCCACTGCGATGAGTTGGGCGACGCCGACGGCTAAGGCCACGCCCCAAGTGACCTGCTCGGTGACCGGCCGGCCCTTGAGCCAGCGTTCCACCCCAACGAACAGAACGCCTCCGATCAACGTGGCCCACGCGATGGGCGCGGTTTCCTTGGGCAGCTTGAGTCCCGCCTTCTTGAGGGCCAATCCACCGACTGCGGTCAGCACGAAGGCCGCCCCCAGCTTGAGCAGGTAATCGCGGTTCATTGGCTGGGACCAACCGGTCAGAAGTTGGCGGGCGCGTTCCGCAAAGACCGCGAGCACGGCCAGCACCGCACCGCATTGGATCACTACGTTGAACAACTCGCTGCGGTGCCCGAGCCAATGCTCCGCCAGCAATAGGTGGCCGGTGGAAGAAATTGGCAGGAACTCAGTGATGCCTTCGATTGCCCCAAGCAGGAAAACCGCGAACCAGTCAAACATGTGGGCCGATGAACCGGCTTTCGTAGAGGTCCAGCAAGTTCAAACCCGTCGGCCAAGAAGACCCGCAGGCGATAGAGGCGGACTGGGCAGGGGAAGAGGTCTCGGTGTTGACGTGGATTGCCTCAAGTGGCGGCGATTTCTGCCGATGGAAGAATCAGAAAGATCACCTTGACGGATTGGGCTTGGCCCGTAAGTTCCGCCCGCTCTTTGTAACACAGGACTGCAACTTTCGAGTCAGGTTAGCTTGGCTGCCTCACTCACCCAATTTTCCATCCGAATTTGTTCACCGGTTGGGAATCTCTACATAGTCCTACTGAACTGTTTCTGAATATTCCCCCGGACGGTAGATCATCCTCTGATCGCCGTCTGGGTTTTTTTTGGCGCGGTGGCCCGTTTCTTTTTTGGGCTTGGCTCCTCCCGGCTAAAGGCAAAGGCTCGGGATGACGAGATACTAACGACGGATTCCACAGCCTTAGTCGAAGGCCCCGGATCTTTGCCACCTATGCCCGAACGTCCCGATACCCACCAGAAAGCACTGCAGATCAATTTGGACCCCGGCAAGTATGGGGTGTTTGCGGAGATCGGCGCTGGTCAGGAAGTCGCGCGCTGGTTTTTCCGCGTGGGCGGTGCAGCGGGGACGATAGCCAAGAGCATGTCGGCCTACGACATGACCGTTAGCGACGCCATCTATGGTCAGGCCGACCGCTATGTCGGCAAGCAGCGGCTGATCGCGATGCTGAATCACGAATACAAGCTGCTCACGGAGCGGTTGGCCGGGAAACGTGGGGCAACGACCCGTTTCTTCGTTTTCGCGGATACGGTCACCGCCAAGAGCTTTGTGCGCCGGGATGAAACCCACGGCTGGATGGGCATCCGCTTTCAGTCGGAACCGGGCGGCCCCCCCAATGACATCCTCATGCATGTGCGCATGGTGGACCGCGAGAATTTTCAACAGGCGGAAGCCCTCGGAATCCTTGGCGTAAACCTGATTCACGCCGCCCTCTACGACACGGCCGACGTCAGCGCGATAGTTCAGGCCCTGCTGGATCAGCTTTCCATCGACCGGATTGAGGTCGATGTCATCGCCTTTGAGGGCCCGGCCTTTCGGGAAGTCGACAACCGGTTGGTTTCGCTCCAACTCGTTGAGCGTGGCCTGACCAACGCGGCCATGTTCACGCCGACTGGCGAAATTGTTCAGACGGCCGAATTCATCTACAAACGGCCGGTTCTCATCCAGCGCGGGAGTTACCGTCCGCCGACGAAGATCACGGTCGACATGATCCGGTATGCGCAGGCGCAGTTCGTGCAGGAACCGGGAGTGGAGGGGCAGGAGGTTCGGGTGGTCATGGAAATGACCCTTAAGAACCTGAACGTCGAGGGCAAGATCAACCACCGCGATTTTTTGGACCGGGCAGATCTTCTGGGCACGCTGGGGCATCCGGTGATGATCACCAACTACGGCGAATTTTTCCGGCTGGCGTCCTACTTCTTCCGCTACACCAAGCTTCCCATCGGCATTGTCATGGGGGTTCCAACTCTGCGGGAGCTGTTCGACGAAAAATACTACGCCCAGCTCGACGGCGGAATTCTGGAGTCGTTCGGACGCATGTTTAAGAACGAGCTCAAGCTCTACGCCTATCCGCTGCGGGATGCGACGACGGGCGCCATCATCACCGCGGGCAACCTCCGCGTCGCTCCCCACTTGCAGCACCTTTACGATTACCTGTTTGAGAACCACTTCATCCAGCCGATGCGGGACGTCAACGAAGCCAACATGGGCATCTTCTCACGTCAGATATTGGCCCAGATTCAGGCAAACCAGCCCGGCTGGGAGAGCGGCGTCCCTGTGCAGGTGTCGGAGATGATCAAGCAGCGGAAGTTGCTCGGTTTTCCGGGCTGAAACCTGGCCGATAACCTCCCGGAGCTCGCTGGCAGAGGATTCACCCCGGCCCCGAACCGGCGGGGTCCGCCCTGAATTCGAACACGAGCTTGCCGGCGCTGAACGGGCTCCGCTGATTTGAGTTTCCAGCCGCCATTGCCTGGGAATGTCAAGCTGTGGCCGGCCCCGGGACGCAAATTGAACCTGCTTTTGCCTTTGACCGGATTTTTCACGGGCCGCTAGGTTGTGCGCCTATTTATCCGACGTTGTTGCCATGACGGGTCATATTCGTAAACACCAGAGGACGCTGTGGATCATTATCAGCGTCGCCGTGATCATCAGTTTCGTCGCCTACTTCAATCCGAGCTCCAACTCAGGGGGGGGAGGCGGTGATGGTCGGGCCAACTACGGCAGTTTCGATGGTCGGCCCATCAAGGCGGACGAAGCCCGTTCGGCCAACCGGCTTGCCCGCCTGAGCGGCTACCTGCGCTTGGGCGAGGGTTACGACACCGCACGGGCCAAACAGCAGGGGTTTGACCTCAATCAGGAAACCTATTTCAACCTGCTGCTGAATGCGCGCGCCAAAGAGATGGGCATCGAGGTCAGTCCCGCTGCGGCTGCGGCATGGATCCGCCAGAATCTGCGCGATGAGCGGGGCCCGGTCAGCTATGACACCTTCCTCAATACCCGGTTGAAAGGGACCCGCGAGGGCTTCGCGGAGACGGAATTTCAGGACTGGGTCCGGCTTCAGGTTGTGCGTGAACACATCGCCGACGTGGTGGGCGTGGGCGGAAACCTGGTGACGCCGCGGGAGGCGGCCCGCGAATTTCAGCGCGAGAACGAATCACTGGTCACCAGCGTGGCCTTCTTCTCCACCTCAAACTATCTCGCCTCGGTCAATCTGGAGCCGGCGGCGCTGAGTCAATTTTACAGCAACCGGCTGGCGGTCTACCGCATCCCCGAGCGGTTTGTCCTCAGCTACGCGCGCTTCGAAACGACCAACTTCATGGCGGAGGCGACGGCCGACCTGTCGAAGATCGCTGACCTGACCAACCGTTTGGAGCAGATCTACACCCAACGAGGTCCGAGCGCATTTACGGATGCCCAGGGCCAACCACTCGTCAAGGCGGCCGCCTTGGAACAGCTTCGAACCGATACCATCTCGCAGCGCGCCAATGAACTGGCCAACGCCAAGGCGACCGAATTTGCGAACGCGGTTTACCGGGTCAAGCCGATCACGCCGGCTAACCTGATCAACGAGGCCCTCAATCGCAGCCTCCCGGTCGCGAACACCGAACCGTTCTCGGAAAGTGCCCGCCCGGCGGGCTTGGAAGACCTTTCCACCCTGGGCCAGGCCGTGGCCAAGCTGTCTGACCAGAATCCTTTTACGCTGCCGATACGTGGAACCCGTGGAGTCGTCGTCGGAGCTCTGACCCAACGAATTCCCAGTGAGATCCCGTCCTTCGCCACCGTTCAGGCCCGGGTGACCGAAGACTACAAGCGCTTCAAATCGCAGGAGATGGCCCGGGCCGAGGGCGAGGCCTTCGCGGTCGCGGTCACCAATGCACTCGCCCAAGGGAAAAGTTTCGCCGCGGTCGCCGCCGAACGCTCGGCGACGGTGGTGGAACTGCCGGCCTTCACGATTGCCGCCCAGACCATTGCCGGTCTCGATCCGCGGGTGAATCCCAACGCGGTCAAGAATGCCGCCTATTCGCTGAAGGCGGGTGCCGCCAGCGGGTTTCAACCTACCGGCGACGGCGGCATGGTCGTGTTCCTGAAGGAGCGCAAGCCGGTCGATGAGGCCGCCCTGAAGGCAGGTTTGAACGCCTTCCTTGAGGAACAGCGCCAACAGCGGCGGTCGTTCGCCTTCCAGGAATGGGCCAGCCATGAGTTCCAGAAGTCCGGCCTGTCCGCCTTGATGAAGCCGGATACGGCAGAACAGTAGCCCCGCCATGAAGGCCGATGGGCGGGTGATCCGGTTATCCTCGCCGGGCACGGGCGAGTCTTGGGAAGTTCCCGTCGTCTATGAGGATGCCCACATCCTCGCCCTCAACAAACCGGCCCGGCTCCTGTCGTCGCCGGATCGCTATGATGCCAAACGGCCCAATCTGATCCGGCTCCTGCTCGAAGGCGTGGCGAGCGGTCGCCCGTGGGCGGCTGAACATGGCATCACCTATCTGGCCAATGCGCATCGGCTTGATTTCGAAACCACCGGGGTCTTCCTGTTGGCGAAGGATCGCGAAGCGCTGGTGAAGCTGGCCAACCACCTCGGCTCCGAGATTCCGAAGAAGACCTACCTCGCCCTGGTCATGGGGAATCCACCCGAGGATGAGTTCGAGATGGACAATCGCCTGGCTCCGCACTGGTTCAAGACCGGCCTGATGGCGATCAGCGGCCAGGGCAAACGCTCCATCACCCGCTTTCGGGTCGCGGAACGCTTCGCCGGCAGCGCCCTGATTGAATGCCGGCCGTTGACGGGCCGCACGCACCAGATCCGCGTCCATCTTCAGGACTGCGGGCATAGCATTTATGGCGACTCGGATTACGGCGGCGAGACCCTCTTGCTGTCGCGGATCAAGCCCGGCTATCGCGTCCGCCCCGGCGAGCGCGAAACCCCGCTCGTGAGCACCCTGGCCCTCCACGCGTGGCGGCTGGAACTGCCGCATCCGGCGACCGGGGAGCCCGTCCTGATGGAGGCGCCGTTACCAAAACCGTTGACGGTCGCGCTCAAGAATCTGCGGCGTTTTGCCTTCCGGGCGTAGGTGTTCGGAGGTCCGGAAAATCATTTTTTCCAACCCAGATGGATGGTCTGGGTGAGCCGGGAGAACAGGCTCTTCTTCTTCTGGTTGGAGTCCTGCAGGCCCGGAATCGGACGGCATTTGGCGCTGCAGTCCGGGCAGAAGAACAGGACGCCCGCTTTGCCGCCCGAAAGCTTCACGGCCCGCAACGAAGCCGGGTTGAAAACCGCCGGGCACTTGATGACTGCCTGACAGCCGCCAACCGCTTCTTGGGTTGCCGGCAGTTGCGGGTTTCGCGAGCAGGCCGCCTGGCCGTCTGGCAGGACGGCGGCCACGCCGGCCGGGTGGGCGGTCGCCGGTTCCGGCAGTCGTGGAACGTGAATCTCGATTTGGCGGGCCTCCAGCCTCAGTTCGATCGAACCCACCTGCAACGCCTGACCCTGTAGCAGTTGGGCTTCCTCGACCGGTTGGCCATCCACGAAAGTTCCGTTGGTCGACTGCAGGTCGCGCACAAGGACGACGGCGCCATCTTCTTGCACGGTGATTTCGGCATGGAAGCTGGAGACGCTGGCCTCGTGGACGCAGAAGTCGTTGGTCGGATTCCGCCCCAGCGTGTTCAAGCCGGTGCGCAGCCCGAATTCGAGCGGCATCGTCACGCCTTTGAGGAGATAGACTACCATGAGTTGGTCGGAGCTGGCCTAGCGGTTCCAGTGCCAATACCGCCTCGCCTTGTATCCTGTCGAGCGTTTCGGCATCGGGAACAAGTTCGTCACCCTGACCGCTTCCCGAATGCCGGCTGGTCGCGGCTGCCGGTTTGCCCATGCTGTCGCCCATGAAATGCGCCGTCCGCCTTACGATTCTGGGGTTCCTGCTTGCCGGCCGCTGCTTCGGTGCCGAAGGCGGGCCGACCTTGGATGACGCGACCCTCTCGGCGGGCGCTCGGATCGCAGCTCTGGACTTCACGGACGCGGAAAAACAGCAACTCGCGAAGAGCGTGAACGATCGCCTCGAGGTTTACGCCTCGCTGCGGAAGAGTTCCTTACCAAACGGCCTGGCCCCGGCCCTGATTTTTGATCCCCGCCCGGCGGGATTCCGGTTTCCTGTCCCGAGAAGCGAGTTCGTCTGGTCCGTCCCCCGGGGAGTTCGCCGGCCGGCCGACCGAGATGAACTGGCGTTTCTCAGCGTTGCCGAACTGGCGGCGCTGCTCCGGTCGCGCCAATTAAAGTCGGAGGAACTCACGGTCGTCTGCCTCGAACGGCTCAAACGTTACGGCCCCGCACTTCACTGCGTCGTGACGTTGATGGAGGAGCGGGCGCTGGCGTCGGCGCGCAAGGCGGACCGGGAGCTTCAGGCGGGTCAGTGGCGCGGCCCGCTCCACGGCATTCCCTACGGCGCGAAAGACCTGCTCGCGACGCGTGGCGTCCGCACCACCTGGGGCGCGTCGCCGTTCACGAATCAGGTGTTCACCGCGGATGCCACCGTCATCCGCAAGCTGGACGAGGCCGGGGCGGTGCTGGTGGCCAAGCTCAGCCTCGGGGAACTCGCGATGGGCGACGTGTGGTTCGGCGGGCTGACGCGCAACCCGTGGCAGCCCGAGAAGGGTTCCAGCGGTTCGTCCGCCGGTTCTGCGGCGGCGGTGGCGGCCGGACTGGTGCCGTTTACGTTGGGTTCGGAGACGCTGGGCTCCATCGTCTCGCCGGCAACCGTGTGCGGCGTCACCGGACTGCGCCCGACCTTCGGCCGCGTGAGCCGCACCGGCGCGATGACGCTCTGCTGGTCGCTCGACAAGCTGGGCCCGCTCGCCCGGAGCGCGGAGGATTGCGCGCTCGTCCTGGAAGCCATCCGTGGACCCGACGGCCAAGACCTCGCCGCAATTGACGCACCGTTCGCCTTCTCGACGAAACGTCCACTGAAGCGGCTGCGGGTTGGCTTCCTGGAGCGCGACTTCGGCAAGGCCAACGCCAATCGAACCAACAACCTCGCCTCGCTCGCCAAGCTGCGGGAGCTGGGTGTTGAACTGAAACCCGTCGTCCTGCCCGACCTGCGCGACTCGCCGCTCTGGCTGATCCTTGAAGCGGAGTGCGCTGCCGCCTTCGACGAACTCACCCGTTCGAATCGTGATGACGAGCTGGTCCAGCAGGGAACCGGCAGTTGGCCGAACCAGTTTCGCAGCGCCCGGTTCATTCCGGCCGTGGAATATCTTCAGGCCAACCGTCTCCGCGCCGAACTCATCACCGCGATGGACGGGCTGTTCCGCGATCTCGATGTGATCGTCGCTCCCGTCTGGGCCGGCGACTCGCTGCTCTACGCCAACATGACCGGCCATCCATGCGTCGTGGTGCCCAACGGCGAAAAGACGGGCGGAGCGCCGGCGAGCTTCTGCTTCCTCGGCAAACTCTTCGGCGAAGGCGCCGCGCTCGAAGCCGCCGCGGCCTACCAGCGGGCGACGGCGTGGCACCGACAGCAGCCGGACCTGTCGAAGCTGAAGGCGGAGTGAGAGTTGTTTTTGACCCGCGTCACGGTGGCCGCGGTGAACCGCCGCCTTCTTGACCTCACCGTTGCCGCACATCCACCGGCTCCGCGACGAACTCCGCGAAGCGGCTGGTGTGGACCGCGAAGGTCAGGTCCACCGTTTCGCTGTCGGGCCAGGCGCGGAATGTCAGGTGCCGCGGATGACGCCACAGCTTGCGGCCGCGCTGGTCCCGCACCTCGACCAGCGTCAGGCTCACGCCGGATTCGCGGCGGACGAGGCGGGCGTCGGCCTTCCATTCCCAGTCCTTGGGTTTGTCGTAGCGCAGGAACCGCAGTTCCAACTCGCGTTCGCCGACCCGGCTCCGTTGGTCCACCGCGACCCCGTTCTGGCCTGCGACCCACAGCCCGCGGAAGGTCACCACCTCTTCCGGCGCGAACTCATTATTGCGGGAAAACTCCACCCGCAGCCGCCATGGCTGGCCTGCCCAGGGCGCCGGTTGCACTTTCAGCACCCAGCCGTTCTGCGAGCCGAGCCAGTCGATCGGATAGCCCTTCAGCGCGTGGCCTTCGAGGTCCGCGATCCGCACGTTGAGCGGGAACCAGTCACGGTTGGGCACGCCGTTGCTCGCGGCGAGAAAATCGAGCCGGGCCACTGGGTTTGAACCCGGTTTGGCTGGCCAACGCTGGAATCCGGAATGCCGCTCCAGTCCGGTCTCGAACGCCACCAGCGTGAATTCCAATGGACCGTCCCGGGCGATCAGTGGCAGTGCCGGAACGGGTCCGTGGCTCGCGCCCGGAGGCCGGGGATGCGGGTTGGGCAGCTCCAGTTCCAGCACCGGTTGATAACGCTGGTTCGTCCGGTCGTAGTGTTGGCCGACGAGCCGCAGCGTTTTTCCCTGCCGGGGAAGGGCGCCGTAGTCCAAGCGCAGGCCCGTCGCTCCGTTGGTGGCGCCGAGCTGAAGCGCGTTGAAGTCGGCCACCGCCAAGCCGGATTCATCGACCAGGTCCCAGCGGTAGGAATCCTCGGGCGCCGGGGCGCGGTCCGTGGAGAACCAGACCCGCAGTTCGGGTCCGTAACCCGGCCACTCCGCGGGCCAGCCTTGCGTGGGCAGCCGGCGGGCGAGCGGGGCAGGCAACGGCCAGCGCTCCCAGAAGTGTTTGAGCGGCGACGGATGATTCGTGCCGTAGGTGGTGCCCACAAAGGTCAGCCGCGTGCCGTCCGGTAGCTGCCACTCCGTGCCCGAACGTGACCGCCACCACAGCCCGACGGCGAGGCTAAGCAGCAACAGGACGGCGCCCAAGAGCGCGAGGCGCGAACGGTTCAAAAAGAATTCCCTTTCCCGGAGACGCTGGTCTCGGACGCCACGACAGCGAAGGAATTCATCGGGCCGAGGCGCCAAATTCAGGCGGCAGTCGTCGCGAAGCGTCTTGGAGTGCGTGCGGCTTGCCGCCGCTTTCGCCGGCCGGACGGGCTATGCACGGCTTCCCACTTCAACCAGTCGATCCGCTGCGTGAAAGCGGCAGCTCCGCTGCGTTGCGCAACCGCACTCCAAGACGCTGGCGCGCTCATTTCGTCGGTGGCGACGCTTCGGCGAAGTGTTCCGTCGCGAGGACGAGGAATCGCTGCACGTCTTCAGAGTGGACCTGAAAGTTTAGCAGCACTTTGCCGCCTTGATCGAAAAGCCATCGGTTGAACCGGTCAGATTTCCCCGCAAAAGGAGAGTTGAACCACCACATAGCCGAGTGAGCCCAGATTCGGTCGCCGATTCCTATCCGGCGATCCCTCTCCAATTGTTCCAAAGCACGCAGCGCGCGTGGTTCGCCCATGCGGTCGAAGACGGAGAAGTCGGGTGACGGACGGTTCTGTCGCGGGGCGAGCAAAACAGGACAGGTGGTGTAGTTAGCAAAACAGGAATCCGGTGTGTCCGCCCCACGTCTTGGAGGAGGGCGAGCGGAGCGA
>JAYUSF010000272.1:0-12587 GCA_043755815.1 Verrucomicrobiota bacterium
CCCTTAGCCCCGCGGTTGGCCTCGCTGCCGGCCGCGGGGAGCAAGTAATTGAAAACTGGCCCGCCTTGAGGAGACCCTTCCCTTGGCGCGACCATCGCCCGATGTTCGGGGGACCCGGGGCACTGGGGGGGGGAACGTCCTTCCCAGCCGATTCGACGAATTCAAAGAATTTCCCGGGAATATGATTGGTCGGCGGAACTCTCATGAATGTGACAACGCCAGATTCGGCCAAGGTGGTGGACGAGCTTTACGGGCCGCTCTACCGCTTTGCACTAAGTTTGGCGGGGGCGCCGGCGCCGGCGAGCGACCTGACCCAGGAGACCTTCTTCCGCTGGTTCAAGCAAGGCGGTGAGCTGCGTGACCCGACCAAGGTCAAAAGCTGGCTGTTCACGACGCTCTACCGGGAATTTCTCCGCACGAGTCGCCGTGCGGTCCGGTTCCCGCACGACGAGCTCGACGCTGTGGAATCCGAACTGCCTGCCGTCGCACCTGAAGAGATGAACCAACTGGAAGCCGAACTCGTGATGGCGGCGTTGCAGCAGGTGGAGGAGCCTTACCGTGCGCCCCTGAGCCTCTTTTATCTGGAAAGCTTCTCCTACGCCCAGATTGCGGAAGCCCTCGACATTCCGGCGGGCACCGTCATGTCCCGACTGTCGCGGGGACGCGATCAGTTGCGCCGTCAGTTGAAGAGCCTCATGTCGGCCGAAGAGCAGAAGCTCATTCCGTTTGCCGCCGCCCGCACCCACTGAATCCAGTGACCTACTTTCCATGAACCGAACCCAAGCCCAGTTCATTCTCGGCGCGTGCCCGCCGGGGCCGCTGCCGACGGATGTGCCCGAGGTGGCAGAAGCGCTCCGGCTGGCCGAAACCGACCCCGCGCTGGCCCGCTGGCTGGCGGAAACGCGTGCTTTTGACGCCGCCACCGCCGCCCGCCTGCGCGCTGTGTCTCCCCCGGCCGACCTCCGCGATGCCATCCTTACCGGGCGCCGTTTCAGCCACGCGAGTTCGCCCAGGATGTTTTGGCGCCGGCCCGCCGTGCTGGCGTGGGCGGCGATGCTGGCCCTGCTTCTGGGCCTCACGGCGGTCTGGCTCCGGCCGCCGGCCACCGGTTCGGCCGCCTTCCGGCGGGATGTGGCGAGCTTCCTGTCCGAGAAATGGCAGCACGACTTCGATTTTTCGGAGGCGCAGTTTCCGAAGATCTCCGAGTGGTTGGCCCGGCAGCCCGGTAGCATCCGGCTGGAAGCCCCCGGCGGGCTGGCCGGCTCCTCAACCTACGGGTGCAAGATTTTCGACTGGCAGGGCCACCGCGCGACGCTCGTCTGCTTTCTGGCCAAGGACGAAGGCGGGGTCATCCACATCGTCAGCGTGGACCGCGCGGCGCTGCCGGCCGGCGACCTGGCGGTGCCGGCCAGCGCTCCGCAGTTCGCCCGCGCAGGTGAGTGGAACACAGCTCTGTGGACGCAGGGCGGCCGCCAATACGTCGCGCTGTCCACGCTGAGCCCCGCGGGCCTCGCCCGATACCTGCGACCGGCGGCGCTGTGAGCCAGGAACGCGCCGACCAGAACCTCCGATCTCCCGAATCCATGAATGCCAACCCATCAATCTCCCGCAACGCCCTGGCGCTCGCCGCCGGGTTGGCGTTGGTCGCGGCCGGAACCGGCTGCACCGTGCCGGTCCACGCCCAGCGGCTGCTCGCCAAACCGGCGATGCAGTTCGCGGGGGCGGGCACGGCGGGCGGCGCGTCGAAGCTGCTGCCGCAGGTCGAAACCGGTGCCGCCGCCTCGGGCGGTGGCCAGGCCGCCGGCTGCACCTCCTGCCGATGAATGCCTACGCGCATCTGCTGAAGCGGCTGGGATTCCTGCCGATGGTGGCCGGGTTGGCCGCGCTGGCGGGGCACGGTGACGAACCGGCGGCGCCGGCGGCGTCCGGTTGGACGAGCACGCTGGTCTCCCAACGGGTCGAGGCCGATTTTGAAGCCCTTCTGGCCGCCGATATGGAGCTCCTCCAGACCGGGCTCGCCTATGTTCAGAAGCATGGCCGGTTCGAGTGGACGGCCAGCCTCGCCTACAATGAGTTCGGCCTCGAATATCGGCCGGCACCGTTTGATTTCCTCGGCGCGGGCGCCGAACTGAACGAGCGCCGGATCGCCGGGCAGATCAATGGGCGGGTCAGGCTCGGGGACTCCGTCTCCGTGCTGGCGGGCGGTGGCGCTTACGATGGTTTTTCGAACTACCGCACCGTCTGGCTCAACGAATACTTCCGCCAGCAGTTCTCGGCCCTGCCGGAATACGTGCCGGCAAGTCCCCGCGGCAAGAACGTGAACCTTGGCCTACGGTGGGAGTATCTGCCCGCCTCGGCCTTTATCGAAGCGAATGTCAGCTACTTGCACGACGAAATCGCGCCTGGCTACGAGATCGACTTCGCCGGGCTCCGCCGGGGCCGTCCAAAACTTGAGACCTTGGCCTATCAGGTCGCGCTGGAAAATGTCCTGACCCGCCGGGTCCGACTGCGCCACGAGTTCCGGCTGACGGACCAGACCGACCGGGAGCTGCGCTATGCGTATCAGGGTGCGCTGAACGTCGCGCTCGGCAACCGCTGGGTGGTGCGCCTGCTGGGCGGCTACACCGAGGAGGCCCCGACCTTTGCGGCCCACTATTTCGGTGGCGCGGTGGAGTTCGAACCGGCCGCCGGGTGGACCCTCGGGGTGTTCGGCCGAAGCTATCGGGATTCCGGCGAGATCGAGAACACGCTGTTCTCCTCGGCCGCCCCGGGGCTCGCCGCGTGGCAGGCCGGCCTCTCGCTGAGCCGGACGTGGGGGGTGCATTCCTTTCGGCTGTCCGCCGCGCCCTATGTCACCCGCTTCGAACCCGCCGGCATCGGCACCGCCTTTTTCCAAAATCTCTACCGGAATCGCGACTGGGCCCTGTTGCAGGTGGCCTACGCGGCCGAATTCTAAGCCCATGAAAATTCCCGCCCGTCTCCCGCTCCTCCTTGGTCTCCTCCTCGGCCTCACCCAAGCCGCGTCGGCCGCGGCCTATCGCGTGGGCGAGGTGGTGGAAGACTTCACGCTCGTCAACCGGGCCACCGGCCAGCCCATGGCGCTCACCGACTTTGCCGGCAAGATCGTGTTGCTCGACTGGTTTGCCTGGTGGTGCCCGTTCTGCCAGGCCGCGGCGCCGCAGTTGCTGGACGGGGTGCATGAGCACTACGCCGCCCGCGCCGGCAATCCGGCCGGCATCCCCGTGGTCAGCGTCGGCGTGAACCTGCAGGCCAATCAGGAGGCGCAGACGCAGAACTTCGTCAACCGGGCGGAATACGAGTTCGTGCTGCAGGACTTCAACCGAGCCGTGGCGAAGCGCTTCTTTCCGACCGGCGGCCAGCCGTTGTTTGCGGTCATCAACGGCGTGACCAACTCGCCGAGCCACCGGCCGTGGGAGCTGATTTACGCCCGCCAGGGCTACGGCCAGACCAGTTTTCCCGTGGCCGAGTTCAGGTCCGCCATTGATGCGGTGCAGGCGGCGGTGGCTCCGCCGGTTCCACCGCGACTTGCTCCCCCGGTGCTGGGTGCCGACGGAGGCCTGAGCCTCACGCTGGCCGGTGAAACAGGGCGGGCCTATCGCCTCGAATCCTCGGGTGACCTGGTGAACTGGGAGCTGGAACAAGTCGTGACCCTCGCGTCCCCCTCCGCCACGGTGCAACTGCGGGCGACGGCGGACGGACGCTTCATTCGATTGGTGGCTCCGTAAATGGCGAGCGGTTTGTGGGTTGAGTGAAGCTGCGGGAAAGGCTGCAGCCCGGCCGTTGGCAGCGCGAATTGCATCGAGTTGCGGCCCACGTCGAGGAAGTGGTCGACCCCACCCTATCTGCGTTGGAACAGTGGCCCGGACGAATGAAAATGGGCCTCCAATGCTTCGACTCTCCCCATCTCCGACGGATGTCCGAAAAGCCTACGGCCGCCGGCTGTCGGAATCGCCGCCCCGTTGAAGTGCCCGTTGCCGGTCACCGGCGGATCTAGATCGTTGGCGCTTCGGGCGGGCTTGTAGGGGTGAGCAGGAGGTCTCTGGCGTCGTGTTCGAGTGCGAGGCGGAAATCTTTCAACACTTCGCCGATTTGCGCTTCTTCCCGATCGTGCCGCGTTGCTGCACCTTACGGATGTAGTCGGGGGCGAAGGGCACCTGGCACGAGTTGTTCCCCAGATCGGCCATCACCGGGCCGATCTTCTCCGCGGTTTGGATGGCGGGGTCGGTCAGCGGCCGAACGCAGCTTCCCACCGCGATGACAAACGAGTTCATCGGGTAGCGCACCAGGTCCGGAGCCTGGTGGATTTCTTTCCACACGCGTTGGAGGAGCTGTTTCAACGCCGCGAGGTCGAGCTGAGAGTCTTCCTTGATGGACATGAGGCTGCCCAAGGTCGCCCAACCGGCGGTGGCGACGAGGGGCTTCGCCGAATCAATCCACTCCAAGGCCAGTTCCCACCCGTGCGCGCTGCCCGCCGCCACCCATGGAACCGTCGCTCCGCAGAGCCCGCGGCAATAGGCCTTGGCAACCCAGCGACGGAGATCGGCCTTCGTCATCCGCGCGTCGTCGGCAATCAGCCCCGCAAGATACATCGCGTCGTAGTTGCCGGTGTCGTAGAGGTCGAGCGCGAGCTGGTAGTCCCGCTTGATGCGTTTCACGATCTTTTGCAGATCGCTGATCTTCACGCCGAAGCAGGGCTCCTTGACGCCGTGGTTGAAGATGACCCGCTTGTAGCCGGCGTTACCCAACGGCCTGAGCTCTTCGAGGATTTCCTTTGCGGTCATAGGCAATCCTGGTGGTGCCCGCAGACTCAGCGGCCCGGCGCACGAAGGCCGAATTCAATCCGGCGAACGGCTAGGCCTCCGGCGAAACGCTCTGCCCGATCCACAGCCGGTTCCCGTCCGGGTCACTGATCCGAAACTCGGTGAGACCGTAGAAGGTGACCGTCAGTTCCGGCACCGTCAGGCCCTTGGCCCGGACTTGGCGGTGATACTCGACGATGTCGTCGGGATACAGGTAGAGAATCGGATCCCGCGGCGCGTCCGGGTGAGCGTTGATGGATTGATCCACCATCAGACGGCACTCACCGAAACGGAGCATGGCCCAGCCCCAAGCGTCGTTTCTCGTCTCGACCTCGAAGCCCAGCTTCGCACAGTAATAATCGACGCTGAGCGGCATGCTCCGAACCGGAAGCATGGGTATGAGTCGGGTCATCTTCATGGAACTGCGGATCGTTTCTCCAGCGGCTGCGTGGCCATAATTCAAGGTCGGCTACGGTTCGCCCGGACGGTCCTCACACCGCAAACCACTCCTTCTGGAACGTGATCTTGCTGCCGGTGGCGACGGCTTCGTTGGCCTTGATGGCGGTGACCGTTGCCTGGTAGCCCTCTTTCCAGCCGCCGACGGGTTGGGTGCCTTCGTTGATGTGTTCGATGAACTTCTCCAGCGAATACTTCACGGGCGAATCGGTTTCGCTGGCGGCTTCGGCGGGCTTCTTGCCCTGGGCGAGTATCTTGGTCGCGTTGGCCACGAGGGCGATACCGGAATCGCTCAGCATGTCGTCCTTGCGGGCATAGACTTCCCAGCCGAGCAGCGGGGCGTCCACCTCCTTGAACATCCAGCCCTTGTTGTCGCGGATCAGGATCGCTGCGTCGCTGCCGTAGAAGATCTGGTGCTCGGCCTCAAAGGAGCAGGCGAGCGTCGAGGCAAAGGTCATCCGCACGCCGCCGGGGTATTCGATGACGGCCTGGACGGTGTCGGCCACTTCGCGGTCGTCCTGCCACTGGAGGATGCTGCCGAAGCCGGTGATCGAAACGGGCAGTTGATTCAGATACCAGTTCGTGCAGTCGAGGGAGTGGATGCCGACCTCGCCGATCAGGCCAAGGGACGTCTCCTTGTAGAGCCGCCAGTTAAGGGCTTTTTCGCGCTCGGAGTTGGGCGAGGCGCGGCGCCAGGAGTTCTTCTTGTTGAACTGTGCATAGGCCGAGGCGGTTTTGCCCGAGGCGCCGGTGCGGAAAAACTTCAGCACATGGTGATGCTGCGGGTTGCCACGGAACTGGAGGCCGGCCTGGAAGATCTGTTTCGCTGGCAAGGCGGAGGCGGCCTTCGCGATGGCACGGGCGTCGTCGACAGTGTGGGCGAGCGGAGCCTCAAGGTAGACATGTTTGCCGGCCTGCATCGCGGCCAGGGCAATCTCCCGGTGCAGGTGGGTGGGCGTGGCGATGACGACAGCCTGAACGTCCTTGTCGTCCAGCACGGCGCGGTAGTCTTCCTGCGTCTTGGCGTTGGGGGCGGCCTCGGCGGCCCGCTTGACGGACGATTTGTAGCTGTCGCAGATGGCGGCGATGGGGCCGTTGGGCAGCTTGCCCAGCTGGGTGATGAGTTCGCGGCCATGCGCGCCCAACCCGATGAGGCCAAACTTCACCGGCGGCCCGACGGGCTTCTCCTTGTAGTTGGGGTTGGCCTTTGGGACCGGCAGCGTGCCGTCCGGATTTTTCGGGGCATCCTGCGCGGAGATGGGCACGCCTCCGAGGGCGGCCATGAGGGTGGCGAAGGAGCCGGCCTTCACGAAGTCGCGGCGGTTCAGATCAGACGCAGGTGTGCTCATTGGAATGGCGCGGATGTTACCGACCCGGCCGACGCTGCCAAGCGGTCGTTGATTCAAGTGGGCCATGAAGCAGGCCGGGAGGTTCATATCGCGTCCCTCAAGTTTTCCCGGGGTCTTGCCGATGGTCGCAAAGTTGCCGCCCTCCGACCCTCTTGCTTCGCCGGATCGGGTGATTTTCAAAATCGGTTGAAAGGACGGACTGCGCGGCGGCGGATGATTGGCTAAATGAACGCACGTCTCTCCCTTGCGACCCTGCTCGCCACCGGCCTTGCCCGGGCCGCGGTCCCTGCACTCCAAGTGACACCTCACTCGGATGGAATGCCCCGGTTGGGCTGGAATTCTGGCGGCGCGACCTGGGCGTTGGAGTCTGCGGACACCCTGTCCGGTTCGTGGGTGGCTCTTTCCGGGGTTGAAGTCCAAATCGTCACCAATGGCGCGGCACTCAGTGCCGTCGACCTGCGACCGACGGCTGCGGCGCGGTTCTACCGGCTGCGGGAGATTTCCGTGCCGCCGCCGCCCGCCCAAGGCCTCGCCTACGACATCGGCAACCCGGCCTGGCACGATCTCTTCGTCGATCCGGTTAACGGCAACGATGAGAATGCCGGCACGAGCCGGGCCGCGGCGTTCCTGACCATTAAGGCGGCCTTCCGGTCGCTGCCCGAGGGAATCCAGACGCAGGCCACGCGCATCCGGCTGGTGCCGGGCACGTATCGCGGCGCCTATCTGGAAGACCGGACCGGCACGCAGGAGTTCCCGATTCTCATCGAGCCGGCGGACGGTCCCGGAACGGTGACCCTGCGGCCGACCCCGCAAGGGGACAGCGGCAGCCTCCAGTTCCTCAACTGCGCCCATGTTTACGTGCAGGATTTCCACATCAACGTGGACGGCGGTGACGGCCTGCATTGGGAGCGTTGCCACCATGTCCTCGCCCGCCGGATGCGGATCAACTCGGCCCGCACGGAGGGCCAGGACGAGACGGTGAAGGTCAACCAGAGCCAGCACGTTTACCTGGAGGATTGCGACATTTCGGACGCCGGCGACAACTGCGTGGATGTGGTGGCGGTCCAATACGGGCACATCGTGCGCTGCAAGATTCACAACTCGAACGACTGGGGTGCCTACCTCAAGGGTGGCAGCGCCTACTGGGTGATCGAGGGCAACGAAATCTACGGGTGCGGCACCGGCGCTTTCACGGCGGGGCAGGGGACCGGCTTCCAGTTCATGGTCGCCCCATGGCTGCACTACGAGACCTACGACGTGAAGGTCATCAACAACGTCATCCACGACTGCGAGGGGGCCGGCCTGGGCGTGAACGGCGGCTACAACATCCTGATGGCGCACAACACTCTCTACCGGGTTGGCTCCCGCAGCCACGTGCTGGAGTTCGTCCACGGCCGCCGCGGTTGCGACGGCAACGACGTCGGCGCCTGCCAGCCCTATGTCGAGGCCGGCGGCTGGGGCACGACGGGTGAGGAGCTGCAATATATCCCGAACCGCAATGTCCAGGTGGTGAACAACGTCATCTTCAACCCGGCGCCGTTCCGCAGAGGCTTCCAGCAGTTTGACATTCCCGGACCCGTCGCGCCCCCGCCGGGCAGCAACGTCGCGAACCCGAGCCGGGCGGATGACCAATTGGTGATCCGGGGCAACGTGCTCTTCAACGGCCCGGCCGAATGGCCGCTCGGGGTTGAGGATGAGGACCGGGGTTGCAAGGACGGCACCTGCACGGCGGAACAGTTGCGCAGCCAGAACCAGATCAACGCGCTCGAACCGCAGTTTGCCAACGCCGCCGGTGGCGACTTCCACCCGGTTGCCAATCTTGCTGGCCAGACCACCACCCCGGCTTCGGACTTCACCTGGGCCGATTCCCCGACCCGGCCGGCCATCCCAGCGGGAGACCTGAGCAATGCCGTCCTGCGTGACTTCACCGGGACACTGCGTCCCGCGGGTTCGCCTCCCGGGGCGTTCCTGCCGCGGCCTTGAGCGGCCGTGAGGCGGTTGGGTCGGTTTGAAATGCGTCGGCTGCGAGGTGCACGAGCCGCCGGCCCGAGGCGCGAAGATTCAGGCTGTCGCGGATCAGCGACCAACCGCTGCGGGGCTTCTTCAGCTCCACGACCAATGCCTTGACCTGATCGAGATCCCAAGTGTCACCCGCATCCCGCATGACTTCCAGATCCGGCTGAAAAATCTTGGGCGAAAGCGCCAGGAGGAAACAGGCCGGCAGCCTTTTCCAGGGCGACATGCAGCGCAGCAAGAGTTGCCGCTCAAACTCGGGTGACGCCTCGCCGAGTTCGGCTGCGAGACGCATGCGCAGAAGCAGGTGACTCCCAAGGTAGGCCATGGGCATCTTCAAGATTTTCGGGGTGACAGGGGAGGCTTGCCTGACGGGACAGGATCGCGCAACGCGTTGTTTTGGGGGAAGAGCCAGACGGAGATAGTGACTGATCGGCGCGACAAAAATCCGGTGCCGGACATTGACCGGCGGCTCCGTCAAGGCCACTCACGGACTCGTTTCGTGGCACGCCACTGCAAAATCATTCTGGCTGTGGGTCTGAGCCTCTCGCTTGGCCTGCATTGGTGTCTGCTGCAGTCGGTTGCCTGGGCGTCGATGCTCGTTGAGCGGACGCATGAGGCTTCGTTTACCGAGGCCGTGCAGACCACCTTCGACGGCCAGCATCCCTGCAAACTCTGCGGGATTGTCCGTGAAGTTCAGCGGGCTGAAAAGAAGTCTGACCGGCAGTTCAAGGTCCAGAAGCTGGAAACGGCGGCGCTCGGAATTTCCGAGTTCGAAGTTGTCGCTTCATCGCCCGCGGCCTGCATTGAGACGCCGGTCGCTGTCCTGTATCCGCGCGGCGCGCAGCCGCCACTGCCGTCACCGCGGCGCGCCTGACCCAGGCGTGGGGTAGCTTGCCGGAGCCGGTCTGAGCCGTTGCAGTCCGTTCCTCGGTTCCTCGCCTCGTCTGGCTGCGTCTGTTTTCGGCCTGCTCTGCGACCGCAGAGTTACGTCCTCCCACCGTTCCCTTTCGGCGTCCGATTCCGTCCATATTCATGACTTCGCGGTTGTCGAACTGCATCCCGGTTCAGCCTACCCTGCGTCTGTGGACGCGGCTGCGGTGGCCATCCGCGGCCGCATTCACGCTGATCGAGCTGCTGGTGGTCATCGCGATCATCGCGGTGCTCGCCAACTGCGGCGGCATCATCTCGCAGACCGCCCGCCTGCTGGGCCTCGACCACCGCACATCGCAGCGAAAGCTGGGCAAGTTCCCGCCAAACCGCTGATGAGCGTTGGATATTCCCGGAGCCTACCGCGGCACCAAGTAGCTTCGGGTCCAGTCGGGGCGTGGGGGACGGTTCGGGCTGAGCACCTGACTTGACCATGCTTGGTCGGTCAGCCGCACCAGTGTTGGCCCTTTCTCGATGAACTCGTAGTGGCTCATCGTCGGTCCGGCATAGACCATCCGGTCCGGCCCGTTGTCCACGGCGATCAGCAGAAGGTCCACATCGCCAACACCTTCGTGAAGCACGCCTCCCTCCGGGTCGAACTCATCCGGCGGAGCGGTGTGAACGCCGACGACGACATGGTCGCGACGGTCGGAGCCGTTGGTGTCAGGTTTTTCATATCCAACTTGGCCGTAACTCTTGAAGAAGAGCGACGGATACCAACCGTTGAACATCTTTCCGTAGTAGGGACGGGTGCTGTTGTTCATCAGGCTGCGGATGAAGGTCTGATCGGCAGGGGAGAACGGCGTTTGGCTTAGCTGTTTCCGGCTCAAGTTCCCGAGCGTTTGCGCGACCGCAGCGAAGTTGTCGCAAAATGCCAGCCGGGCGGTATGGCGTTTCTTCAAATCAACCACGTCGAATCCAACCAGTGGTGCTGGAACGACCAGCGTGCCCTGAATCGGAAACTTCGCCAGCGTTTCGGAGGTGAACCGCGCCAACGCCTCCATCTGGGTCCAGAATTCGGGCCGCGGCTCCACGAAACCGGCTGGATATTCGCACAGGATGATGCCGGTGTAAGGCTCGGCTGCGTAGAGCAACGTATCGTGCCGCAATTGAGTCCAAGAGGCGCTCTGCGTATTGGCATCCTTCGTCGCCCATGCCCGCGTCCGCATCGCCTCCGGCAGCCGCGGATCATTGGCCGATTGGGACAGTGTCCGGAGGGCGTAGAGCCACCGGCCGTAGATGGACTCCTCGCGATACTCCGGCGTGAGCGCATCCAGCGTCCTGCGGGCGGCCACCAGATTGTGCTGGTAGGGCAAGCCGTCGCGGAACGGGAGTCCGTCTGTTCGCAGCATACGCTCCACCAGAGGCTCTACCACGCCGTCGTTGCCAAAGACCGCGAAGGCCACGTCCAACGCCGACGGGAACCGCCGCACCACGGCGTCCCCAAACCGATAGCGCTCGGGAACGCCCGAGCCGACCCAACGGATGCGGTCGTAGGTCACCATGGATTGCGCCCAACCGTCGGCGATGAACCGCTTGCCGGTGAATGCGAACCGCGGGGGTATCTGTGGACGAACGCCGGTGTCGTTTCCATAAAACGGTCCGGCCGCGTAGGTGGGAATGCCCACCTGGCCGGTCAGCAAATCCGATTGAAGCCGGACCAGCGTCGCCGAAGTGATGTCCTCAAGACTTGGGCTTCCAACCGCGGTCAGGGCGGCAGCCAGTTCATCAATCCCCATCGAGTTCTGCCGACCGACGGAAAGTTTCAGCAGTTCATTGACTGCCTTCCATTGCTCGCCTTGCCCCGAAAGCCCGACGAGCTGCCGGAGGACGACGGCGGTGCCCAGTTCCCGCAACGACTGGGCGCCGTGGTTCACCTCCACCACGCCGAAGTCCGCCAGAGCGGTCCAGTTGAACGCCCGAAAGTAGCGCTGGAGCCGCTCGGTCCCCGTGTAGTGCCCCCGCACGATGAACTGAGAGAAGTCCATCGGCTGCGGTTTGCCCCACAGTTCAAAGAAGAGTTCGAACTGGGCTTGGCCAATCTTGGTGAGCGTCAGATTGACCTTGCTGGCATCCACGAACACCGGAGGCACCTCGCTGCCCTTGATCAGCGAACGCGCCACCGCGAGGAAATAGTCCGCATCGTCCACCGAATCCTTGAGTGGCCCGTTACGCAGCAGCGCCAGTTCGGGCAGCTTCGCCGCCATGCCGTCCAGCATCTGCTCGTAGGTCACCGCGATGTGAGTTTCCTCCAGTTCCTCCAGCATCTTTTGGAAGGAGAAATGCCAGGCGTGCAGAATCGAATCGGTGGTGATGAACACCGGCAGATCGTCCGCAAAGATTTTGTAGTAAACGTCGGCAAAGCTGTAGCTGCCGAGGCGTTCGCTGACGACGAAACCGTTGGTCCGGAACCTGGCCATCTCATCCTCGCTCAGTCGGAAGTCATGAAGTCGGGGGTCGCCTCCGGCTGGCACCGACGCGTTGACCACCGCCGGATCGGCGTTGAATCGGTCCCAATACTTGGCTGTCGTCGGGTCAAAGGAAATACCCGAGAGGAAGCTAGTCGGCGCATACATCCGTGCGAACTCGGCCACGCTGATCTGCCCCAGCCGGTTCAGTTCCTCATCGAAGACGCGGTTGAAGCCCAACTGGTCGGCGGGTTCCGTTGAACCACCCCCAACCAATGAGCTGTTCACCCGGAAGAATCCTGCTTCCGCCTCGGACGAAACTTCCGCCGCCTGCACGCCCGCCCCTTCTGGAACCAAGGTTCCACCCCGGTTCCACTGCTTCAGGTCGGAACTGGTGTCGTAATGGAACTCAAACGCAGTGCCGGCCACCGGTGCCACCGCTGGTCCTATGGTTTGAAGCCGAAGATGACCCTCCCGATAGATCAGGCGAACTTCCGGGTCGGTTGCGGCGTGGAGAGAATAGGACAAACCAAGAGCGGCCAGACTCGCCCTGAGAAGGAACTTGGGACGCATGGGGTGACGCTGTGCATTTCATTTTATGGGGTCAACTC
>JAYUSF010000273.1:0-12577 GCA_043755815.1 Verrucomicrobiota bacterium
CTCGGCTCGCTCCGCTCGCCTCCGCTCCACCTCCCCCTCTGGGGTTGGGTGGAAACACAAGGAAAGCAAATTACAGAAAGCTTCTTACACCGGCTCCACAAGCATGCGTCGCGTTATGCGATTTAATCGATGTGCGCTCCTTGGATCGCATCATCACTGTCGGTGCATTTGTCCACTTTCCGCTTTGGTTTAGCCTCCCAGTCAAAACTGCCCGCCGAAAATCACGCCGCTCGGTTCCAGCGTCTTGTCGTCGCGGAAGGCGCGCGGGGGCGGCGGGCTGCCCGGCGCGTAGAGCGGGTTCCAGTTCCACGTCGCCGGCTGCGGACCGGTGTTGCCGTAGCTGCTGTGCGCAAACGGATTCAGGAGCTGCAACGCCGAGCCGGCCGAACGCTTCTTCAGCACGAAACCGCCGGCGCCGTATTGCTCGATCATCTGGGCTTCGGTGGGCGGCTTGAGGCGTCCCTGCACGGCCGCCTGGTTGGCGGGGTTCAGCAGCAGCGTGGGCGCGGGCAGCGTCGTTTGGACCGCCGTGGCCGGAGCCGAGGCGGGGGCATTGGTCGACGTGGCCGGGTTGGCGGCGCCGGTGCCAGGCGGTTTCGGCGGGTCGGCGGCGAACAGGGCCGGCGCGAGGAGGAGCAGACTGGCGGCGCGGGTGGCGGTTTTCATGGGAACCACGGGTTGTTGGCCTGTTCCAGGGCGACCGTGGTCACGGGGCCGTGGCCGGGACAGATGAGGGTGGGACCGGGCAGCGCCAGGATCTGTTCACGCACCTTTTGCCGGGCGAGCGCCAGCAGGTCGCGCGCGCCGCCCATCGAGCCGGCAAAGATCGCGTCACCGACAATCGCGACGTGCGGGGCGTCCTCGGGCCAGTTGCCGATGACGTAGGTGACCCCGTCGTCCGCGTGACCGGGCGTGTCGCGGTGGGTGATGCGCAGGCTGCCGACCGAGAAGCAGGCGTCGGGCGTCAGCCGCTGTTCGGCCGGGGCATTCTTGGAGCCGGTGTGAACCCGCGCCGCCGGGAAGCGGCTGCGGATTTCGCCCAAGGCCGCCACGTGGTCGCCGTGCGAATGCGTGATGAAGACATGGCGCAGTTGCAGGCCGTGCTCGGCGATCAGCGCGAAGATGGGGGGCGCCTCAAATCCGGTGTCGAACAGCGCGGCGTCGCGGGTCGCTTCATCCCAGACGAGGAAGGCGTTCACCGTCATGCCGTCGCCGGCCGTCGTGATCACGCGGAGTTCGCGCCAAGTTCCCGTGTCAATCACCGGCGGCAGCCACCCGCCGGCGAGGCGTTCCAGCTTCGCACCGTCGAGGGTCAGCAGCCGGCCGAGTTCGGCGAAGCGGGTGCCGGCGAACGGCTTGCCCGAATCCTCCATCGCGCCGTAGTCGGCGACACTGAGTCCCGCAGCAATGGCGGCGGCTTCCGGGGTCGTGTGGGTGGAAGTCCGGGCCTTGCGCAGGACGTCGCCCAGGGAATCTTCGAGCGTCATGGCGGAACCGTAGCGGGGACCGGAGCCGGGACGCAACCGAACGCGGAATCCGACGCGCATTCGGTCGGACCTACAGCCGGGCCACGAGCAGTTCGCGCTGGAAGATCATTTCCTTGGGCAGGAACTGGTAGAGCCGCATGAACAGTTCGTCCTGCTGGAGGATTTCGCGACGCCATTCGTCGGGATCCATTTCCTGCAACTGCTCAAACTGTTCGCGGGTGAAGCCGGCCAACCCCTCCGTGTCAAAATCCTCGTAGCGGGGCACCCAGCCCAGCGCACCTTCCTGCCCGCCCGCCCGGCCGCGGCAACGGTCGATGATCCACTTGAGCACGCGCATGTTCTCGCCGAAGCCGGGCCAGAGGAACTTGCCCGCCGCGCTTTTCCGGAACCAGTTCACATGGAAGACGCGCGGCGGGAACTTCATCCGTTTCCGCAGGTCGAGCCAGTGGCGGAAATAGCGGCCCATGTTGTAGCCGCAGAAGGGCAGCATCGCCATCGGGTCGCGCCGCACCTGGCCCACGGAGCCCGTCGCGGCGGCGGTGGTTTCGCTGCCCATGGTGGCGCCCAGGAACACGCCGTGGCTCCAGTTGAAGGCCTGGAACACGAGCGGAACCGTTGTCGCCCGCCGGCCACCAAAGATGATCGCATCAATTGGCACGCCCTCCGCGAGGTGTGCCTCGGCGGCGAGCATCGGGTTGTTCGTCATCGGCGCCGTGAAGCGCGAGTTCGGGTGCGCCGCCTTTTCCTTCGAGTCGGGGGTCCAGGGACGGCCCTGCCAATCGAGGCATTCGGCCGGAACCGGATCATCGTGACCTTCCCACCACACCGTGCCGTCGGGCTTCAGCGCGACGTTCGTGAAGATCGTGTCCCGGCTGAGGGTCGCCATCGCGTTGGGATTCGTCTTGGCATTGGTGCCGGGGGCCACGCCGAAATACCCGGCCTCGGGGTTGATCGCGTAGAGGCGCCCGTCGGCACCCGGTTTCATCCACGCGATGTCGTCGCCGACGGTCCAGATCTTCCAGCCTTGGAACCGCTCCGGCGGGACCATCATGGCAAAGTTGGTCTTCCCGCAGGCGCTCGGAAACGCCGCCGCGACAAAGGTCTTCTCACCCGCCGGCGATTCGACTCCCAGGATCAGCATGTGTTCCGCCAGCCAGCCTTCGTTGCGGGCCATCCAGGAGCCGATCCGCAGTGCGAGGCACTTCTTCCCCAACAGCACGTTGCCGCCGTAGCCCGAGCCGACGGAGATGATCTCGTCGTCCTGCGGGAAGTGACAAATGAAGCGGCGGTCGGGGTGGCAATCGAGCAGGCAATGCAGCCCGCGGTTGAAGCGGCCGGACTGGCCGAGTTCGACCCAGGCCGCCGCCCCCATCCGGGTCATGATCCGCATGTTCAGCACCACGTAGATCGAGTCCGTCAGCTCCACGCCGACGTGGGTCAGGGGGGAACCGGGCGGGCCCATCAGGTAGGGCACCACGAACATCGTCCGGCCCTTCATCGAGCCGCGCGCCAAGTCGGCCAGCTTCGTGCGCATCGCCGCCGGATCGGCCCAGTTGTTCGTCGGGCCCGCTTCCTCCGCGCTGGCCGTGCAGATGAAGGTGGCTTGTTCCACGCGCGCCACGTCATTCGGGTTGGAACGATGGTAATGGCAGCCGGGGAGCTTTTCCTGGTTCAGCGGAAGCAGCGTTCCGTCGGACACGGCCGCCGCGTAAAGCGCGACGCGCTCCGCCTCGGAACCGTCACACCAGAAGATTCGGTCCGGCTGCGTCAGGGCGGCGGTTTCCTCGACCCAGCGGCGAACGGAGGCATGGGCAACGGGTTGGAGACCGTGGGCGGCTAGGAATTGACTCATGGAGCGGTTCGTTGTCGACGGCCGCAGAGTCTGGCCGGGGAAAGGTTCCGGCTCCACGGAATTTGTTCACTCGTTCCCCCGGGGCTTCGACGTTCGGTTCATGGCCGCGCCGGGCCGGCCGGGTGCCTCAGGTTTGGGTCGGTTCCCAACTTCCCGGCACCTCCCGAATTGCGAACACCCCGATTCCCGGCTTGCCGGTCGCCCGCTTCCGCCGCCCAATGAATTCGTTCCCGCGCCGGTCCGTCTGCCGACGCGTTCACAAACTAGTTCCCATCGAAATTCCATGAAACTTCGTCTGCTCACCGCCGCCCTCGTCGCGGCCGGCGTCGTCACCGCCGAGGCCGCGCCCAAGAAGGTGCTGGTCGTCACCGCCACCACCGGCTTCCGCCACAGTTCCATCGCCACCGCGGAAAACGTCATCGCCACGCTCGGCGAAACCAGCGGCGCCTACACCGTGGTGGACTTCGTCCGCGGCGGTCCCGACGGCAAGGACAACGCCGAGGTCGCCGCCAAGATGACGATGGAAAAACTGAACCAGGTGGACGCCGTCATCTTTGCCAACACGACCGGCGACCTCGCCATCCCGGACCAGGACGGCTTCATGAAATGGGTCGAGAACGGACATGCCCTGATCGGCATGCATTCGTGCTCCGACACGTTTCACGGTTACCGCCCGTTCATCGAGATGCTCGGCGGGGAATTCCTGACCCACGGCGCCCAGGTGCAGGTGGATGCCTACAACCAGGACCCCACGCACCCGGCCACCCGCCACCTGGGGCCGATCTACACCGTTTTCGACGAGATCTATGAGTTCAAGTCGTTCGACCGGGCGAAGGTTCACGGCTTGCTGACCCTCGACAAGAGCCCGCAGACGCTGGCGCCGGGCGACTTCCCGGTGGCGTGGTCCAAGGACGTCGGCCGCGGCAAGATGTTCTACACCTCGCTCGGCCACCGCGAGGACGTCTGGACCAGCGCGCTCTACCAGCAACACATCCTCGGCGGCATCCAGTGGGCGCTCGGCCTCGAAAAAGGCAGCGGCAAACCCACCGACACCGCGAACACCCTGTCGGCCGCGGAGAAGCAGGACGGCTTCAAGCTGCTCTTCGACGGCAAGACCCTGAACGGCTGGAAGTATCGCCGTGACGACGGCAAACGCTCCTGGAGCGTCCAGAACGGCATGCTCGTGAACACGCTCGGCAAGGACGAGCACGGCACCGACCTCCTCACCGAGGAAAAGTTCCGCGACTTCGTCGTGCGCTTTGAATTTCAGGTGCCGCCCAATTCCAACTCCGGCTTCTACCTCCGCGGCCGCCACGAGATCCAGGTCTTCGACGATTACAAGGCCGGCAAGCCCACTGCGGGCGGCAACGGTGCAATCTACAACCTCAAGCCCGGGTCGCTCTTTGCCTCGCGCAAGCCCGGCCAATGGCAGGAGGCCGAAGTCACGATCGTCGGGCAGAAGATCACCGCCATTCTCAATGGCGTGAAAACCCACGACGGCGTCGAATGCCCGAAGGGCACCGGCGGCCAGCTCGACGACAACGTGGACCAACCCGGCCCCATCCTGCTCCAGGGCGACCACGGCGCGGTCGGCTTCCGGAACCTCCGGATCAAGGCGCTGAAGTAACCCGTCCACGCTCTCAACCTCTCGAAAACGCCCGGCTTCGGCCGGGCGTTTTGCTGGGCGGGAGCCCGCTCAACCGGTTTGGCGCGCAAAGTTCGGCCCGGGCCACCGATCGGTTCACTTCAGCTCGAAGGCGATCGTGCCCAGTTCGCCGAAGCTGGCCTCGTAACGGCCCTGCTCGCCCGGAACTGTTCGCGGAACTCCGGCAACGGCTCTGGGGGGGCACGCGCCACGAGCCGGCCCACGCGCTGGCGGCGCGCTTCGGCCCGAGCGAGACCGCGGTCCACGTCATGTTGCACCGGTTGCGCGGACGTTTCCGGGAACGGATCCGCGCCGAGATCACGGAACTGGTGACCACCCCGCCGAGGTTGACGACGAGATCGCGCACCTCATCCGCGTGCTCGGCTCACGGTTTCCGCAGGCGGAAGAAGCGGAGCGGCTGGTTGAAGGGCGTGGTGAAGCTGTTGCCCGCCGGCGCCGGCGTGACCGGCTGCCAGTTCGCCGCCTCACCGATTACCGGCGTGAACTCCAGCCCGTAGCCGGCGGCTTCGGCCGTTCACCGCGGCGGCTGGAAATGATTTTCGCGTCGGAGTTCCATCGTCGGGCGCCGGAGCGAACAGACCCATCGGCGAAAGCGGATTGAATCAGCAAACTCCCGATTCGTCGTTTGACGGTCCGCCCCGTCATCCCTGTAATTCGCTCCGTTCCCGATGAAAGCCTTCTCCAAGTTCATGCTGTCCGCTGCCGCCGTCGCAGCCGTGCTGTCCGCCCGCGCCGACGCCACCCGTTCCGGCCGCGAAAACGCCCGCGCCCAGCTCGCCAAGATGCAGGTCGCCGACGGTCTCGAGGTGAAGCTCTGGGCGCTCGAACCCATGGTCGTGAACCCGGCCGACATGGACATCGACGCGCAGGGCCGCGTGTGGGTGACCGAGGGTGCCAACTACCGCTCGTCGTTCCAGAAGTGGGGCAAGCTGCGCCCCGAGGGCGACCGCATCCAGGTGCTCGAAGACACCAACGGTGACGGCGAGGCCGACCAGGCGACGACGTTTTACCAGGGCCACGAGATCAACGCCGCCCTCGGCATCTGCGTGCTCGGCGACAAGGTGATCGTCAGCTGCTCGCCGAACATTTTCCTGTTCGAGGACAAGAACGGCGACCTGAAGGCCGACGGTCCGCCCAAGGTGCTCTTCTCCGGCATCCGCGGCGTGGACCACGATCACGGCGCGCACGCGTTTGTGTTCGGCCCCGACGGCAAGCTCTACTTCAACGTGGGCAACGACGGCGCGCAGTTGAAGACGGCGGATGGAAGCCAGTTCATCGTGGACCGGGCCGGCAACGAGGTCCGGGGGATCCGCAAGCCGTATCAGCAGGGCCTCGTGTTCCGCTGCAATCCCGACGGCACCGGCGTCGAGACGCTCGGGTGGAACTTCCGCAACAACTACGAGGTGTGCGTCGATTCGTTCGGCACGATGTGGCAGTCCGACAACGACGACGACGGCAACAAGGGCGTGCGCATCAACTACGTGATGCCGTTCGGCAACTACGGGTATCACGACGAGATCACCGGGGCGGACTGGAACCAGAAGCGCGTCAATCTGGAAACCGAGATTCCGTTCAGGCACTGGCACCTGAACGATCCCGGCGTCGTGCCGAACCTGCTGCAGACCGGCGCCGGTTCGCCCACGGGCATCACCGTCTATGAAGGCAGGCTGCTGCCCGGCGTCTTCCAGAACCAGATCCTGCATTGCGACGCCGGCCCGCGGGTCGTCCGCGCCTATCCGGTCACCAAGAGCGGCGCCGGCTACGCGGCCACGACCACAAACCTGCTTTCCAGCTCCGATGACTGGTATCGCCCCAGCGACGTGACGGTCGCGCCCGACGGTTCGGTGTTCATCGCCGACTGGAACGACTCGGGCGTCGGCGGCCACTACATGGCCGACCAGAAACTCGAGACGCTCACCGGCCGGATTTATCGCGTCGCGCCCAAGGGCCACAAACCGAGCGTGCCCAGATGGGACCTCAAGACCGCCAAAGGCGCGGTGGCCGCGCTCCAGTCGCCCAACCTGTCAGCGCGCCACGCCGGCTGGCAGGCGTTGCACGGCCTGGGCGACAAGGCCGAAGGCGAACTCAAGAAGCTGTGGAGCGGCAGCGATAGCCGTCAGCGGGCGCGGGCGTTGCAATTGCTGGCGCGCATCGACGCCAAGAAAGCCGCGGAGTGGACCGGCAAGGCGCTCAAGGATCCGGACAGCGACCTGCGCATCACCGGGCTACGCATCGCGCAGGAACGCGGCCTCGACCTGATCCCGCTCGTGAAGCAACTGGTGAACGATCCCAGCGCGCAGGTCCGCCGCGAGGCAACGCTGATGCTCCGCCGCAACGCCGCCCCCGACCCCGAAGCCCCCGCGCTTTGGGCCAAGCTCGCCCAGCAGCACGACGCCAAGGACCGCTGGTATCTCGAAGCCCTCGGCATCGCCGCGGACAAACAGTGGGATGTCTATTTTGCCGCCTGGCGGAAACTTGTCGGCGACTCGTGGAACACGCCCGCCGGCCGCGACCTCATCTGGCGTTCCCGCGCCAAAGCCACACCCGACCTGCTCGTGAAGCTCCACAACGATCCCGCCACGCCCGCGGCGGAGAAGGAGCGCTATCGCCGCGCCT
Source organism: Verrucomicrobiota bacterium (assembly GCA_043755815.1). GTDB lineage: Bacteria > Verrucomicrobiota > Verrucomicrobiia > Limisphaerales > UBA9464 > CAIWAH01. The sequence goes on from JAYUSF010000273.1 coordinate 7,622, forward strand.
TCGATTTCCTCACCGGCCCGGAGAAGGACGCCGCGCTGAAGCAACTCGCGACAGCACCGACGAACTGAAGCCGGGAGCGCCGGCGTCCCGCCGGCAATTCCGTTCGTCCGAGCCGGCAGGATGCCGGCGCTCCCGGAGCCGAACTCCGCGTGCAAGTGTCGTGACGCGGCCCGGCCCGCTGGCTACACACGCTGTGTGAACGGCAGCCCGCCTACGCCCACACCGAGCGCCTCCGCCCCGGCGGACGACGCGGCGGCGTCTGCGCCGGCTTCCGTCTCTCAACTTTCAACTTCGCCCTCTCAACTCGCCCCCACCGTTCCCGACCACACGCTGCTTCGCTGCATCGGCGTGGGGAGCTATGGCGAGGTGTGGCTGGCCCGGAGCGCACTCGGAACTCTGCGCGCCGTGAAGCTCGTCCGCCGCGCCGCCTTCGATGACGACCGGCCCTTCGAGCGCGAGTTCGCCGGCCTCCAGAAGTTCGAGCCGCTCTCCCGCACCCATGAGGGCTTCGTGGATCTCCTCCAAGTCGGCCGCAACGACGCCGAAGGCTGGTTCTACTACGTGATGGAGCTGGCGGACACGGCGGAGCCGCGGGGAAGTGATCAGTGTTCAGTAAACAGTAATCAGTCCCCGACACCGGCGGCCCCCGCGACGCCTGGTTCCCCACTGAATACTGACCTACTGAGCACTGATTACTCTCCCCAGACCCTCCGCGGCCCGCGCTCGCTCGACGAGTGCCTGCGCATCGCGCGGACGCTCGCCGGCGCGCTGGCGGAACTGCACCGGCACGGCCTCGTCCACCGCGACATCAAACCGTCGAACATCATCTTCGTGGACGGCGTGCCCAAGCTCGCCGACGTGGGCCTCGTGGCGACGGCGAAGGGCGTGGGGCAGGACCGCTCGTTCGTGGGCACCGAAGGCTTCATCCCGCCCGAAGGCCCGGGCACGCCGCAGGCCGATCTCTACAGCCTCGGCATCGTGCTCTACGTGCTCAGCACGGGCAAAAGCCACCGCGACTTCCCGGAACCGCCCGCCGACCTCGCCACCCGGCCCGACCCAGAGCGTCAGCGCTGGCTCGAGTTCAGCGCCATCATCCACCGCGCCTGCCAGGCCAGCCCACGCGACCGCTACCCGACCGCCGCCGCCCTGCTCGCCGACCTCGAACATCTCGATGCCGGCAAATCCGTGAAGCGCCGCCACTCGCTTCAACGCGGCTGGACGTGGACCTGGAAGATGGCGGCGGCCCTTGCGCTCGTGGCCCTCGCCTTCGTGCTCATCAGGAACGAACGCGACCGCCGCGCCGCCCTCACCCGCCTGAACGCCAGTCCCTTTGAGAAATCCGGGACCACGAACGTGGTCGCGTGGGAGGCGGTGGAGCGCGCCAGCCAAATGGTCAGCACGTTTACCGCGATTGGCTATTCCAACGCCATCCAGGAGCTGGAACGCGCCCTGGTGTTGGATCCCAACTACTCCGGCGCCTGGGTCACTCTCGCCAGCAGTCTCAATTCAGCGGCCTACCTCGGGTTCATCCCCTCCAAACCCGCCATGGAGCGCGTTCGCCTCTGCTGCGAGACCGCCGTGATCTTGAAGCCTTCGAACGCTGCCGCGCATTTTTTCCTCGGCGAGGCGGAGGCTGCGCTCAGCTATGACTTCGCGAAGGCTGAATCCATCATGCGCAGCGCCATTGCGCTGGATCCAAAATTCACCGCGCTGCGCAACAATTTTGCCCTCTACCTGACCCATTACGGCCGATTCGACGAGGCCGAGTCCCTCTTGGATCAAGTTCGCCGCGATGACCCCAAGTGGGGCGGTTCCCACAGCCTCCGCGCCAAGATTCACGCCGCAAAACGCCAGTTCGAGCCCGCCTTAAATGAGATCGAGAAGGCCCTCCGCCTTCTGCCTGATCGCCCCAGTTTCCACCTCGTTCACAGCGAGATTTTGTGGGCCATGGGCCGCCCTGACGAATCTGCCCGCGCCCGCCTGCGTTATGTGGAAATGAATGGCTACATCGCGCTGGACCGCGCCCTTGATTTTCCCGTGCTCGCACAAACCCTTAACACGCGAGGCCCCGCCGCGTTTTTCACCGAGTTGATTCACCGCCTCGAGCAAGCCCGCGCTGCCGGACGCTTCGTTTCCCAGTATGATCTAGCCACGCTCCACGCCCAGGCCGGCCACAAGCCGCAAGCCCTCGATTGGCTGGAACAAGCCGTTGATGAGCATCGCTCGCTCACCCTCGGCGCGAAATACAGCGTGGTCTTCAAAGATTTCCAAGACGAGCCCCGCTACCACGCCTTGCTTCGGCAATTGAAACTGGAAAAGTGATTTTCAGCGGCGCATTCCTCTTCACGGCGAGCGCAGGCGATAAATGCGGCTCGGAAAATTCGCCCACTGCGGATCGCTAAAGTAGGAAGAGCCACCGGTCAAAGTGTTGGTTCCCACCCGAGTCCAATCTGCCCTTGCCAGGTCCGCGCATGCCTCCACCACAATGACCACGCCAACAGGACCGGTGATGGTAAATCCGAATCGTCCAGCGCCGACTCCAAAGTCGGGTTCGATTGGGAGAGCCTGTGGATTCCAGAGAACGGCTGGGCGACCGCCAAACGTCCCATCCCAGCCCGTGGTTCCCGGCAGGTAATAAACGATTGCCACGTCGGAATTTTCGAGGCCATAGAAATCTCCGCTGGGGCAGTTCCCCTCGAAATAGACTCCTGTCAGGCTGGTGCAGTCAGCAAACGCCCTGTATCCGATGGTGGTGACGCTCTTGGGGATCGTGACGTTGGTCAGGCTCGTGCAGCGCTCGAACGCCAACTCTCCGATGCTGGTGACGCCGTTGCCGATCGTGACAATAGTCAGGCTGGTGCAGCGAGAAAACGCTTCGTCCCCGATGCTGGTGACGCTGTTGGGGATCGCGACGCTGGTCAGGCTGGTGCAGCTTTGGAACGCCCCGCCCGAGAAATTCCCGTCCCCACCGATATTTATCGTGCCCCCGATGCTGGTGACGCTGTTGGGGATGGTGACGCCGGTCAGGCTGGCGCAGTAAGCGAACGCCCCGCCCTCGATGCTGTTGACACCGACGGGAATCGTGACGCTGTTGAGGCTGCGGCAGGAAGCGAACGCCATGGGCCCGATGCTGGTGACGCTGTTGGGGATCGTAACGTTGGTCAAGCTGGTGCAGCCCCTGAACGCCCCTCCCATGGTGGTGACACTGTTGGGGATCACTACGCTGGTCAGGTTGGTGCAGCCGCCGAACGCTCCGTCTCCGATGCTGGAGACGTTGTTCGGGATCGTGATGCTCGTCAGGCTCGCGCAGCCGCCGAATGCATATTCCCCGATGCTGGTGACGCTGTTGGGGATCGTCACGCTCATCAGGCTCCGACAGTCACCGAACACATAGGATCCGATGATGGTGAAGCTATTGGGGATGATGACGCTGGCTAGGCTGTTGCAGCCAAAGAACGCACGGTCCCCAATGGTGGCGACACTGTTGGGAATCGCCACGCTGGTCAGGCTGGAGCACGACTCGAACGTCGAGTCCCCGATGCTGGAGACGCCGTTGGGGATCGTGATGCTGGTCAGGCTCGCGCACTCATAGAACGCCACACCCCCGATGGTGGCGACGCTATTGGGGATCGAAACGCTGGTCAGGCTCCAGCAGCCAGCGAACGCAGCGTCCCCGATGGTGGTGACGCCGTTGGGGATCGTGATGCTGTTGAGGCTGCGGCAGGAAGCGAACGCCCCGCCTCTGATGGTAGTGACGCTGTTGGGGATCGTGTAGCCTCCGGCTTTGCCCCCCGGAACTTGCAAGAGGGTGGTCTGGCTCTTATTGAACAAGACCCCATCCACACTGCTATAGGAGGGGTTGAGCGCCTCCACCGTAATGGCGCTCAGGCTGGTGCATGCTTGAAACGCCCCAGCCCCGATGCTGGTGACGCTGTTGGGGATCGTGACGCTGGTCAGGCTGGGGCGTTGATAGAACGCATAGGCCCCGATGATGGTGACGGGCAGTCCAGCGATTGTGCCGGGGATGGTCACGGCGCCGCCAGAGCCACCGTATCGAGTGATCGTGATCTGGCCGTTTTCGGTCGTATAAGTGAATTGGGCCTGCGCCGCAGTGGACAGCGCGAGCAGGAGCAGCAGCGGGAGCAGCCAGCGGAACCCGTGCAAAAGCGACCCGGCGGTGGTAGCCGCCGACGTGAGGAGGCGGATGCCCGAGGCTTTCGGCACCCGGGGGTCCGCCTCGTCACCTCGGCGGCTACTTCTGGAACGGGCGGTGGGGACGAGGGCGGCTTGGCATCGCGGGAGCATGATCATTGTTCTCATCACCGATCAACCGCCGCCCGCGCCCCGGTTCTTGCAAAAATCTTTTTGGGGCCGTTTCTCCGCCGGAGCGGAGCGCGTCCGGCGGCGAAGGCGTCTTCGCCAAGTCGCGTGAAGGCGCGCGTCGCTTGCCAGCATCCGGCCGCCGTGCTTTGGTTCGGCCCGATGACACTGACCTTGGACCGAGCCCGGGAGCATCTCGCGGACGCGGCTCGCCACGCCTTGAGGGGTGAGCCGGTGTTCATCACCGTCGGCGCGGACACGCTCCGGCTCAGCCCTGAAGTTCCCCTCCGTCCTCCCGGCTATTTCGCGGACTGTTACTGGGACACGTCCGAGGCGCAGTTCGAGGATCGCCTCTGCCGCGATTCGACAGTCACGGTGGACCCATGAGACAGTGGGACATCTTCCTGTTTCCCTTCACCGAAGAGCTGCCCCATCCCGTCGTCATCCTCTCGATTGACGAACGGGCGGCGGCAAGGAAACACGTCAACGGCCTGATCTGTGTGTCCCTGCGGGGACGTTCCCTGGCGCTGAATGAAGTCCTCCGGGTGTGAGACCAAATTCTTCCGCTGGAGTTTCCGGGCTGGTTTTTTGGGAGACGTATGCCTAGCGTGCTAGGCACACATGAATCAATCCCAG
>JAYUSF010000274.1:0-12572 GCA_043755815.1 Verrucomicrobiota bacterium
GTCCTCCAGCCCAAGGCCCAGCCCCCCGCCAAAATCACTCCAAAAGCCGCTTAACCCCCTTGCCAACCAACACCGTTGCTCTCCCCAACCCTCTCCCCGTTCGTGCCTCACGGAGCGAGGGAGAAAGCGGGGCGGCGTTCAGATGCGTTCGCATTGAGCCAAGGGCTGTCAGCAATCGACCCGGAGACGGCCTTGGAAAAGAATTTGGAAGGCAGGAAAACAGGAAGACGGGACGCCGGCGGCCTTTGAAACAGCTCCTGCCTTCCTGATTTCCAGATTCAATCCTCGGACCCGGTCAGCGTCGCGGCGGTCTACCGCCCGCCCAGGAAATCCACTTTGGCGCTCAGCTCGGGCGTCAGGAAGCGGTCCGGATTCCGGATCTGAACCTTGATCTGGAGCGTGCCTTTGGCCCGGGTTGCTTCGGGCGCGATTTCCGCCACCACACCATCGTAGCCCTTGTCCCGGTAGGCTTCCGGACTGATGCGGCATTTCTGGCCAAGCCTGATCTTGGCGAGGTCGGATTCGCTGACATCGATCTCCACCTGAAGGTCGTTGAGATCGGCGACGGCCACGAGCGAGGTGCTCGGGCCCCGCGTGCCCCCGAAGTTCTGCGGGGTCACCAGTTCATTGGCTTCGGCCAGCTTCTCCAGCACCACGCCATTCACCGGGGACCTGATCACGCACCATTCGAGCCAGGTCTCGATCAGTTGGCGCGAGCCGAGGAGCTGTTTCACCTGCGCTTCGGCGGAGGCGAATGCAAGGCGCGCGTCGTCCAGGACTTTGGCCATCTCGACCTTCTGGGCCACGAGCTCTTCGCTGCGACGGAGGTCCAGCCTGGCTTTCTCTACGGCCACCTGGGCGACGGCGAGCTGACCGTCCACCTCGGCCAACCGGGCACGGTTCTCGGAATCATCCAGCAGCACGACCGTCTGCCCGTTGGTCACGGAGTCGCCCTTCTTCACGCCGATCCACTTTACGACGCCCATGAAGCGCGGGCTGATCTCGATGCGTTCGCGGGCGACGATGTAACCGCTCGCCGTCAACACGGAACCCTCGATCCGAACGCCCGCCGCCGAAGCCGGCGTTCCGGAACCGGCCATCCCGTTGGTGCCGCTGCGTTTGGCGTCCAATTGCTTGGCGCGATCGAACATTTCCCGGTCCGCCTTCTTCGTTGCTTCTTCCCGGCTGGAGGTCAGGCCGGAGCGGATCTGATCGGTCGCCCGCGGCGCGGCGAAATAACCGATCACGCCCGTGACCACGAGCACGCCGCCAAAGATGAGCCAGAGCGGCGTGCGCGAACGGCGCTTCTGTTCCGAGGCGATGCGAAGTTTCTGGAGCTGGTCTTCATTCATGGAAAATGGATTTCGCTTACACCGACTTCAGGGCGGAGATCACCGGTAGCCGCGCGGCGCGCAACGCCGGCAGGAAACTTCCGATCAATCCAATCAGCAGGGAAAACACCAGGCCCTTGACCACGAGGTCCGGCGAGACTCGGAACTGAAAGATCGTCTCCGAGAAGGACTGAAAATCCATCGTGCCGAAAAAGATTCCCCGCACCCGCACGTAGTAGTCGAGCAGCAGCGACACCCCGCAACCCAACAAGCCGCCGCCGAACGACAACAGGCCACCCTCCAGCATGAAGCTCAGCACCACCGCCCGGCGCGAATAGCCGAGCACCCGCAGCGTGCCGACCTCACGCGTGCGGGAGGCGACGTTGGCATACATGGTGTTCATGGCGGCGAAGATGGCGCCGATGGACATGGCCGTGCCGAGAATGCCGCCGAGGATCTTGAAGGGCATCGCGGTCATCGTCTGCTTGGCGTAATAGTCCACCTCCCGTTCGGCGCGGAGCGAGAGTCGTTTGTCCTGGTCAATCTTGGCGATCAACGACGCACCGGCGGCCGCGTCGCGCGGGCGGATGAGGATGCTGGAATACTGTTCGCGGTCGAAGAGCGAGCGGGACTCATCGGCGTCCATCCAGGCCTCGGAATCGAAGGCGCTGCCGGCGGCATCGAAGTGGCCGACCACGGAAAGGCGGTCGGGCCCAGCCTTGATGGTGCCGCCCAGTTCAAAGCCCTCGAAACGCTTCGCGAGGCGGTCCGAGACCACCACCTCACGGTGTCCCGGGCTGAACCACCGGCCGTCCACCAGCTTCACCTGCGGCCGCAGCTCCATGCCCCGCGGAGTGACACCACGGACCAGCGTGTTGGCCTCGCCGCTCGCGCCACGGCGCGGCGCGGAGACGATCATGATCAGTTCGGCCGAGATGACCGGTTCCCCGGCCTCATTGCGGGCGATCTCATCGAAATACTGGAGCGTCCGGAAATGATCCCGGGAAACCAGGCTTCCGGATTCGGCCTGCGAGCCGCGGCGGACCACGAGGATGTTGCGGGGATCGCCGGTGTTGCCGCTGGTGGACTCGATGCCGCGGGCAAGGGCTTGCAACAGGACGAACACGGCGACCACCGCGCCAATTCCCGCAACGGTGAAGGCCGTCGTGCGCCAGCGGACGAAAACGTTGCGGAAGTTGTAACGCAGCGGCAGGCCGCCATGGCGGAGAGTGGTGAAGACCAGCCAGCACAATGAGCCGCCTGCGGCCAGCACCAGCAGGTAACCAAGGGGAGCGAAAATGTTAACAGGCATGGCTCAGTCCAACGTCTTCAGCCCTTCCACCACGCTGGTTCGCGCCACCGAGATCGACGGTCCAATGGCTGCCAGAATGCCGAGGAGCGCGGCGACGATGCCGCCGGTGGCCATGATGCGCGGAGTCACCTCGAAGTAGATCAGGAATCCGTTGGTCAGCTTCTGGAGGTTGACGTGCGTCCAAAACAGCCACGCCCCGCCGATGCCCACCAGAGCCCCGAGCGCCGCGAGGCCGAAGCTCTCCGCAAGGATGAAGCCGAAGAGTTCCCGCCGCTGGAAACCGATGGCCTTGAGCACGGCGAGTTCCCGGAAGCGTTCGCGGATGGCCATGCTCATCGTGCTGACGGTGACCAGCACCAGCGTGAAAACCACCACCGCGCTGATGGACATGGTCAGCATCTTCACGTTGCCCAGCATGCTCATGAAGCTCATCTGGAACGCCCGCTCGGTTTCGGTCCGCACCTCGGCCGAGCTGTTCTCGAATGCCTTGTCGATGCGGGTGATGACGTCGTTGGCCGCGGCGGCGGATTCGACCCGCACATACCAGGTGCCGACCGTCCCGAGGTCACCGGTCAGTTCGTCGAGCAGCTTGTGGTGGAAGAACACGTTGCGGTCATCCACGGTGCCGCTGTAGACCGCCGCGATCTTCAAATCCAGGTCCGTGGGATAAAACGTGCCGGTGAACCTCATCCGGTCGCCCACCTTGAGCTGGTAACGCTCCATGGTGTCCTTGCCGACGAAGCACGAGGTGCGGTCCCGGATGAAGTCGTCGTAGTCGCCCTCCCCGATCTTGCCCTCGACGAGCAGGTCGCGGAACCGGACCGGATCCACGGCGAACTGGGCGAAGCTCGTGATCGTCTCGTCGCGGAAGGTGCCGCCAAAATACGTGAACGGGCTCACCGCCACGACGCCGGGAAGCTTCTCGATGGTGGGCAGCTGCTTGGCCGGCAGCGGCTGGGCCAGTGAGACCTTGTTGCGGGCAATGAGGCGCAACGAGGCCGATTCCGATTCCGGCGGAATGGTGAGCTCGCGTTGCAGCGTCATGACCGTGACCAGCAGGTTGCACGAAATGGCGACGCTGATGACCGTCAGCAGCGCGCGACGGCGGTTCCTTAGGGCGTTCTTGGTGATGAACGTGGCCAGGTTCATGGCATTGGCGATGGCCGATGGCCGATGGCCGATTGGCGCCGGCTTGAAAGGTTGGCTGAGGCGGTGATCCTCGACGCGGCGAGAATTGCGGTCAGTTCCCCAGACTCACGCCGCAGGTCGGCCAGCTTCCTCGCGGACAACAGGCCGTGTCCTTCGATCAGCTCCAGCCACAGCTCGGTTTCATCGGCTTCCTCTTCCGCGATGCCGAGCTTGGCAATGCACTCCGCTTTGGAACGACCGCGGCAAGCGGACCGGCAGTTGGCCGCAACTGAAGTTCCCGAACGGGCGATCTGGTTCGCCAGGACCCGGGCCGAAACACGATTGGGCAATGAGCCCACCAGTTTGAGGATTCGCAACGCGAACGTCTTGGTGCGCTGTTTGAGGTCAGTCGCGTTCATGGGCTTCTCCAATCGCAAATCGGACTTCGCAAATCGGCAATCAGGCAACGATCTCCCCCTTCTCCAGATGCAGGCTGCGCGTGCCGAAGCTGGCCGCCTTCGGGTCGTGGGTGACCATGATCACCGTCTTGCCGGCGGTGCGGCTCAGGCCCTGGAGTATGTGCAGGACATCGGAAGCGGACTTGGCATCCAGGTTCCCAGTCGGCTCGTCCGCGACGATCAGGGCTGGATCGGTGACGAGTGCCCGGGCGATGGCGACGCGCTGCTGCTGGCCGCCGGACATCTGATCGGGCCGGTGGTGCCCCCGGTCCGCAAGCCCCACCAGTTCGAGCGCGGTCTGGACCTGCAGGCGACGCTGTTGCCGGTTCAATGCGGTGAGCAACAGGGGCAGTTCCACGTTCTCGGCGGCGGTCAGCACGGGGATCAGGTTGAAGCTCTGGAAGACGAAGCCGACGTTCTGGTTCCGCCAGTCCGCCAACTGCGATTCGTTCAGGTTGGCCACCTCGATGCCCTGGACCTTGACGGAACCGCTGGTGGCTCCGTCAATGCCGGCGATGATGTGCAGCAGCGTGGATTTGCCCGAACCGGAAGGCCCCATGAGCACCACGAACTCGCCGGGTGTGATGTCAAGCGAGACTCCGGCCAAGGCGGTGACGTCGATGTCGCCCTGCCGGTAGATTTTGGAGAGGTCGCGGATGACGACGATGGGCTCAGCGGCCATAAGGTCGCGGAGTGGTAAGCCACGAACCGCAACCCGGCAACTGTGCGAAAGTTGCGGCAGGATCCCGAGTTGAAACGGGAAGACAGGAAGGCAGGAGAAAGCCAGCGGAGTTCTCGCCTCCAAACCTGAACTCCAACCGGTCAGCGACCGGATCTGGACGCCGTTTGCGGAATCGTAGCCAGCAAAGTGCTGCCGGCATCTTGCCGGCAGTCCCTGACCGCCCGCCCGCCAAGGGGTTGAAGTTCTCCCGCCGGTCAGCTTTTACCACCGCAGGCTTGGCCGCCGTGCGGCCACCCGAACGCCTTGGCATCGGGCTTCGACCGCCGGCGCAGAGCGATGGGGCGGCGACCACCGGGGGGTATTTCACACCTTCGGTTTGTAGTCAGCCGTGTTCCCTGCCGTCGGGATGCTGACAGCACTCTGGGCCGGCACCGACGGTGGCCCCCTATTTCACAAAGCCCTGCGCTTTCAGCCAGAAGATGAGGTCCCTCGCCCAGGGATGTGGGTTCTCAAACTCGGGCGCCTTCGCGGCCAGGCCGATGCCGTGGCGGCCCTGCTTGTAGATGTGCAGGTCGAACGGAACGCCGTGGCGCTCCAGGGCCGAGGCGAATTCCAACGAATTGCGCACCGGCACGGCCTGGTCCTCAAACGTGTGCCAGATGAACGCGGGCGGAGTTCCCGGCGACACCTGCTTCTCGTTGGAAAGCAGTTGCACCTGTTCCGCCGTAGGGAATTCACCGAGCAGGTTCCTCCGCGAACCGGCGTGGCCAAACGCTTCCATCGTGATCACCGGATAGCACAGGATGCCAAGGTCGGGCCGCGAACTGTGCCGTTCCACCGCGTCGGTCGCCTGCGGATTGCCGAGGTCAAAGTGGGTCAGCAGCGTCGAGGTGAGATGGCCGCCGGCGCTGCTGCCCATGATGCCGACCCGCTTAACGTCGAGGCCGTAGGCCGCGGCGTTGGACCGCACCCAGCGCACCGCCCGGGCGGCGTCGTTCAGCATCGCGGGATGCCGGTAGCCGTGCGAACCGAGCCGGTATTTGAGCACGAAACAGGCAACACCTTCGCGGTTCAGGAAGAGGGCGTAGTCGTTGCCCTCGTGCGGGGCCAACCCGCCGTAGCCGCCGCCGGGACAGACCACGATCGCGGCGCCCGTCGCCTTGGCCGGATCGGGAAGATACGGCGTGACGGTCGGAACGTCGTTGGTGCCCGTTCCCAAGGCCCCGGGCGCGCCGTTCGGCCACAGCGGGATCGGTTCCTTGATTTCGGCGGAGGCGGTCATGGCACAGGCAAACAGGGAGAGCGCGGCATTAAGGAGTTTCATGGGCAACACGCGCAGTGTGGCGGGTGGTTCCGCCAAAGTTCAAGCAATGCCCCGTCCCATCGCCCCAATCAGCGCGGGGGTGGCGCCGTTTCCGAATCCCAGCGCAAGGGCGAGGTGCGCCAGTCGTATTGGATCGCCAACACCCGCAAGAGGAACGTCACCGCCAAGCCCCAGGCCGCGGCGGCTTCAAGGCCGACGCCGAACTGGGTGTGCAGGGCCACGAACAGCGCAGTGCCGGCCACGGTGGCGAGCACATAGAATTGACCGGCTCTGAACATGAGCGGTTCCTCGCGGGTGAGGATGTCCCGGACCACGCCGCCGCCCGTCGCATTGACGACACCGACCAGCACGGCCGCCGGCGCGCTCAGACCGGCGGCCAGCGACAGGCGTGCGCCGATGACGCCGTAGGCGGCCAACCCCAGCGCGTCGATGGTGCTGAAGGCGAGGTTGAAGCGGTCCAGCCGCCGGCCGAAGAGATAGCCCGCCGCGCAACCGGCTCCGATCAGCGGAAGGTATCGCCAGTCGGTCAGCACCATCGGGAGCCCCTGCCGTAGGAACAGGCCATCGCGCAGCAGCGTTCCGCCGATGCCTGTCACCAGTGCGAGGGCAAAGACGCCCACCACGTCGTAGTGTCGGCGGATCGCCGCGATGGCACCGGTCACCGCAAAGACGAACGTCGCGCCCAGATGAAACCAGGCGGGCAGTTCGAGGACATTCGGTGGCGCGTTCACCTTGGGAGCCAGTTCAAAGTCGGCCGTTGTCGATGAGGCGAGTCCTGCCCACAAAAACCGCGAGCGACATATGCGTCCCGCGGCTCGCTTCGCGGACGGGCTCAAGGGTTTTGGAATCGAAGAACTCGACGTAATCCAAGCGGGCCGCGGGTCGCGTCTTCACCATTCGCGCCACGGCGCGTTTCAGTTCCACCACCTTCACGGGTGCCCGTTTGACGACGCCGCGGCAGGCCGCAATGGCCTGGAAAAGGATCAGGCCTTGCACCCGTTCGTCGGCGTTCAGGTAGGTGTTGCGGGAGCTCATCGCGAGTCCGTCAGCTTCCCGCAAGGTGGGGGCGACTACGATCTTCACCGGGAAGTTCAGATCCTCGGTCATTCGCCGGATCACCGACGCCTGCTGCCAGTCCTTGGCGCCGAAGATCGCGACCTCGGGCAGCACGCAGTTGAAGAGTTTCGCGACGATGGTCGTCACGCCCCGGAAGTGAGTGGGCCGCGAAATGCCTTCCAGCCCCTGGGCCAGGCATTCCTCGACGACATAAGTGGAATAGCGCCCTTCCGCCTTGCCGGGATACATCACCGCATCGGAGGGAAGAAACACCGCGTCGACGCCCTCCGTCCGGCACAGGGCATAATCGCGCTTCAGGTTGCGCGGGTATTTGGCGAGATCCTCGGTCGGTGCGAACTGCGTCGGATTGACGTAGATGCTGAGCACGACCCGGCCCTTCGGCCCCACCCGCCGGCGCGCCTCCCGGACCAGGCTCAGGTGGCCTTCGTGCAGGTAACCCATCGTTGGCACGAAACCGATGCGGCTGCCTTCGCGGCGCCAACGGAGTGCCGCCCGCTGCATTGCCGCCGGAGTCCTGAACGTCTTCACGGCGTGACCCTAGCGGGCGGGATCGCCCGGCTCACGCAACAAAAAGCCCGCTGTCGCCTGGGGGCTTGCGACAGCGGGCGCAATTTAGTTTGGGGGCAAGCTCACGGTGCCGCCAACAGGTCCACCTTCAGCAGCCGCCACACTTGGGCGTCACGGTTGCGCAGACTCACGAGCACCTCGGTAAAGCCGTTCCGGTCGGAGAACTGGGCGGACGGACGCAACGCTCCTTCGGTCCGCCAGGTGGCGAAATCCGTGCTGCGCTCAAGCCGATAGGTCTGCCTGGCGAGGGTGAAGAACCGGAGCTGCAGCGCGACGTAAGTCCTGACCGTGCCATTGGGAGATTCCGTCGCCTTCGTCGGACTGAAGCCCGCCAAGATTTCCGTCTGGTCGTCGAGCCCATCGCCGTCCGTGTCCGAACTCTCAGTGCTGCTGCCCAAGATTCGTTCGTAGGCGTCGTCCACCCCATCGAGGTCGGCATCCAACGGGAGATTTACCGAAACCAGATGATCGCCGCCGACCGTGAACGAAGCCGTCGCGCCGAAGGCGTTTAACTGGGTCGAAAGGCTTTCCGCGTTGAGACCCAAGACGACGAAACGGCCATCGGCAGAGCGAGCCACCGTCAGGTTGTTGCCCGCAAAGACCGCGCTGACGCCGGACAGACCGGGAGGCACCGTGCACTGGCCCTCCGAATTGTTGCCCCAACACACCAACCCGCCGTCGCGCATCACGGCAACCGTGTGGCCGTAACCGGCGGCAATCGCGGCGACCGGCGGCAGATTGGCCGGCACCCGGACCTGCCCGAAACGGTCATCACCCCAGCACACGACGGTCCCGTTTTCGCGGAGGGCGACGGAATGGAAGCGTCCTGCGGCGATGGCAGTCACATTGGCCAGTCCGGCCGGGACGTCGGTTTGGCCCGCCTCGTTGGCACCCCAAGCCACGACCTTGCCGTCATTCAACAAGGCCAAGCTGTGGCTGCCGCCCGCCGCGACCTCGATGGCCGGGGCATCGAGATTCGGCACGTCGAGCTGGCCGTAGGCATTGCTGCCCCAGCCGACCACGGCGCCCGTCGGCCGGATCGCGAGCGAGTGAAGCCCACCACCCGCGATGCCGATCACCTCGCCCAGTTCGGCCGGCACATCGCATTGCCCGGCGGAATTGAGTCCCCAGGCGAAGACCGAACCGTCGTCTTTAATGGCCAATGTGTGCCAGACCCCGGCGGAAACCCGGACCACGTTGGCCAGTGTGGCCGGGAAATCGAGTTGGCCAAGGTTGCCGGCGCCGAGGGCGCGCACAGTTCCAATCACCACCGGCTCGGGCGGACCGCTTTCCGGCAGCGGCAGACCATTGGACTGCGCGACCGGGAGCAGCCGGTAGTGCTTCACGTCGGGAGCGGCGTTGGTGAGGAAGCGCGTGATGCCGCGCCGGGGGATGAATTGCCCGGCCAGGTTGGTCCAGGTCGAACCGTCGGCGGAGCCTTGCAACTGAAACGCGGTGCGGCCGGAGGAAAAGAGTTCGATTTCGACCGCGGGCGAGGCCGTTAGCGAACCGGCGGGAGCCTCGGTAGCCACCCTCGGATCAAAACCATAGGTCAGTTCCTGCACGTCCAGGAGTCCGTCACCGTCGGTGTCCGCCCGGGTCGGATCGGATCCACCGCGGACCTCAACCCCGTCGAAAGCTCCGTCGCGGTCGGAATCCAACTGCGATGGGCTCGTCCCGTTGGCCTGTTCGAAGCGGTCGCTCAGCAGGTCGCCGTCGGAATCGGGGAAAGCGTCGATGGCAAGGGCGTGATAATAGCCGCCGGCAAGGCCATAAGGGTTTTCAATCGCGGGCGCGGTGGTCAAAGTGTTGTCGCCCCAGAGGACGAGCTTTCGTTCGTGGGTGACCACGGCGGTGAAGTGGATGCCCGCTCCGATCTGAACCGCCTTTGGCAGGTTGGCGGGAATGGTGACTTGCCCGACCGAACCGCTGCCCCAAGTGAAGACGATGCCATCCCGCCGCAGGGCCACGGAGTGATTGCCCCCGGCGACGACATCGACCAATTCTGCCAGGTCCGCCGGCGGAGTGCTTTGGCCGAAGTTGTCGGCACCCCAGCAGACCACCGTGCCGTCAGCCGTCAGCGCCAGCGTGTGGAACATGCCGCCCGAAACCTTGGTCACCGGTGGCAGGTTGGCGGGAACATTGGTCTGGCCAAAAGCATTGTCGCCCCAGCTCACGACCGATCCGTTGGCCAGGACCGCCACGGAGTGGAAGTAGCCCGCGGCGATGGCCACCACGTTGCTCAATCCGGGCGGAGGGGTCGCCTGTCCATACTGGTTGGCACCCCATGCCATCACGGTGCCGTTCGTCCGCAACGCCAGCACGTGCGCGGCACCCGTCGCGATCGCGGAGATTCCGGCGGCATCGCGCCGCACTTCGGTCTGCCCAAGACCGCTGTCGCCCCACGCCGAAACGGTTCCATCCGCCCGCAAGGCCACCGAGTGAAGGAACCCGGAGGCCACCTGGATGACGTTGGTCAAATCCGGAGGCACATTGGTCTGGCCCGACAGGTTGCCGCCCCAGGCCAGCACCTTGCCCGCGACCGGCAGTTTTAACCTGGGGGCGAGCGGCAGCACCTGCACCGGCACGTCATCACTGGTTTGGGCAGAGGTAAGCAGCGAAGCTTCCAAATGATAGGCGGCCGCATCCGCCACCCCCACCTTCAGCAGCACGAGGTTCGCGTTCGTCTGTGTCGGCAAGGCGTTGGTGCCCGCAAACCACTGGAACTGAACGTGGTTGGTGATGACCGTGATGTTGGTCCTGGTCGAACCGGGCGTCGTGATCGGGCACAGCTCAGAAGTGTCGGCCACCCCATCACCGTCCACATCGCAACTGTCCGGCGTGCCGTCGCCATCACTGTCAACCGGCGTCCCGTCGTAGACCGGAGGGATGTTCGTGACCGAAATGTTGGTGACGACGATGAAGTTCGTCAGCAACGAGGGCCGGATGATCAGCGTTTCGCCCAGCAGATGCTGATGGAGGTTCGTGCTCAGGAGGAAGAGCGGGGTCTCGTTGGCCGCCAGCGGATTGGTGCGCAGGTTGTATTCCTGACCGTCGCTGAAACCGTCGCCATCCGTGTCGGCCTTCGTCGGGTCGGTCCCGATCCGAAGCTCCTGCAAGTCCGACAGCCCGTCGCGATCCAGATCCGGCCCCGGCAACGGCGGCGTGGACGCCAGCGCGGCATATTGGACCGGAATGGGTGGATTGACCGGAGTGGCAACCGTGATGTCGGCCGTGACACGGAACCAAGCCGCGCCGGCCACAAGGAGGAGGGATAACAACTTCATCTAGCCTGAGAATGCCCAAATCGTCGCGGGTTATCCGGGAGGATGGACTTCATCGCCGGGACACGAGCACGGTAGGGCCGATGCGCGCCACCCTATGCAAGTCCCTTGCCGATTGCCGGACAATTTTTGTTCCAATTTGATGGCGTCCTGCGGCTCGAAAACCCGGGAGCGTCGTCCCCGGGCTTCCAAACCTGGGACCGGACCGGTTCCCGACTTACCCCGGTCAACACCGACGTTTGACTGGCGGAGCCACTTCGGCCGAGCCTTGGCCATGCGTTCCCGGCTGGTTCGTCTCACCGCACTCTCCCTCGCGTGCTGGCTCATCGCCTGGACTCGGGGGCAAGCCGCCGAGCCATTTCCCGGCCCGAAGTCGGCGTGGTCTGGCTTCGACCGCTACGACTTCGAAGTCGGCGGCAAGTCGGTTATGGTCATCGCGCCAAAGGTGGAAGCGCCGGGCCGGCCCTGGGTCTGGCACGGCGAGTTTTTCGGACACAAGCCGGCCCCGGACGTCGCGCTGCTCGGCCGTGGATTCCACGTCGTCTACCTCTCTGTGCCCGACATGCTCGGTTCGCCGGCCGCGGTGCGTCATTGGGATGCCCTCTATGCCAAACTGACCGCCAAATTCGGCTTTGCACCCAAGGTGGCGCTCGTCGGTCTCAGCCGCGGCGGCCTATATTGTTACAACTGGGCGACCGCGAATCCCAACCAGGTCGCCTGCCTCTACGGCGACGCCCCGGTGTGCGACTTCCGGAGTTGGCCGGGCGGCAAGGGCAAAGGCCCCGGCAGCAAACGTGATTGGCAGTTGGTGATGGACGGCTACGGATTCAAATCGGAGGCCGAGGCTCTCGCCTATTCCAAGAACCCGGTGGACAACCTCGCGCCCCTCGCCGCCGCCAAGGTTCCCCTGCTCCACGTCTTTGGAGACGCGGACGAAGTGGTCCCGTGGGAGGAAAACACCGGCCTCATCGCCGAACGGTATCCGAAGCTAGGGGGCAGCATCACGCTGATCCCCAAGTCCGGGGTGAAGCATCACCCGCACGGCCTTGATGACTCGACGCCCATCGTGGACTTTCTCTGGCGACACACGGCCAACGCTGAGGCAAAGGCGTGGTTTGCCAAGCAGGAGGGCCGCCCGCGCTGATACCGGATCATCTGCGTTCATGTGCCTTCCCAGGGTCAGGCGGCAGGGTCCCGATCTTGGAGGCAAGCTGACGGGAACGGGAGGATTTCTTCCGACGTTCCTGCCTTCCAGATTCCGATCAGAACATGGCCCGCGGTAAGTCCCCCGCCTTGACCCGCCGGCACCGAAGTCCATCCTCTGGAGCGTTCGGGGAGCCCGGTTTGGCGGGCTGAGAGTTCCGGCCGGCCGGAAGACCCGTTGAACCTGCCCCGGGTAATGCCGGCGA